>DATHCZ010000228.1:0-8366 GCA_035319265.1 Methyloceanibacter sp. | reverse complement strand
GACTAGCTGGCGGAGAGGGTGGGATTCGAACCCACGGTACGGTTACCCGTACAACGGTTTTCGAGACCGTCCCATTCGACCACTCTGGCACCTCTCCGTGACTTGAAGCCGTGGTCTGGCCCGCCTTCTAAATGGGTTTTGCGCCAAGCGGAATGACAAATGGGCCGTGCCGCGGCGCAATTTCAAGGTTGGAGTCCGTCCCCGGAGTGTCCCCCCACGGAACCCTTGAGCGGCATCAAGGCAATCGTGCCGCTCAAACCGCTAGATCGAAGCGCTCGCGAGCGAGTAGCCTGTTTCTTAGATGACGAGGCTCACCTGCAAAATGGAGCTTTGACATGAAGACGTCACGCACCGCGGTGAGTGCGGCAACGGGTGCGGTGCTCTTGGCATTCGCCAGTTTGCTCGTTTTCGCCCCGGTAGCCGCTAATGACTCGAGCGCGAGCCTCGACGTGGGCGGGCTCAAGCTCACCTACAATCCGAATGTGTCGGTCGAGAGCGAGGACCTCTATCTCAGCCGCGACGAGGTCCGCGTGACCTATCACTTCCGCAACCGGAGCGACCACGACATCTCGACGCTCGTCGCCTTTCCCCTGCCGACGATGGAGATCGGGGAGGAGGGGAACTACATCTTTGCAGGCAACGACCCGGTCAATGTCATGGACTTCCTGGTGACCGTCGACGGCAAGACGGTCGAGCCGTCGGTCGAGCTGAGAGCCACGCGCTTCGGTGTCGACGTGACCGACGTGCTCAAGCGCTACAATATCCCGCTCACCATGGCGGGCGGAGACGAGGCGAGCGCCGCCGCTTACGATCGCCTCAATGCGCTGCCCGAGGACGCGCGGCGCGAGCTCGAGCGCTACGGCGTGGTCGACTGGGAGACGGCCACCGGTGCCGAGGACAAGCCGCTCGCCACCACCCATTGGGAGACGCATATCGCCTTCTACTGGTTTCAAACCTTTCCCGCCGGGCGCAGCATCGAGGTGACCCATCGCTATCATCCCGTGCCGCGGCATTTCTTCTTTGGCAAGGAGGACCTCGCCTCACCGGAGATGCGCAAGACCTATTGTTTCGATTCCGACTTTGTTCGATCGGCGCAAGCCAAGCTCGCGCAGTCCTCGCAAGACATCCTCAAGGGCTATGAGCTGAAATACGTGCTGACGACGGCCGAGAACTGGCTCGGCCCGATCGGCAAGTTCAAGCTGACGGTGGACAAGACCACGCCGGACGCGCTCGTTTCACTGTGCGCACAAGGCATCAAAAAGGCCGGACCGACCACGTTTGTGCTGGCCGAGGATGACTACACTCCCTCCGAGGACTTGAGCGTTCTGTTCCTCGAGCCTCTCAAGGAGGAGAACTGAGGGGTAGTGTGCCCCTGTTAGGGCCTGACGCACTCGCCCAACGAGGTGCTCACCGAGCGTCTGACCACGGCATTCGTGCGAAAGCCCTCGCGCGCCATCAAATGCTCGTGCAGATGCGGCAGGCGGTAAAAGGGCACGCTCGGATACCAGTGATGTTCGAGATGGTAGCCGACATTCCGCGGCAGGATGAGAAGCGACTCGAGCCAGGTGGGGATGGTCGTCCGGGTGATTGCATACTCCGCCTCGTCGCTCTCGACGGCGCTGTGCTCGCAGATGATGCGGACATATTGAACCGCGATATGCCAAGTACAGAACGGCACAAGCCAAAAGAGCAGGAAGCCCTCCCAGGCCTCGAAGAAGGTGAGCGCCCCGGCGACCGAGCCATAGAACGCGATCTTGGCGGCGATCATCCAATGCGGTGAGGGAATGAGCGAGGCGCCCACAAGCCCCCTGACGATCCAGAACATCCCAGTGAAAAAGAAGGCGCGGCGCAGCAGCACGAGCGCAAGGCCAAGCCGCGTCTTGGGAAAGCGCCAGCCGGGCTCGAGCTCGCCCATGGCGTCGTGCGTGTACCAGATATGCCGGTTTCCGTCGCCGGGAAGGTTCGTGTACTGATGATGGGTCGAGTGGAACTTGCGAAAGCCTTCGACCGAGGCGAAGGTCGGCCACATCAAGAAGACGTTGGCGAAGAGGTCATTCTGCCAGCGCGTCGGCAGAAAGCGGTAATGCGAGGCGTCGTGGCCGATGATCAGCAGCGCATGCTGGCGCGAGCCAATCACCATGAGCGTGAGCAGATAGAGCAGCGGGTGCCAGAAAAATGAGCAAACAGCGATCGCGGAGATGATCGCGGCCCACTCTTCTGCGGTCGCGGCGATGGCCTTGGCAGGCTCGAGCGCCGACAATTCCTTGATAGTTGTGGCCGGCAGCCGCTCAGGTATGGCCCTGGTGGTATTGTGGGGGTGCTGGACGATCGGGTTCTTTGAAACGTCCTCCGACGGGCTCTCCGCGCGGAGGTAGGCAATGGCCTTAGTGATCTGGCCGAAGGGCGGCATGGGTCGTCCTCCTGGTCGTACGGGGATGCTCCGGTAATCGGTTTTTCTGTTCTTTATGGGGCAATTAGCGGAAGCGGTGCGCCGGCCCGGAAAAGCGCGGCGGCAATTGACTTATCGGCCTTGGTCTCTATATTGCGCCGCTCATTAGCCCTTTTTACAGGCTTGGCCGCGCATCAAGGTGCCGGCCTCTCAGCCCATAGAGTTGGACGGATTTACTCCCATGTTCGCGGTCATTCGCACGGGCGGCAAGCAATATCGCGTGGCGCCGAACGACGTCATTGAGATCGAGAAGATCGCCGGCAAGCCGGGCGATATCATCGAGCTTGCAGAGGTGATCCTGCTTGGCGGCGAAGGCGGCCCCAAGACGGGAAGCCCGACCATCGCCGGCGCTCTGGTCGCTGCCGAGGTCATCGAGCAGAGACGAGCCGACAAGATCACCGTGTTCAAGAAGAAGCGGCGCGCCAACTATCGCCGCAAGAAGGGTCACCGGCAGGAGCTGACCGCGCTTCGCATCACCGAGATCTTGACTGACGGCAAGAAGCCGTCGAAGCAGGTTGTCAAGCCGGAGCCGAAAAAGGCCGATCAGAAGCCCGCCAAGAAGGTCGAGGCAAAGCCCTCTGAGAAGAAGGCCGCCGCCAAGCCCGCGCGGAAGCCAGCGACGAGAGCGGCCAAGGCCGAGACCAAGAAGCCGGCCGCCAAGCCGAAGAAGAAATAAGGAGCCTACGTCATGGCACACAAGAAAGCAGGCGGCTCATCGCGCAACGGCCGCGACTCCGCCGGGCGCAGGCTCGGCGTGAAGAAGTCGGGCGGCCAGAGTGTGCTCGCCGGCAACATCATCGTCCGCCAGCGCGGCACCAAGTGGCACCCGGGCGACGGCGTCGGCATGGGCAAGGACCACACGCTGTTCGCGCTCCGCGAGGGCGAGGTCACCTACGCGACCAAGCAGAAGGGCCGCGTCTACGTCTCGGTGAAGCCGAGCTAGGCTTGCTGCCTTCTTCTGAAATCTAGAAGTGTCATGCCCGCGCAGCCGGGCATCCAGTAAACACCCTGTCTTAGTGGGTTACCGGGTTGCCCGGTCAAGCCGGCAATGACAAATGTCGCCCACCGTGACGCAGTTCCGGCTTATCGTGTAGCCTCGCCGCATGGATATTAGGACGCCAAGGCTCTTGCTGCGCGCGCTCGAGCTTGCCGACGCGGGCCGGATCAGCCTGCTCGCCGGCGACTACGACGTCGCCAGCATGACGGGGACGATCCCCCATCCCTATAGCGAAGAGCAGGCCGCCGAGTGGATCGCGAGCGCGCTCGCCGGCGAGGAGGGTGTGGTATTCGCCATCGCCAACGGCGGGCTGCTGATCGGCTGCACCGGCTATCGCGCCTTCGGCGAAGACCACGCCGAGCTCGGCTATTGGATCGGCAAGCCTTATTGGAACATGGGCTTTGCGAGCGAGGCGGTTCGCGCGCTGATCGTCTACGCCTTCGAGAAAGACGGCTTCGACTATCTCACCGTCGGCCATTTCACCGACAATCTCGCCTCGGCCCGCATCATCGCCAAGTTCGGCTTCGTGCCTCAGGGCAGGCAGGTGCGCGAATGCGCGGCACGGGGCATCAAGGCCCATTGCCTGACCTACCGGCTCGAGCGCGCGGCGGCTCTCGCCGGCTTCCTCAGGACCTAGACCTGGTCGCCTCGAGCGGTCTCCTAGTGTATTGGAAAGAAGCTGGTGCTAAGCCCTCGCCATGCAGTTCCTCGATCAGGCCAAGGTCTATGTGCGCTCAGGCGACGGAGGGAATGGGTGCGTGAGCTTCCGGCGGGAGAAGTTCGTCGAGTTCGGCGGTCCCGACGGGGGAGATGGCGGCAAAGGCGGTGACGTGATCGTCGAGTGCGTGGCGAACCTCAACACGCTTCTCGACTACCGTTACCAGCAGCATTTCAAGGCGAAGAAGGGCGGCCACGGCAAGGGCCAGAACCGCTCCGGCGCCAAGGGTGCCGACGTGGTGTTGAAAGTGCCGCCAGGAACTCAGATCCTCGGTCAGGACAACGAGACGCTGATCGCGGATCTGACCAAGCCGGGCGAGACCATCGTGCTCGCCCGCGGCGGTAACGGCGGCTTCGGCAATACCCATTTCAAGTCTTCGACCAAGCAGGCGCCGCGCCATGCCAATCCCGGCCAGAAGGGCGAGGAGCTCACCATCTGGCTCAGGCTGAAGCTGATCGCCGACGCCGGCATCATCGGTCTGCCCAACGCCGGCAAATCGACGTTCCTTGCGGCCGTGAGCGCGGCCAAGCCCAAGATCGCCGACTACCCTTTCACCACGCTCCACCCCAATCTCGGCGTGGTGCGCGTCGACGGCTTCGACTTCGTGCTCGCCGACATTCCGGGACTGATCGAAGGTGCTCATGAGGGCGCGGGCATCGGCGACCGATTCCTCGGCCATGTCGAGCGTTGTGCCGTGCTGCTCCACCTCGTCGACGCGACGCTCGATGATCCCGCCGAGGCCTATGCCATCATCCGCGGCGAGATTGAGGCCTACAGCGCGGGACTCGAGGACAAGCCCGAGATCGTCGCGCTGTCCAAGGCTGACGCCGTGCCGAAGGACGAGATCAAAAAGAAGGCGCGGGCGCTGAAAAAGGTTGCCGGCACGACCCCGCTCATCGTCTCTGCTGCAAGCGGCGAAGGCGTGACCGAGGTGCTGCGTGCGCTCGTGCCCGAGATCAAATCGATGCGGGCCGCCGGCGCGAATGCCGAGGGAGGCAAGGCGCAAGCGCCGGTAGAACGGTGGCGGCCATGAGAAACGAATGGACGGGCGCCAAGCGGCTCGTGGTCAAGATCGGTTCGTCGCTCCTGGTCGATGCGACTTCGGGTATGCTGCGCCGAGTTTGGCTCGAAGCGCTCGCCGATGACATCGCCGCGCTCAGAGCGAAAGGCAAGGAGATCGTGGTGGTGTCCTCCGGCGCCATCGCGCTCGGCCGCAACGCACTCAAGCTGCCCAAGGGCGCGCTCAAGCTCGAGGACAGCCAGGCCGCGGCGGCTGTCGGCCAGATCGATCTCGCCCATGCCTATGAGGATGCCTTCCGGGCGCGCGACCTGGTCGCGGCGCAAGTTCTGCTCACGCTCGGCGACACCGAGGAGCGGCGGCGCTACCTCAATGCCCGCAACACCATGACGACGTTGCTCAAGCTCGGCGCCGTGCCGGTGGTCAACGAGAACGACACAGTGGCAACAAGCGAGATTCGCTACGGCGACAACGACAGGCTCGCCGCCCGCGTCGCCTCGATGATGAGCGCAGACTGCCTCGTGCTGCTCTCCGACGTCGATGGCTTCTATACGGCGCCGCCGGGATCACGCGAAGATGCGCGCCGCCTCGACGAGGTGCGCGAGATCACGCCGGAGATCGAGGCCATGGCCGGCGATGTCGGCTCAGAGCTGTCGAAAGGCGGCATGGTCACCAAGATCGAGGCGGCTAAGATCGCCGTGTCGGCCGGCACGCATATGGTGATCGCGAGCGGCAAGGTGCTGCATCCGCTCGATGCGCTTGCCACGAAAGGGATCGCCACCTGGTTCCTGGCTCGGTCGGACCCGGTGACGGCGCGCAAACGATGGATCGCGGGTACGCTGGAACCGAAGGGCGCGGTCGTTATCGATAACGGCGCGGCGCAGGCGCTCGCATCCGGCAAGAGTCTGCTTCCCGCCGGTGTTACCCGCGTCGAGGGCAGCTTCGAGCGGGGCGATGCCGTGGTGATAAGAACCCTCGAAGGTGTCGAGATCGGGCGCGGGCTCGCCGCCTATGATCACGCCGAGGCCGAGGCCATTGTCGGGCGCAAGAGCGGTGAAATCGCCGAGATTCTCGGCTACCTTGGCCGTCCCGAGCTGATCCACCGGGACGACATGATGCTGAAGCGCAAAGGCTGATTTCACGTCGAGGTCGCAGCGCGAGGCAAGAGTAAGGGGCACCAAAATTTCGGGAGGATCATCAATGCGTTTATTCAGGTCAACGGTGGCTTGCGCCGCCTGCGTGGTCTGCACATTGGGAGTTTCAACCGCAAGGGCCGACATCGTCTTCTGCAATAAATTTCCCGTGGAGGTGTGGGTGGCGATTGCCTATCAGCAGAAGGATGGGTCGTGGCTCTCGCGTGGTTGGCTCTCAGTCGAGACGGATAAGTGTTATGCGTTCGACACCGCCATTCGCGTCAAGACGTTCTACTTTCGTGGCGAAAGCAGGTCTTACCATCATAAGACGTATTTCTGGGGCAATGGTAAGGACTTCGCGGTGTGGGAGAGGGACAACTTTCAATACTACGATGCCGATCAAAGAGTCCTCAACTCTACCCTCAAGAGCTTCACGAAGGCCCCAGACGCCGAGGGCGACGAGATTTCCGCCACGATTACGTTCCCGGAGGATGGCGGCTCGCTAGTGGAGTTGCATTAGCGCACCGAGTTCGAACCGAAGGGGCTAATCCGATGAGGTTGGTTCTTGCCAGGTATCTTGATTTGGAGCCCCAAACCGGCATAGCCCGGCGGGTTTCGTTTGCTTATTGTCAGTTGGCCTAACCCGAAGGCCATTTGGAAATGAATCAACTGTCCGAATCAAAGCAAGAGAACGTCAATCCCGGCTCGATCGAGCCGATGATGCTCTATATGGGGCGCCTCGCGCGCGAGGCGGCGGGTGTGCTTGCGCTGGCGCCCACCGAGGCCAAGAACCGCGCGCTCGAAACAATGGCTGCACGGATCGAGGCGAACGCGCAGAAGATCATCGACGCCAACGTTCAGGAGATCGATGCGGCGCGCGCCAAGGGGCGCGATCAGGCGTTTCTCGACCGGCTGATGCTCGATCCTTCTCGCGTCGCGGCCATGGCCAAGGGCATCCGCGAGGTGGCGGCGCTTCCCGATCCGGTCGGCCAGGTGATCGCCTCGTGGACGCGACCGAATGGCCTCGAGATTTCCCGCGTGCGCGTGCCGCTCGGCGTGATCGGCATCATCTACGAGTCGCGACCTAACGTAACGGCGGACGCGGCGGCGCTGTGCCTCAAGTCAGGCAACGCCGTGATCTTGCGCAGCGGGTCCGAGAGCTTCCTCACCTCTCTCGTCATTGCCAACGCCCTGACCGACGGAGTCGCGGAGGCGGGGCTTCCGCGCGAGGCGATCCAGCTCGTGCCGACGGTCGATCGCTCGGCGGTCGGCTTCATGTTGCAAGGCCTGGGCGGCGCGATCGACGTGATCGTGCCGCGCGGCGGCAAGGACCTCGTCGCGCGCGTGCAGGACGAGGCGCGCGTGCCGGTGTTCGCGCATCTCGAAGGCGTATGCCACGTCTATGTACACGCCCCGGCTGATCTCGATATGGCCAAGAGGATCGTGCTCAACGCCAAGATGCGGCGGACTGGAATTTGCGGTGCGGCGGAGACTCTGTTGGTCGACCGCAAGGCGGCGCCAAAGCATCTTGCCCCTCTTGTCGCGATGCTGATCGAAGCGGGTTGCGAGGTGCGCGGAGACGCGGAGACGCAAAACGTTGATGTCCGGGTAAAGGCTGCGACCGAAGAAGATTGGCCCAAGGAATTTCTCGACGCGATCATCGCGGTGAAGGTGGTCGATGGGCTCGATGAGGCGATCGACCACATCGCACGCTACGGCTCGCAGCATACCGAGGCCATCGTCACCGCCGACAAGGCTGCGGCCGAGCAATTCCTCGCGCGCGTCGATAGTGCGATCGTGCTGCACAATGCCTCGACTCAGTTCGCCGATGGCGGAGAGTTCGGCATGGGGGCCGAGATCGGCATTGCCACCGGCCGATTCCACGCGCGCGGTCCCGTGGGCGTCGAGCAGCTCACGACGTTCAAATATGTCGTGCGCGGCGAAGGTCAGGTCAGGCCTTAGTTGTCCTCCGTTCGCAAGGTCTGTGCGTTTGTTGCTGGATACCGGCTTTCGCCGGTATGACGTCGAAGCATTCAGAATTTGCGGGGGAG
>DATHCZ010000227.1:0-12568 GCA_035319265.1 Methyloceanibacter sp. | reverse complement strand
TAGCGGTAGATCTCGCCGTCGGGCAGGTTGGTGCATTCATTGTCGCCGCCGCAAATTTCGGGGGTGAGGGGTACTTCCTTCCGGCCGCTCTTCATCTCCACGACCAGCACCACCTTGTCGGCCTTCGTCCTCGTGCCCTTTACGGTATCGACCTCTATACGCGTCTCGTCCTTGCCGGTCTCGCCTTCCTGCTGGCCGCAGGTGATGGTAAGCACCGGCGTCTTCGGCTCGCCGTAGATGAGATAGGCGACCTCAGAGCGCTCAACGGTCCAGCCAGGCTCGGCGTTGGCGCTTGCAGTATTTGTGGTCGAAGCGGCCAGCATTGTCGCAAGCGCAAACGCTGATCGCATCAAGCTCAGACCCGCTCAACGAACGTATCGACCACCTTCTTCTGCCCGGTCTTGTCGAAATCGACGGTGAGCTTGTTGCCGTCGACATGAGCGACATGGCCATAGCCGAATTTCTGGTGGAACACGCGCGCGCCGACTTCGAGCCCCGCGCCGTCGGAGGTACTCGCCGCAACGAGCGTGCCGTCGATGGTGATGGGCTCGCGCGCCCGCTTCTGCTCGCCGCCGCGCGGCCGATTGCGTTGCGCTCGCTGCCAGCCCGGCGTCTCGTAGAAGCCGGCGGCGAACAAATTCTCCGCCGTGTCGAAGCGGCTCGGCCCATAGCCGCGCAAGCCCTTGTCCTCCGCCACCTCAACGTGATCGACCGGCAGCTCGTCGATGAAACGCGAAGGCAGCGCCTGCTGCCAAGTCCCGTGGTTGCGGCGGTTCTGCGCAAAGGTGATCTTGGCAAGCTTCCTTGCCCGGGTCAGCCCCACATGGGCGAGCCTCCGCTCCTCCTCGAGCCCGGCGCGGCCTGACTCATCAAGACTCCGCTGGTGGGGAAGGAGGCCTTCGTCCCAGCCGGGGAGAAACACCGTGTCGAATTCGAGGCCCTTGGCGCTGTGCAGCGTCATCAGACTAACGCGGGTCTCGCCTTCCTCGCCGGTCGCATCCATCACCAGCGACACATGCTCGAGGAAGCCTGCGAGCGTGTCGAATTCCTCCATGAAGCGGATCAGCTCTTTCAGGTTCTCGAGCTTGCCTTGCGCTTGCTGCGAGCGCTCCGCCTGCCACATGCTGGTATAGCCGGACTCATCGAGGATCAGCTCGGCGAGGTCGGTGTGGCGCATCGTCTCGATCATCGAGCGCCAGCGATCGAAGGAGGCGATGAGGTCGGTGAGCGCCTTGCGCGGTTTAGGCTTCAAATCCTCGGTTTCCACGATCAGCCGTGCCGCCTGCATCAGCGGCACGCCGCGGGCGCGTGCGAGCTGATGCAAAGATTTCAGGCTCGATTCGCCAAGCCCCCGCCGCGGGGTGTTGATGATGCGCTCGAATTTGAGGTCGTTGGTCGGGTTGAGTGTCACCTCGAAATAAGCTGTCGCGTCCTTGATTTCCTGGCGCTCGTAGAAGCGCGGGCCGCCGATGACGCGATAGGGAAGGCCGAGCGTGATGAAGCGATCCTCGAAGGCTCGCATCTGGAAGGATGCGCGCACCAGGATGGCGATCTCGCTCAACGAGTGGCCTTGCCGCTGCAGCTGCTCGATGTCCTCGCCGATGACGCGCGCTTCTTCCTCATCATCCCAGCAGCCCTCGATCTCGACCTTCTCGCCTTCATCGCCGTCCGTCCGGAGCGTCTTGCCGAGGCGGCCTTTGTTATGGGCGATCAGGCCCGAGGCCGCACCGAGGATATGCCCTGTCGAGCGATAGTTGCGCTCGAGCCTGATAACCTTGGCGCCGGGGAAGTCGGTCTCGAAGCGCAGGATGTTGTCGACCTCAGCCCCGCGCCAGCCGTAGATCGACTGATCGTCGTCGCCGACGCAGCAGATGTTGCCGTTGCCCTGCGCCAGCAGCCTGAGCCAGAGATATTGCGCAACGTTCGAGTCCTGGTACTCGTCGACCAGCATGTAGCGGAAGCGCTGCTGGTATTTTTCGAGCACATCCTGGTGCTCCTGGAACAGCCGCAAATTCTCCAGCAGCAAATCGCCGAAATCGGCGGCGTTCAGCTCCTTCAAGCGGCGCTGATAGGCGGCGTAGAGTTCCCGCGCCCTTCCATTGGCGAAGGCGAAGCTTTCGCCCTCGGGCACGCGCTTCGGCGTGAGCCCGCGATTCTTCCAGCCGTCGATCATGGCGGCGAGCAGCCGCGCCGGCCATCGCTTCTCGTCGATGTTCTCGGCTTCGAGCAGCTGCTTGAGCAGCCTGATCTGGTCGTCAGTGTCGAGCACGGTGAAGGAGGGCTTCAAATCGACGAGCTCGGCGTGCCGGCGCAGGATCTTCACCCCGATAGCGTGGAACGTACCCAGCCAAGGCATGCCCTCGACCACGCCGCCGATCAGCTCGGCCACGCGCGCCTTCATCTCGCGCGCCGCCTTGTTGGTGAAGGTGACGGCGAGGATCTCGGAAGGGCGCGCGCGTCCCAAGCTCAAAATGTGGGCAATGCGGGTGGTGAGCACCCGCGTCTTGCCGGTGCCGGCGCCGGCAAGCACCAACAGGGGGCCATCGAGCGTCTCGACTGCCTCGCGCTGTTCCTTGTTCAGCACGTCCAGATAGTGGCTCGCGCGCTTCCGCATGGCCTGCTCGGAGATCGGGCGCGCCTCCTCCTCCGCCTCCTCGGGAGGAGGCAGCGCGGCCTGCGCGGCAGAGGAGCGAATCTTTGTCATGAAGCTTGAACCTATACCATTGGCGCGAGCGGACAAAAAAAGACCGGTCACTGGGGCGGCCATGATCCGCAGCTAGGGCCGGTTCGAACCGGTTGCAAGTCTTTGCGGCTTGGCGCGTTGATACTTCCGAAATCGACAAAAAACCGCATGACAACTCTGCTAATAAACGTTGCGGTGCAGCAATCGCGCTGCCAAAAAGAGTTTCGCCGCCACGCTAATCGGGAGAGAGGGACATGCTTCAAGCTTTGCGGATGGGTATCATTGTGCTTGCCGTTGCAGGAATTGCGTTCGCGACCTTCGGCGCCAAGCCGGCCCTGGCCAGTTGCCAGCTCATCACCGCGACCCATAGCGCCGACTCCAAGGCCGAGGCGGTCACCAGCTCCCGGGCACTCGCTCTGCAGAGCGCCTACGACTTGAAGCACTCTCGGGGCTGGAGCTCCGTCAGCCTGAGTGCGCGGAGGGTGAAGGGCGACCCGTTCTGGAAAGCGGTCCGGCCGAACGGCGTTCCCGCCGACGCACAGCTCAAGCCCGATCTCGTCACGAGCCGCTTCTACACGACTTGCTTCACCGGCGTCGTCGTCCCCTATGTTTGTACGACGGGCTCTGCGGTTTGCGGCAATTAGCGCGCGAGGTCACATCAATGGCTCCTCGTGAGACGACGACGCTTCGCGCTTCAAGGGCGGCCTTCGTTGGACTTTGCGTCATCGGCTTTGGCATGAGTGGTCTTGGACCGGCCAAGGCTTCTTGCCAATTGGTGACTGCCACGGCGAGCGAAGCGTCGCCCGCCGAAGCCGCGCATACGTCGCAAGCGCTCGTCGTCCAGAGCGCGAATGAGCTGAAGCACGCCAGGCGATGGGCCTATCTGACCTTGTATGCCCACAAGGTGAAGGGCGACCCGTTCTGGAAGGCGGTCCGGCCGAACGGCGTCCCGCCCGAGGCTCAGATCAAGCCCGACATTGTGACCACACGCTTCTACACGACCTGCTTCACTGGTGTGGTCGTGCCTTATGTCTGCACCACCGGTTCGGCCGCCTGCGGGCAGTAGCGCGTCAAGAGGCGCTTCGTTTTGACGCCTCAACCTTGCCGTACACCTTGGTAAGCTGATTTTCAGTCTTACATGCTTGCATGGATCAGCTAGGCCAAGGGTAGTGTCGTGTTTCCTAATTACAGCGTGCGTGAGCGGGTGGCCGACGGATGTATCCACGCCGTCGGCATCGCCGCTAGCCTCGTTGCCCTCGCCGTTCTGCTCGTCATCGGTGTGAAGTCGCAGATGACGCTTTGGGTCGCGAGCCTCGCCATCTACGGCCTCGCGCTCGTCGCCATGTTCAGCTGCTCGGCGGGCTACAATCTCATCATGCACCCGCCCAAACTGAAAGAGGTCTTTCGCCGCCTCGACCACGCCGCGATCTTTCTCATGATCGCCGGCACCTACACGCCCTTCGTTCTGATCAAGATGAACAATGCTTGGGGTCTCGGGCTCCTCGCGGTGGTATGGACCATCGCCGCGATCGGCATTCTCATCAAGCTCGTGGTCCCGCGTTTTCTCGAAGGCGTGACGGTCGGGCTTTATCTCGTGCAGGGCTGGGCCATCGTCGCGGCCTGGCATCCGCTCGTGACCGCGGTGCCCGCTTGGGTCGCGATCATGCTCGGGATCGGCGGTTTGCTGTACACGATCGGCGTTGTGTTCCACCTCTGGGAGCGCTTGCCTTATCAGAACGCCATTTGGCACGGTTTCGTGCTGACGGCCGCAAGCTGCCATTACGCAGCCGTGCTCGGCGTCGTCGGCGTCTAGAGCAAAAGCCGAACTTTTCGTAACGATCCGCCTATAGAATGCGCCCCATGACGTTGGGTATCGCAAAGGCGCGGACGCGCGTAACCGACGAGGCTAAACAAGCCCTGTTCGTCGCCCTTGCCGCGCGCTTCGGCAACCGCTTCTCGATGAGCCAGGCGCTTAGAGAGCAGCACGCGAACACGCTCACTTGGCTCAAGCTCGAGCCGCCCGATGCGGTGTTGTTCGCCGAGACGACGGCCGAGGTCTCGGAAGTGGTGAGGCTGTGCGCCGAGGCGCGCGTACCCATCATCCCCTTCGGCACAGGGACGTCGCTCGAAGGGCATGTCAACGCGCCTTTCGGTGGCCTTTCGCTCGATCTCTCGCCCATGAACCGAATCATCGCCGTTCACGAAGGCGATCTCGACTGCGTCGTGGAGCCGGGGGTCACGCGGAAAGTCCTCAACGGTCATTTGCGCGACGCGGGCTTGTTCTTTCCGGTCGATCCGGGCGCCGATGCAAGCCTTGGCGGCATGGCCGCGACCCGCGCCTCGGGCACCAACGCCGTGCGCTACGGCACCATGCGCGACGCGGTGCTCGGGCTCGAGGCGGTGCTTGCCGACGGCAGCATCATCACAACCGGGGGCAGGGCCCGGAAGTCTTCGGCGGGCTATGATCTCACCCGCCTCCTCGTCGGCTCCGAAGGGACGCTCGGCATCATCACATCGCTCACACTCAGGCTCCACGGCATCCCCGAGACAATCCTCTCCGGGATTTGCCCCTTCGGCTCGATCGAAGGGGCCTGCAACGCGACCATTGCCGCGCTGCAGACGGGGCTTCCACTCGCCCGCATCGAGCTGGCCGATGAGGTGCAGATCCGTGCCTGCAACGCCTACTCGCATCTTGCTCTTCCCGAGGCGCCCACGCTGTTCGTCGAATTTCACGGCACGCCCGCCGGCGCACGCGAACAGGTCGAGGCCTTTGCCGAGATTGCGCGGGCCGAAGGGGGAGGGGAACTTGAATGGGCCGAGCGCCAAGAGGACCGGACGAGACTCTGGCAGGCGCGCCACGACGCTTATTGGGCCGCGCGCTCGCTCAGGCCTGGCGCGGAGCTGCTCACCACCGATGTTTGCGTCCCCATCTCCGCGCTTGCCGCTTGCGTCGTCGAAACGAGGGCTGACATCGACCGGCTTGGGCTGCTCGCGCCGATCGTGGGCCATGTCGGCGACGGCAATTTCCACGTCATGCCGCTGATCGATCCCGAGGAGCGGAGCAAGGCGCGCGAGTTCGTCGATAGGCTGGTCGAGCGCGCGCTTAGATTCGAGGGCACGTGCTCTGGAGAGCATGGCGTAGGCCAAGGCAAGATCACCTATCTCGCCACCGAGCACGGGCTCGGCATTGGTGTCATGGTTGCCATAAAAAAGGCGCTCGACCCGTTGAATATCCTCAATCCTGGCAAGATTTTTGCGTTAGCATGAGCAAGCGTCAGGGGCCGGGACCGGCCGACGCTCGTCGCGTTCGCCCGGTGACTGCGCGCTCGCATCCAGGCCTTGAGCACAAGACTTGAACTCATTCCTCCTTGCTTTGACGACATTGCTGATCTTGGTGCTGAGCGCGCTGTTCGCCGCGCCGCTCTTCATCGACTGGAACGACTATCGTCCTGTGTTCGAGACCCAGGCCACGAAGCTGCTCGGACGCCAGGTCAAGGTCGGTGGCAACGTTCATCTCGTGCTGCTGCCGGCGCCGGAGCTGAAATTCGACGATGTGAAGGTCGCCGACGAGACAGGCAATCTCGATAAGCCGGTGCTCGAAGCCCGCTCGTTCGAAGCCTGGCTCAATTTCGGAGCCCTCCTGTCCGGCACGTTCGAGGCGCGCAAGATCGCCATCGTCGATCCCGTGCTTCGCCTCGATGTCCGAGGCGACGGCGGCAGCAATTTGAGCGACGTGGGGCGCAGGGGCGTCGCGCTTCCCTTCGCGCCGAAAGAGGTCATGCTCGATTCCGTCAGCGTGAGCGGCGGCAGGATCGAGATCACCAAGGACGGTTCGCCGAGACTTACCCTCGAGGACATCGTCGGCGAGGCGAGTGCGGCATCACTCTCGGGGCCTTACAAGGTCTCCGCGACCTACAGTTACGAAGGGCGCCAGCAAGAGCTTCGCTTCTCGACCAGCGAGCCGGACGCTGCGGGGCTGTTTCGCATTAAGTCGGCGCTGCGCGACGCTGAACGCAATACCACCTATGCGCTCGATGGCGACGTTACCGGCCTTACCGCGAAGCCGGCTTATGACGGCACCATCATCGTGCGCGTGGCCAATGCCAATGCCGCGGCCGGCACCGCGCCCGACGCCGGCACCGCGCCTGACGCCGGCACCGCGCCCGCCGACGAGAAACAGGGGGAGGCAGCCGCAACGCCCGGCGACGCCGCCTCGTTCTTCGAGCTGAAGGGCCCCCTTAAGGCGACGCTCGATCACGCCGAGCTCCCCGACTTCGATCTTACCATCCACGCCAAAGGTCGCCCCCAGATCATGAAGGGACGCCTCGACCTCGACTTCGCCGACCACCTCAAGGCAGACGCAGCGCTCGAGGCCCGCTGGGTCGATCTCGACGTGCTGTTCGGTGCGCCGGCCGGGGACGTTGGCGGGCGTCCGTCTCCCGCCGAGGTGCTTTATCTGTTCGCCGAGGAAGTCCTGACCGACGCCGCGGAATTGGGCGACGCCACGCTCGCGGTCAAGCTGGAGCAAGCCGGGCTTGGCGGCGACCTCGTCGGCGATCTCGATGTCGCGTTGGCGGCGAGCGAGAGTGGCGTGACGATCAACCACCTCAGCGCGACGCTTCCCGGCAAGAACCGCATCGACGTCGGTGGCAAGCTCACGCACGGCAAGTTCGGTCCTGTCTTTGCCGGTCCGGTGAAGCTCGACGGCTCTGATTTGCGCGCTCTGAGCCGTTGGGGCTCCGGCGATCGCGAGGTGTCGTCTCAAGCCTCGATGGGCAATTTCACCCTTCAGGCGAACGCCACTGTCGGTGACGGCGAGCTCACCCTCGCCGATGCCGAGGGCGTTCTGAGCGACACCAAGTTCCGCGGGGCCCTTCGTCTCCAGGGCGGTCAGCGGCGCCTGATCGAGCTGTCCCTCGACAGCGACAAGCTCGATCTCCGCGAGCTTCTCGGCGAGGGCCCGATCTGGCGATCGTGGTTTCCTACCGCGGCGGCGGCCAAGGATGGCGCCGCTCCTGAGGCCGAGCCTAATCCCCTGGTGCAGCTCCGCGACGACGATGCGCGCGTGACCTTGCATGTGGGTGAGTTGCTACTCCCGAATATACCGTCCGGCAGGCTCGACGCTGGCTTCACGCTCATCAGCGACACGCTCGATTTGCAAAAGCTCGATTTTGCCGCTGCCGATGCAGTCGCGTTGAACGGCAAGGGCCATATCGAACGCTTGAGCGAGGCGCCATCGGGCGGTGTGGATTTCGGGCTGAAGGCCACCACGACCGACGGCCTCCGCATCGTCTCTCAGCTCTTCGGTCTGCCACAAGGCGTGAGCCAATCGAAGCATCTCTCGGCTCTTGCGCCTCTCGATATCCATGTCGGCCTCGTCGCGGCAAAGCAGGGCGAGGGCACCAAGGCTTCGATCGACCTCGCCGGTAAGGCCGGCGGCTCGGATGTCAGCCTCATCGCCCGCGCCGTCGGCGACCCGGCTAAGCTCACCGAGGCGAATATCGAACTCGACGGCAGCGTGACGGGCGATCGGCCGCAGGCGCTGCTGGTTCTCCTCTTTCCCGATCTTCCGGCCGAGCGGCTCGCCGCCGCAAGTGGAGGCCCGGGCAAGCTGACGCTTGAGCTTGAGGGTGTACCCAAATCCAAGTTGACGGGAAAAGTTTCTCTCGAGACGGCGATAATGAAACTGTCCTTCGATGGTCAAGGATCGGCGCAAGACTCTGGTGCGACGTTCAACGGCAAGACGTCGCTTACCAGCCAAGATGCGAGCCTTGCCCTCATGTTGCTTGGCTTGGAGGCGTCCCCGTCCTCGGCCGGCGTCCCGCTTGCGCTTCACGCCGATGTCGTGAAACAGATCGCAAGCCTCGATCTCAATGCCGTCACCGGCACGGTGGCCGGCCAGCCGGTCACGGGAAACGCCCATTTCGATACCGGCGGTCCCAAGACGCGATTCACCATCGGGGCGAGCGCCGACTACGTGTCGCTGCCCTCTCTGCTGGGCGTTCTAGTGGCCTGGCAGCGCACGCCCTCGACCGAGGAAATGCTGGGCGCAATTGGCGCCGACGTCTCTGGCGTTTGGCCCTCGCGTGGCTTCTCGCTAGGCCTTCTGGACAAGGCGGAAGGCGATATCAACGTTGCCGCCAAGACGCTTTCCCTTGGCGCGCCGTTCCAGGTCTTGGGCGCAACCGTTGCCGCCAAGGTCGACAAGCAGGGCCTCGCCATCACCAATCTCGATGGCCGTCTGTTTGGCGGTGCGCTTGTTGCCTCGGGAGGTTTGTGGCCGCGTGGGGCCGGCGCCGAGCTCGACGCGAAGGCCGAGCTTAAGGGCGGTAAGCTCGACGAGGCATCGCTGGCGCTTCTTGGCTGCGACCTCGCCAGGGGTCCCTTCGATTTTGCCTTCTCGGTGCAAGGCGAGGGTTTGAGTCCGCCAGGCCTTGTCGCCGGCTTGGACGGAAACGGGAGCCTGTCGCTGGGCCCTGGTGCCTTGCAGACCTTGAGTCCGGAGCCGCTGCGAAAAGTTGCTCTCACCGCCGCCAAAAAAACGATCAAGGTCGACAAGGAGGAGATTGCCGCAGAGACCCGGACGGTGCGCGACACCCTCACCAAGGGCCTCTACAAATACCCGCCAACCGAGTTCACCTTCGAGGTGAAGAACGGCACGGTTCGTCTTGCGCCAGCGACGCTTTCCACGGCTGGCGCCGCAACCAAGGTGAATTTCTATCTCGAGCTTGCGAGCCTCAAGATCGATAGCGAGTGGGCCATGACGCTTACGGGCGCCGACCATAAGTCGGTCCCCCCGGTGAACCTCGTCTTCACGGGCTCGCTTAACAAGACGAATGAGATTACGCCCTCGATCGATACCGCCTCGATCGAGGAATATCTCACCATGCGCCTCATGCAGCAGGACGTTGAGCGCCTCGAGACGCTTGATGTCAGCGGCAAGACGCAAGCGGCTCCCGATGCCCCGCCCGATTCTGAGGCTCCTCCGGTTGTCGAGCCAGAGGCCGATACCGTGCCGCCCGCCGAAATTACCCCACCGCCGGCGCAGCCTGCCGAAGCTGAGCCGGTCGAAGGGCCAAGACCCCGGGCCGAAAGCGAATCGCCGAACAAGCCGAAGCTCCAGTCAGATCCCTCTGGAGACACCTCGCCGCCGTCAATCGATGCGATGCGCATGCCGGTGCCCAACGCCGAGAGCGAGGGCGAGGGCGTTGTGACGCCGGCTTCGACCGCCGCGCCGCCGGCTGCCTCATCGCCCGGTACGGCGGCTCCCGGGGCGGCACTTCCGCCGGAGCCGACTTCGGCGTCACCGGCACCACCCGGCGAGGCGACCCCGGAGGCGGCACTTCCGCCGGAGCCGCTTTCGGCAACCCCGGCGGCGCCCGACGATGGGGCGCCGGCCGACACCGCGACGACCAGCGTCGTCGACCAAGCCGCACCCGCTGGAGTCGAGGTCGTGCCGCCCGTGCGTCATCGCTCGGTGAGCAAGCCGCGCCGTCCCACGCAGAGCGGCGCGGCGCAGGAAGCGCCCGATTCATGGAAGAAGGGCGTCGGCATTTTCGGCGGTCCCTAGCGCAACATCCGAAAAAGCGGAAACCGGTTTTCCGAAAGGGGTGATCCGCATTAAGTGGGCCGCTTAAAGTTTCGTGCGCATCCTTTGCAGCACGTAAAGTCGTATAGCAGCCGAAAGACTCGCCTCGGCACGCCCCTTGTCGATCTCGCCGACAAGGGTGGCGATTGACTTTGCCTCTTCGCGGGCAATGTCGGATAGAGCCTGCCAGAACTCGTCTTCGAGCGAGATGCTGGTACGGTGGCGGGCGATCGTCAGCGAGCGCTTGTTTCTAGGCCTGGTCATTTGACGCTTCGGCAATTGGGCCTCTGACCGACCCCGATCAGGCCTTTGGCGTGATCATGTCCTCGGGCCGCACCAGACGGTCGAAATCCTCGGCCGTCACATGGCCAAGACGCACTGCTTCCTCGCGGAGCGTCGTTCCCCGCTTATGAGCGGCTTTGGCGATTTCGCTCGCTTTGTCGTAGCCGATATGGGGCGCAAGCGCCGTGACGAGCATCAGCGAGCGCTGCATGTGGTCCTTGATGCGCCCGCGATTGGCCTCGATGCCGACGATGCAATTTTGGGTGAAGCTGTCGGCGACGTCGCCGAGCAGCCTGATCGATTGCAGCATGGCATAGGCGAGCAGCGGCTTGAACACGTTGAGTTCGAGATGGCCCTGGCTTCCGGCAAAGCTGATCGTCGCGTGGTTGCCCATCACCTGGGCTGCAACCATCGTCACCGCCTCGCACTGGGTAGGGTTGACCTTTCCGGGCATGATCGACGACCCCGGCTCGTTCTCGGGCAAAAGGATCTCCCCGAAACCTGAGCGTGGACCTGAGCCGAGCAGCCTTATGTCATTGGCAATCTTGAACATGGCCATAGCCACCGTGTTCAGGGCGCCATGCGTAAACACGTAGGCGTCGTGCGAGGCGAGCGCCTCGAACTTGTTCTCGGCGCTGACGAAAGGCAGCTTCGTCATCTGGGCGATCTTGGCGGCGAACAACTCGGCGAAACGTGGATGGGTATTGAGTCCCGTGCCGACAGCCGTCCCGCCTTGGGCAAGCTCGTAAAGGCCATAAAGCGAGATTTTCACGCGCTCGATGCCATGGTCGATCTGCGCCGCATAGCCGCCGAATTCCTGTCCTAAAGTGAGAGGGGTGGCATCCTGCATATGGGTGCGGCCGATCTTGAGAATGTCCTGAAACGCCTCCGCCTTCTCCTTCAACGCCTGATAGAGGCGGCCGAGCGCGGGGTTGAGGCGGTAGGCAATCTCTTCAGCCGCGGCGATATGCATGGCCGTCGGGAAGGTGTCATTGGACGATTGGCCGAGATTGACGTGATCGTTGGGGTGAACCGGGCGCTTGGAGCCGATTGTGCCGCCGAGCATCTCGCTCGCGCGGTTGGCGATCACTTCGTTCAAATTCATATTGGTTTGGGTACCGGAGCCGGTCTGCCACACGACCAGCGGAAAATGGTCGTCAAGCTTGCCCTCGATCACCTCGTCGGCCGCCCGGGCGATCGTCTCGGCAAGACGCTTGTCGATCAGGCCAAGCTCGAGATTGGTCAGCGCCGCGGCCTTCTTGACCATGGCCATGGCCCTGATCAGGGGCTTTGGCATGGGCTCGTCGCCGATCTTGAAGTTCCGGCGCGAGCGCTCGGTCTGGGCGCCCCAATAGCGGTCGGCCGGCACGTCGATCGGACCGAACGAATCGGTCTCGGTGCGCGTTGAGTGGGAGGGGTTGAGACCTTTGGGGGAGGCGGGCATGCTCACGTTTCCCTTATCGATGGCGTTGCGGTCAAGCACCGTTCGTTTTGCGGGGCCATGGCCTCTGTTTATTGGGACTGTGGGGGGCTAGGCTATAACATCGCTCGAAAAAAGGGTGGGAGAACGCGCTCGTACACTGCGTTGCGGCCTGCTGCCGTGGAGCGCCCAAAGCTTGCGGTATCATGCGTCCCGTGAACTTGGGTGAGGAAGGCTAGTGGCTGAAGTACCAGCGAAGTTGGCACTACCCGCGCCGCGCGCCGAGCGCATGTCGTTGCTCTTGGCCCGTTGCGCCGCTCTGATGGTGATCGCCATCGGCGCGCTTGTGCTTGCCGCCTGGCGCATCGGCACGCCCGATGCGCTTCCGGGCCTTGCCGGCATGACGCCGAACGCCTCGGTCGCCACCATCGCCGCCGGCATTGCTCTTTTCTGTTTCACCTTCAGGCCGCTCAGGCCCCTCGCCCGGTTGATCGGTTTTGCCCTCGTCTTCCTCGGCCTTCTGGTGTTGTGCGAGGATCTCCTTGGCTTCGATCTCGGCCTCGACCATGCGCTCTTTCCAAGCACGTCCCCTGAC
>DATHCZ010000226.1:0-7711 GCA_035319265.1 Methyloceanibacter sp. | reverse complement strand
GTGGCGGACTGCATGGCAGCGATCGACGAATGCGGGGCGCCGGTGGTCGTGCTCGCCGGCGGCGAGCCGCTGCTGCACAAGGAGCTGCCGGAGATCGTGAAGGGCGCTCTCGCCAAAAACAAATACGTCACTGTCTGCACCAATGCGCTCCTAATGGAGAAGAAGCTGGATCAATATCAGCCGCATCCTCGCTTCAATTGGTCGGTGCATCTCGACGGCGACAAGGAAATGCACGACCGCTCGGTGTGCCGGGCGGGTGTCTACGACAAGGCGGTGGCCGCGCTGAAGACCGCCAAGGCCAAGGGCTATCGCGTCAACATCAACTGCACGCTGTTCAACGACGCGAAGCCCGAGCGCGTCGCCGACTTCTTCGACACGGTGCGCGCGCTCGGAGTCGACGGCATCACCATCTCGCCGGGCTATGCCTATGAGCGGGCGCCCGATCAGCAGCATTTCCTCAACCGCGCCAAGACCAAGCAGCTGTTCCGCGACGTCTTCCGCCGCGCGAGCAGGCAGGCCAAATGGCCGCTGTTCCAGTCAGGGCTGTTCCTCGATTTCCTCGCCGGCAATCAGACCTATCACTGCACGCCTTGGGGCAATCCGACCCGCACCGTGTTCGGCTGGCAGCGGCCCTGCTATCTGCTCGGCGAAGGCTACGCCAAGACCTTCAAGGAGCTGATGGAAGACACCGCGTGGGAGAGATACGGCACCGGAAATTACGAGAAATGCGCCGACTGCATGGTGCATAGCGGCTTCGAAGCTTCGGCCGTGGTCGATGCGGTCAAGAAGCCGTGGAAGGCGGCGCTCGTCGCGCTCAAGGGCATCAAGACCGACGGACCGATGGCGCCTGAGATCCCGCTCGAGGGTCAGCGACCGGCAGAATACGTGTTCTCACGCCACGTCGATCAGCGACTAGCCGAGATCGCCGAAGCCGAGGCGCGGACCGAGCAGGTCATTGCAGCGGAGTAGCGCGGCAAAGGCTCGCTTGGTATCGAAGGCAAGCCCCATAAGGGCCCGTAACTGAGTCGGATTTCTTGCAAGAGACGCAATCACTGCGGCGAGGTCGATCTCGCCGTCTTGCCGCATGCCGACAAGAGCGGCCGGGGGAAGTTGGCGTTCGACGGGATCGGCGACCACGCGCAGCAAGGCGAACGGGAGCCGGTGCCGTGCCGCAAGCTCGGCGGCAATGTGGCTTTCCATGTCTGCCGCGACGGCCTGCGTCTTGCCATGAAGCGCCAGCTTCTCCGCGGTGGCGACCAGGGGCCGATCAACACCGGCGATCGGCGCGAACTCCACCCTCACGAGCCGCGACCTCAGCTCCCCGGTCCAGCTCCTATTGATGGCGTAGCGCTTGCGGTCACTTGCCGAGACGACCTCGCTGCCGACGATGCATGTCCCAGCGTCGAAACCTGGCGCCAAACCCGCCGCAATGCCGAAGCTGATGATGGCCTTGCCGCCGCGTGCGATTTGCTCCTGGATGAGACCGCCGAGCCGTCGTGCGTCGCCGCCGCCGGCGATCGCCTTCACCTCGGCCGACCGCGCCGCGATGCGCGCCTCGGCGCGCAAGCCGCATACGGCGATGACGAAGCCTCGATGTCCGGACGCCTCGCTCACATCCCGACCAGGACCGACGTGGTGTTGGCGGATTTTAGATTGCGGTAGCGGGCGAGCGCCCAAAGCGGGAAGAATTTCGCGTAACCGTGATAGCGGAGATAGAAAACACGCGGAAACCCGGTGGCCGTGAAATAGGGCTCGGCCCAGAACCCGTCGTCGCCCTGATGCTGCAAGAGATAGGCGACGCCTTTGGCGACCGACGGGTGATCGACTTCGCCGGCGGCCATCAGGCCAAGCAGAGCCCAAGCCGTCTGCGACGCCGTGCTCGGGGCCTGCTCGTAGCTTCGATAGTCGAGCCTATAGCTGTCGCCCCCCTCGCCCCAGCCGCCGTCATCATTCTGGATGGACAGGACCCATTGCACGGCCTTGCGGATGGCAGGCGCCGACGGTTTGAGGCGCGCGGCATTGAGCGCGCATAACACCGACCACGTGCCATAGATGTAGTTCATGCCCCAGCGGCCATACCAGCTGCCGTCCTTCTCCTGCGCGCCCAGCAGATAGGCGATGCCCTTGTCGAGCGCTTCGGCATCGCCTGCGCTCGCGCCGAGCTGAGCGAGCATCGACACGCAGCGTGCCGTGACGTCGGCGGTCGGCGGATCGAGCAAAGCGCCGTGATCGGCGAACGGGATCTCGTTCAGATAATAATATTCGTTGTCGGCATCGAAGGCCGCCCAGCCGCCATTCTTGCTTTGCATGCCGACGACCCATTCCTGCGCGCGGTCGATGGCCTTCGCGAAGGCGTCGCGCGTTGCCGCTGGAATGCGCGCAGCGCTACGGTCCATGGCCATGATTACGACGGCGGTATCGTCGAGGTCGGGGTAATGGGGATTGGCGTATTGGAACGCCCAGCCACCCGGCCGAACGTCGGGCCGTGTCGCAGCCCAATCGCCGACCGTGTCGAGCACTTGAAGCGGGCGGAGCCATTCGAGGCTCGCCAAGGTCCGCCGCTCGCACTCCTCGCCGCCCACTTCGAGCAGCGCATGCGCCGCGAGCGCGGTATCCCAGACCGGCGACAGGCAGGGCTGGCAATAGGCCTCCTCGTCCTTGATCACCAGCAATTTCTCGACGGCGCCCTGCGCGGTCCTCACCCTCGGGTCGTCGGGCGGAAGCCCTAGCGCATCGAACATGAGCAGCGCATTCACCATCGCGGGGAAGATCGCGCCGAGCCCGTCCTCGCGGTTCAGCCGCTCGGTGACGAACGCTTCGGCACGCTCGATGGCGCGCGTTCGTGCCGCTCGTGGAAAATAAGGTTGGGCGGCGTGCAGCACCTGGTCGATGCCGCCGAAGATTTCCGACCACGGCGATCTCTGATGCGCGCCTTTGAGCCAATGCCTGATCTCGCCCGGCGGTGTGACGAACAGCTCGTCGATGCGCACGCCCTTGGCGTTCACCGCACGGGGCCTCAGTGCATTCAGCACCATCAGCGGCACGAGCACGGTGCGCGCCCAGTAAGACACCTTGTCGAGATGGAAGGGAAACCAGCGCGGCAAGAGCATGATCTCGACCGGCATCACCGGCACGCCGCGCCAGGGGATCGCGCCATAGAGAGCGAGCAGGTTTCGCGTGAACACGTTGCTGCCTGCGGCGCCGCCGCGGCCGAGAATCCACGCGCGGGCGCGCGCCATATGCGGGGCCTCGATTGGATCGCCGATCATCTTCAGCGCGAAATACGCCTTGACGCTCGCGCTGATGTCGGAGCGGCCGGCATGAAAGAGCGGCCAGCCGCCGTCGGCCGATTGAATGCGCCTGAGATAGCGCGCGATCTTCTCCTCGAGCTTGGCGTCGACTGGCTCGCCGCGATAATGGCGCATCAAGACATATTCGGCAGGGATCGTCGCATCGGCCTCGAGTTCGAAGACGAAATGGCCGTCGTCGCGCTGCAATGCGCAGAGTGCTCCGGTCGCCGATGCGATCGCCGCGTCGAGCTTTCCACGCGCCGCGCCGCCCACTGTTGCTTTCGTTTCAGCCGTGAGGTTCACAGCGACTGCCCTCTTGCGCCACTGCCGTTTAGCCCTCGGCGCTGCTTAGCGAGCATCGCATTCGCGGCGGTCTTGCCCGAGAGAATGGCCCCTTCGATCGTGGCCGGAAGGCCGGTCGCCGTCCAGTCGCCGGCGAGAAAGAGATTGGCGAATTGCGTCTCGGCCCCCGGCCGCTTGGCATTCTCCTCCGGCAGCGCGGCGAAGGTGGCGCGGCGCTCCTTGACGATGTGCCATGGCGGCATTTCGCCATTCGTTCCCGTGACCTTCGCTACGTCCTTCCAGATTGCTTGAGCTAGCTCCTCGCGCGGCGTCTCGACGAAGCGGTCGGCCGCACTGATCGTCGCAGAAATGCGGTCGGGATAGGCGAACAGCCATTCGGCGGTGCCGTTGACGATACCGAGCAGGCGCGGAAAGCTTCTCGGGGGCTCCATCTTGAAATGGACGTTGACGATCGCGCGGAACGTGCTGGGAGTGTCGATGTCGCCCAGGAGAATCCGGGCGACCGCGGCCGGAACGGCGAGAACAACGGAATCGCTCGGATCAAGCTCGATCTTATCATCGCCGAAATCGAGCAGAGCGGCGTTGCCGGCGGCAACGTAAACGCCGCGCAGTTGGTGCATGAAGCAGATCTTCGCGCCCCTGCGCTCGAGATACGCAAGGGCCGGGTCGATGAAGGCGAAGCCTAGACCCTCGGAGGCGATCAGGGGGTGACAAGCGCGGCCGCCGCGGGCGAGAGTCTTGCGCAAGATCGCGCCGGCAAGCACGGCGGACGCTTCGCGCGGCTCTGTGTTCAGTGCGGCGAGAAAGATGGGCCGCGACAGGCGCTCGTACACGGCCCCGCTGCATTCGATGATCTTGTCCATCCTCTCGTCTTTCCCCGGGAACAACAGCCGCGTCATCGCCAAATAGTCGAGTGGCCCGGTGCCCGGCACGCGGCGGTCCTTGGCGAAGATCCACCACGGAATTAGACCCTCATTCGGATGAAAGACCCAACGTTCGTCTGACGCGAGATCAACGAAGGCGAATTCGGCCTCATCAGGTCCGGCAAGTCGGCTTTCGCTACCAATGGTCCTGAGGAAGGAAAGCGCGTTGTCGTTGGCCGACAGCAAGAGGTGATTCCCGTTGTCAATCTTCAGGCCGAGAGCCGGCTCGAAATAAGAGCGGCAACGCCCGCCGGCATGCCGCGCGAGCTCGTGCACGACGATCGCGCGGCCGCTGTCGAGGCAAGTGATTGCGGCCGAGAGCCCGGCGAGACCAGCGCCGACGATGTGAATTGTTCCGCTCGCCATCACACGACGCCGTAACGCATGACGGCCCATATGAACTGCAATTTCGATGGACGGACCCTTGCTCGCGGCTCGGCCCAACCGCGGCTCACGAGCTTCTCGAGCAGAGCGCGATAGACCGAGGCCATGATGCGGGGCGAGCGCACGCTTTGCCGGTCGCAGCGCGCCATGACGGCCGAGGCCTCGGCGAAATGCCGCCGCGCGCGAGAAACTAGGGCGCCGCAGGCTTGGCCGAGGCGCGGATGCGACAGCACGTTGCCGATGTCCTTGTCGGCGATGCCGGCATTGACCAGCACCTCCTTGGGGAGATAAAGCCGCCCCATCTCGGCGTCCTGATCGAGGTCGCGCAGGATGTTGGTCATCTGGAGGGCGCGGCCGAGATGATGCGACAAGAGGCGTCCTTTCTCCTCCTCGATGCCGAAGATCTTGACCGAAAGCCGCCCGACGGCGGAGGCGACACGGTCGCAGTAGAGGTCGAGTGCCTCCCAGTCAGGCGCGTGGATATCGCGACGCACGTCCATTTCCATGCCGGCGATGACGGCGAGGAAATCCTCCTCCTTCAGGCCGTAGGTCCTGGTCGGGCCGGCGAGACCCTCGGTCAAGGGTGTTGTGCCCTTCCCGGCATAAAGCCGCGCGAGATCTTTCCGCCAGCGGTTGAGCATGGCGATGCGTCCGGCGCGCGGGCCTCCATCATCGGCGACGTCGTCGACCGCACGACAGAAAGCATAGACCTCGTACATCGCCTGTCGCCGCTCGGGGGGCAGGATGCGCATAGCGAGATAGAATGAGCTTCCCTTCGCGATCGGCGCGCGGGCAACAGGGACCGGCGTTTTCAGATCGATCCGATTCATTGTTCCTCACTCGCGCGCAGGATGGTCGCTCGTCCTGCAAGTCGTGCAACGAGGGTTGCGGCCACGCCCCGCGCTGCCAGCAACGCCGCGCCAGGCTTGGTGAGATGCACGGGCTCGCTCAACGGATCGCGAAGCATCAAAATGGCGAGGAGCTCATGCGCAAGTCGCACGATGGCTCCCGTCTCGAGACCGAGACGTGCATCGCGCACGGCGAGCGGCAACTTCGAGGCTGCGGGCATGAGGGCTGCGCTGTTCCCGGCAATTTTGCGAAGAGACGCCAGCAGGGCCGGCGACGCGCGAGGGTCCGACAAGGCGGCGACGTTCGTCCCATGCGCCTCCAATATATCGAGGGGCAGGTAGACGCGGTCGAGCTCGCGGCAGTCCTTGGCGCAGTCCTGCAGATGATTGATCACTTGCAGGGCCGAGCACAGCGGATCGGAATAGGCCCAGGTCGCTCGGTCCTCGCCATGAAGATCGAGGACGAAGCGCCCGACCGGCATCGCCGAGTAGCGGCAATAATGCATGAGCTCGTCCCAATTCGCGTAGCGGCGCTTGGTGACGTCAGCACGAAAAGCGGTAAGGAGATCGAGGGGATGAGTCGGGGCAAGTCCCCTCTCCGCCAGCACTGCTCTGAGCGGCAGCGCTGCCTGGGCGGTGTCGGACGCTCCAAGCAGAGTCTGCTCCAAGGCGTCGAGCCGCTCGAACTTGCTGCTCTCCGACAAGGTCGGGTGATCGGCGATGTCGTCGGCGGCGCGAGCGAAGCGGTAGAAGCTCAAGACGTGCGGGCGGAGCCACGGCGCAATCAACAGAGAGGCGACGGGAAAATTCTCGCCATGCTCGGTCTTGGTCGCATCGACCTCGGGCGCGATGGTCATCATCGCTTCGCAGCAAGTGCCTGACTGCGTCCCTTCCATGCCCCGCCCCTGCCCCGCCAATGCTGGTACGCCGAATCGAGTGTGAACGCCAAATAGGCCGCGGCAATCAACGGAAGGGCTGCGGCCCATAGGGGAGACACCCGATAGAAACGCAGGATCGGCAAAAAGGTTAGGGTCATCAAGGCCCAAGCGAGCGCTGCGACAGCATTGGCCGGAAACGGCGCAAATATCGCGAGAATCGGCGCTGCGAGATAGGTCAAAACCATGCCGGCCACAGTGGCAATCAGCAGGACGGACGAGCAATCGAGCTCGGCGTAGGCGGAGCGGGCGACCATGCGGCGGATGTCGTCAAAGCGGGGATAGGTCCGCAGGCTCCGAACATCATCGCTCAAGCCGAGCCAGATCGGTCCTTCAGCCTTGAGCAGACGCGCAAGCGCGCAGTCGTCGATCAGAGCCGCGCGGATCTTGGCGATGCCTCCCGCGCGCGCGAGCGCGCGACGTTCGACCAGCATGCACCCTCCCGCCGCGGCTGCGGTCTTCGCGTCTCTCTGGTTCACCCAGGCAAAGGGGTAGAGCATCTGGAAGAAGAAGACGAAGGCCGGGATGAGCGCGCGCTCGGCCAAACTCTCGCAATTCAATCTCACCATCAGGGACGTCAGAACGGTGCTCGAGGTTTTGGCGCGCGCGACGAGCCGCGCCACAGCATCGGGCGGGTATTCGATATCGGCGTCGGTGAGGAGGACGTAGTCCGAGAGATTTTGCATCTTTTCGGCATGTGCGATGCCCTGATGCATGGCAAAGACCTTGCCCGTCCATCCTGCCGGCAGAGCTTCGCCCCGAAGCACCGCGACCTTGCGGTCGAGAGTGGGGGCCAGCGCGCGGGCCATCGCTCCGGTTCCGTCGCTGGAGTCGTCATCGACCACCACGATGGAAAATCTGCCCAGGTAGTCCTGCGCCGATAGCGATGCGAGCGTCCGCGGCAGCGCAAGAGCCTCGTTGCGGGCCGGGATCACGGCGACGACGCTTGGCCAGTCGTCAGCAATCGGCATCATCGGCTCATCTTGGGTCGCGCGCTCGCATGCGAGCCAAAAGCCGCCGCGAAACAG
>DATHCZ010000225.1:0-9281 GCA_035319265.1 Methyloceanibacter sp. | reverse complement strand
ACGCGCGCCTTCTTCTTCGAGACGCCGACCAATCCCGTGCTCGAGCTGGTCGACATCAAGGGCGTCTCCGCCATCGCCAAGAAGGCCGGCGCACTCGTCGTGGTGGACAACGTGTTCGCCACCCCCCTGCTGCAGCGCCCGATGCAGCTTGGCGCCGACATCGTGGTCTATTCGGCGACCAAGCATATCGACGGACAGGGGCGCTGCCTCGGCGGCGTCGTGCTGGGGCCAAAAGAGTTCATCGAGGAGAAGCTGCACAATTACCTGAAGCACACGGGGCCGTCGCTCAGCCCGTTCAATGCTTGGGTGCTGCTCAAAGGGCTCGAAACACTGCCGGTCAGGGTCGAGAGTCATTGCGCGTCTGCCGCAGCACTTGCCGATTTCCTCGCCGGCCGCAAGGAAGTTGCGCGCGTCTTCTATCCGGGCCGCGCCGATCACCCGCAGGCCGCTCTCGCCAAGAAGCAAATGGAAGGTGGTGGGCCGATGGTCGCTTTCGAGGTGGCGGGCGACAAGAAGACCGCATTCCGCTTCACCAACGCGCTTCGCATCTTCAAGATCAGCAACAATCTCGGCGACGCCAAGAGCCTGATCACGCATCCCGCGACCACGACGCATCAGCGGCTGACGCCCGAGGTCCGCGCCGAGCTCGGTATTTTCGACAACAGCCTGCGGATCTCCGTAGGACTCGAAGATGTGGAGGACCTCAAGGCCGATCTCGACCGGGCGCTTGCTGCCGCCAAGTGAGAACAGCCCGTGCCTTGCTGGAGATGGAGCGCTGTGCCACCTTCCGGGCGTAAAGAGTGAGGACGATCATGTGCCGAAACATCAAGACGCTGCATAATTTCGATCCGCCCGCCACCGACGAGGAGATCTACCTCTCGTCCTTGCAATTCGTGCGGAAGCTCTCGGGCTGCACGCGGCCGTCAAAGGCGAACGCAGCCGCCTTCGACCGGGCTGTCGACAAGGTCACGCGCGCCGCGCGCGAGCTGATCGATTCGCTCGTCACCGATGCGCCGCCCCGCAATCGCGAAGACGAGGCGCTCAAGGCCCGCGCCCGCTCTGCTGAACGCTTCCGCAACCAAGCTACAATCGTGTCGCGCTAATTGACCGTCGCGAAACAAACCAAGGCCCCGCCAAGGGCCAGAAGAGCTCCTGAACCTGCGTCTCGTACCAAAGCGACGGAGCTGTTGAAGGCGCTTGTCAGCTTCGACACGACGAGTTCGAAGTCAAATCTCGAGCTGATCGCCTTCGTCGAGGAGTTTCTCAAGCAGCATCGCATCGGCTCGCTGCGCGTCCCCTCCCCCGACGGCACCAAGGCTGACCTGTTCGCCACCATCGGCGGAAGCGGCAATGGCGGCATCGGGCTGTCCGGTCACAGCGACTGCGTGCCGGTCGAAGGCCAGAACTGGACGTCCGACCCGTTCGCGCTCGCGGAGCGCGGCGGCAAGCTGTACGCCAGAGGCGCTTGTGACATGAAGGGCTTCCTCGCCTCCGTGCTCGCGTCGGTGCCTCTGTTCAAAGCGGCCAAGCTGAAGGAGCCGGTCCATCTCATCGTCTCCTACGACGAAGAAGTCGGCTGCACGGGAGTCAGGCCGCTGATCGAGCGAATCGGCAGAGGCTTGCCGCGCCCTCGCGCCATCATTGTCGGCGAGCCGACCAGCATGGCGGTGATCGACGCGCATAAGCGGATCGACGCCTATCGCACCACCGTGCATGGCCGCGAGGCGCATTCGAGTCTGCCGGCACTCGGCGTCAACGCCATCTCTGCGGCGGCTTCGCTGATCGGCGAGCTCGACCGCATCGGCTCCGACATCGCCAAGACCGAGAACGATCCCCGGTTCGAGCCGCCTTATTCGACCATCAGCGTCGGCACCATCAAAGGCGGCACGGCCCCGAACATCGTGCCCAAGACTTGCGACTTCCACTGGCAGGTGCGGAGTCTCCCCTCAGCCGTGCCCGAGACGATTCCGCACGACCTTGCCCGCTACGCGGAGGCTGAGCTCCTGCCGAAGATGAAGCGGGTCACGGACGAAGCGAGCATCGAGACGAAGAGCGTGCATTCCGTCCCGGCGTTTGCCGCCGGCAGCGCATCGGAGGCCGTGGCGCTCGCGCTCAAGCTCACCGGCGCTAAAGGCACGCGGGCGGTGTCCTACACGACTGAGGCCGGGCTGTTCGAGCAAGCCGGATGCCCCGCCGTGATTTGCGGACCTGGCGACATCGCCCAGGCGCATGCCGCCGACGAATATGTGAGCATCGAGCAGATCGAGGCCTGCCTCGCCTTCCTCGCCGGCCTCGCGCAAGAACTCAGTGCGTAACGCTCCTCATGCGTCGGCGAAGGTGGCGGGGTCGAAGTGGTAGCGGCTGTTGCAGAACTCGCACGTCACCCAAACCTCGCCGTCGACCACCATGTCGGCAAGATCCTCGGCCGAGAAGCGCTTGAGCAGATCCTCGACGCGGGCGCGCGAGCAGCTGCAATAGGTCTCGAGCGGGATGGCGCGATAGGCGCGCACCTTCTCCTCGTGGAACAGGCGGTAGAGCAGCCGATCGGGGGGAAGCATCGGGTCGAGCAACTCGTGATCCTCGACCGTCTCGGCGAGAGCCTTGGCGCGCGTCCAATCCTCCTCCTCGAAGGCCGCTTCCCGCGCGCCTGAATGGCCACCTTCGCGCGTTAGCTTCTGCACGAGAAGACCCCCCGCACGCCAAGTCCAAGGATGCGCAGCTCCCTTGCCCGGGCGGTAATGCCGCGCCACGGCAAGGCGGATGAACGTCGGCAGTTGCTCCGATTGGCGGAAATAGGTGTCGGCCGCCTCGGTCAGGCTCTCGCCTTCGAGCGGCACCACGCCCTGATAACGCTCGGTCTCCACGCCGCGGTCGATGGTCATGGCGAGATGTCCCTCCCCGATCAGGCGCGCGCCGGCGGGAAGTGCAGCGACCTGCTCGCCCGAGAAGCGGGCATAGCCGCGCAAGCCGCCCGGCACCTGATAATCGGCGACGAGGAGATCGACAGGGCCGTCGGTCGAAGCCTGGAGGATGAACTTGCCTTCGGTCTTGAGCGAGGCGCCGAGTAGGGCGGTGAGCGCAACCGCCTCGCCCAACAGGCGCGATACCGCCTCAGGATAATCATGGCGCGAAAGGATGGTATCGACCGTCGGTCCGAGCTTGACCAGGCGGCCGAACACCTCGGCCTGTTCGGCCTGAAACGGCAAAATCAGGTCGTCCTCCGGAATGTTGAGTTCGACGCGATGTTCCTCGGATTGCTCTGTCATCGCCTGGCTCCGCGTGCCTTGAGGCGCCGCGGTTTAGTGGCTCGGTGCGGAGCGCCAAGGCACCAGGCGAGGATCGCCTTCTGCACATGCAGGCGGTTCTCGGCCTCGTCCCACACCGCCGATTGCGGGCCGTCGATCACCTCTTCCGTCACCTCGTCACCGCGATGGGCTGGCAGGCAATGCATGAAGATCGCATCCTTGTGCGAGGCTGCCATCACGGCGCCGTCGACTTGGAACGGCCGCAACGCCGCGTTGCGGCGATTCGCGTCGTTGTCGCCCATCGACACCCAGACATCCGTCACCACGCAATCGGCGCCGTGCGCCGCCTGAAGCTTATCGTCGCACACCTCAATGTTCGCGCCCTGCGCGTTCGCCCAGGCGAGAAGTTCGGGCGAAGGCGCGAAATCCTTTGGCGCGGCGATCCTAAGCTCGAAGCCGAACCGCGCCGCAGCATGCACCCAGGAGGCGGCGACATTATTGGCGTCTCCGATCCAGGCAATTGTGCGGTCTTTGATCGGACCCTTCAGCTCCTCGAAGGTCATGACGTCGGCCATGACCTGGCAGGGATGGGAGCGGCAAGTGAGCCCGTTGATCACCGGCACGGTCGCATGCGCGGCGAGCTCGACAAGCGTCGCGTGAGGTCCGGTGCGGAGCATGATCACGTCGACGTAGCGCGACAGCACGCGGGCAGTATCGGCGATGGTCTCGCCGCGCCCGAGCTGCATGTCCTGCGGATCGAGCACGACGGAGGTCCCGCCGAGCTCATGCATGGCGACCTCGAAGGAGACGCGCGTCCGGGTCGAGGGTTTCTCGAAGATCATGGCAAGAACGGCGCCCTCGCCCACGCCAATACCCTTCGCTGCCTTCCTATTCTTGCGTTTGCGCTTGATGGCGGCAGCGTCATCGATGATCGCGCGCAGGGTCTTCGCGTCCAATGCGTCGATGTCTAGGAAATGCTTGGGTGGCATGGCGGCCATCTTGTCGCGTTAGGCGGGGGCCGAAACCTTGGCCAAGGCGACGCAAGCGGCTTCGAGCTTCTCGGCGGCAAGCTCGATCTCCGCCTCGCCGACGATGAGCGGCGGCAAGAGACGCACGACGTTGTCGCCGGCCTGGACAGTCAGCATCTTCTCGGCGCGCAGAGCCTCGACCAGCTTCTGGTTGGGGACCTTGCATTTCAACCCGAGCATGAGCCCCTGCCCGCGTACCTCCTCGACGATATCGCCATGCTCGTCCTTCAGCGCGGCAAGGCGCTGCTTCAACCTAAGGCTCATCTGCGACACATGGTCGAGGAAGCCGTCCTCGAGCACGACGTCGAGGACGGCGTTGCCGACCGCCATAGCGAGCGGATTGCCGCCGAACGTCGAGCCATGACTGCCAGCGGTCATGGTTGAGCCGACCGCCTCGGTGGTGAGGCAAGCGCCGACGGGAAAGCCGCCGCCGAGGCCCTTGGCGGTCGCCATGATGTCCGGCGTGATCCCGGCCCATTCATGAGCGAACAGCTTTCCGGTGCGGCCCATGCCGGTTTGCACTTCATCGAGCAGCAGCAGAACTCCCTTCTCGTCGGCGAGGCTGCGCAAGTCCTGGAGGAAGCGCCAGGAGACCTCGCGCATGCCCCCTTCGCCCATGATCGGCTCAATGAGGATGCCCGCCGTCTCGTCGCCGATCGCTTTCTCGGCCGCGCCGATGTCGAGCGCCGCAACCCGATCGAAACCATCGACCGGCGGACCGAAGCCTTCGAGATGTTTCGCCTGCCCGCCGGCGGCGATGGTCGCGAGAGTCCTGCCGTGGAAGGCGCCCTCGAAGGTGACAAGCCGGTAGCGCTCGGGCGCATCGTTCTTGAAATGATAGCGCCGCGCGGCCTTGATCGAGCATTCGACGGCCTCGGCGCCCGAATTGGCGAAAAACACGCGGTCGGCGAAGCTCGCGGCGCAAAGCCGCATGGCGAGGCGCTCCTGTTCGGGGATGCGGTGCAGGTTCGACACATGCCAGAGCTTCTTCGCCTGGTCAGTCAGAGCGGCAACGAGATGGGGATGGGCGTGGCCGAGCGCAGTGACCGCGATCCCGCTCGAGAAGTCGAGATAGCAGTCGCCTGACGCCGTATAAAGAAAGGCGCCTTCTCCCCGCACGAAGGAAAGCTCGCTGCGGGCGTAGGTCGGAAGGAGGGCCGACATGAAACTGCGCTGTCCCTGAAACAAAATTGCCGCCGGAGGGCGGCAGCAAGGAAACTCAGAGCATTAGGTCTCGCGCTTTCCTCTGTCAATCGGCGCTGTCAGGCTCTTATCCAATGCTTCTCCACGCTTCTATCAACCGCCGTGTTTGTGTTCTCCCTAAAGAAGTGGCAGAATCCCCTCGTTCCGGTGGAAAACGGAGAGGACAAGCGTGGCGGACGCTTGCCGGATTCTCCCGGATATAGTAGCGTAATAACCGCTCGGCTACCATATGTCGTGGGTGCTGCGTTGCGCCCGGGCGGTCATTCTCACCAGTAATTCCGAGTGTTCACAGCGCCGTCTCCTGGCGGGACGGGGGGATTCTGAGTCCAAACGAGGAGGCCAAACCATGGGTTGGACTGATGAGAGGGTTGAACTGCTTAAGAAACTCTGGGCGGAAGGGCTGAGCGCGAGTCAAATCGCTGGGCGCCTTGGCGGGGTGACCCGCAATGCGGTAATCGGCAAGGTGCATCGGCTTGGCCTCTCGGGGCGGGCGACAAGCTCGCGTTCGTCGAGCCCGAGGCCACGTCGCACGCATGTGCCGCGCCAGCATCGCGCATCGTCGCTGATGTTCGGGACGCGCGGCAATGTCGCGTTGAAGCCGCAATTCGAAGCGGAGGAAGAGCCGCTCCCGGCGCCGCTCGAGGAGCTCGTCATCCCGCTCGCCGAGCGTGCGAGCATCCTCACGCTGAAGGAGCCGATGTGCCGCTGGCCGATCGGCGACCCCAGCGAGCCCGATTTTCATTTTTGCGGCCGGAAGAAAATGGGCTCGCTGCCCTATTGCGAGCATCACGCGCGCATGGCGTATCAGCCGGTGCAGCTCAGGCGGCGCGAGCGCCGTCTGATCAACGGCTAAGCTTCAGGCGGCAGGGGCGAGGAGAAGAGGCGCCGGTTCGGCGCCTCTTTTCGCTGGCACTATCTTCATCCGTCGAGACGCGGCCGCGATCCGCTCCTTAGCCTGGCTCCTCACATGAGGAGGCGCGCAATGCGCCATCTCGAAGGGTGAGACTCTCGGATTACGCCGGCTCTTCGAGCTTGTCGGAGAAGGCGTAACCGGCGCCGCGCACGGTGCGTACCGGATCCGTCTCGTTGCCGCGCATCATGGCCTTGCGCAAGCGGCCGATATGCACATCAACGGTGCGTTCATCGACATAAACATTGCGGCCCCACACCCCATCCAAGAGTTGCGCGCGGCTAAACACACGGCCGGGGCTCTGCATCAGGAATTCGAGCAGGCGGAACTCGGTCGGTCCAAGATGAATCTGGCGGCCGCTCCGGCTGACGCGGTGCGACTCGCGGTCGAGCTCGATGTCGCCGACGCTGAGCACTGAGGCAATTCGCTCGGGGTTGGTGCGGCGCAGGATGGCGCGCACCCGCGCCATCAGTTCGGGCAGCGAGAAGGGCTTGACCACATAATCGTCGGCACCGGTGGTCAGGCCTCTGATACGGTCGCTCTCCTCGCTCCGTGCCGTCAACAAAATGATCGGGATGTGGCGGGAGTCCTTGCCCGTGCGTAAGCGGCGGCAGAGCTCAAGGCCAGACAAGCCGGGCAGCATCCAGTCGAGCACGATCAAGTCGGGAGAGCCTTCGGCAATCGCTACTTCCGCCTCGTCGCCCCGATGAACGACATCGACCGCGTAACCCTCGGCCTCGAGGTTGTAGCGAAGCAAAAGGGCGAGCGGCTCCTCGTCCTCTACGACCAAGACTTTGGCTCCAGCGCTCATGGCGTTCGTCTCAAGCATTGCGCTACCCCGCCGACCGTTTCAGCGCGACCGGCGTCGAGCTCGTTGTGTCGCCTTTCGGACGTTGATCGGTGATGGCGGTGCCGTGCACCAGATAATAGACGTTCTCGGCGATGTTGGTGGCGTGATCGCCGATGCGCTCGATGTTCTTAGCGCCGAACAGAAGATGGGTACAAAGCCCGATGTTGCGCGGGTCCTCCATCATATAGGTGAGGAGCTCGCGGAACAGCGAGTTGTACATCGCATCGATCTCTTCGTCCTTGTACCAGACCTTGAGCGCGCGGTCGGCGTCGCGCTCAATGAAGGCATCGAGCACTTCCTTGAGCTGACCGAGGGCCAGCTCGCCCATATGCTTCAGCCCCAGCATCAGCTGCTTCGGCTGCTGCTCGCTCACCACGGCTACGGCGCGCTTGGCGATGTTCTTGCCGAGATCGCCGATGCGCTCCAGGTCATTGGCGATTCTTAGCGCCGCCATGATTTGGCGAAGGTCGTAGGCCATAGGCTGGCGCCGGGCAATCATCGCCACTGTCTGCTCCTCGATCTCGCGCTCGAGCGCGTCGATCGCTTCGTCCTCGCTGATGGTGGCGGCGGCAAGCTCGGGGTCGCGGCGCTCAAGTGCCTCGATCGACTGGCCGAGAACCTGCTCGGCCAAACCGCCCATCTTCGCGATCTTATTGTTGAGGAGCAAAAGCTCCTCCTCATAGGACCTGACGATGTGTTCGTGCTGCTTATCCATGCGGTCCGTCTCCTTCGAGCGCCACGGGCTTAGCCGAAGCGGCCGGTGATGTAGTCCTGCGTACGTTGTTGCCTGGGATTGGTGAAGATCTTGGTGGTTTCGTCGAACTCGACAAGCTCGCCGAGATACATAAAGGCGGTGAAGTCAGACGTGCGTGCCGCCTGCTGCATGTTGTGGGTAACAATGGCGATGGTGTAGTCCTGCTTCAAGACGTCGATGAGCTCCTCGATCTTGGCGGTGGAAATCGGGTCGAGCGCCGAGCAGGGCTCATCGAGCAAGATCACCTCTGGGCGGATGGCGACGGTGCGGGCGATGCATAGGCGCTGCTGCTGGCCGCCGGACAGGCTCAGCCCGCTCGCGTCGAGCTTGTCTTTGACCTCGTCCCACAAGGCGCCGCGCCTGAGCGAATCCTCGACACGGGCGTCGAGCTCCGACTTGGGCAGTTGCTCGTAAAGACGCACGCCGAAGGCGATGTTATCATAGATGGTCATGGGGAACGGTGTCGGCTTCTGAAACACCATGCCCACCTTGGCGCGAAGCAGATTGACGTCCTGCTTGGGGTTCAGGATGTTCTCACCGTCGAGCAGCACCTCGCCCTCAGCCCGCTGATTGGGATAGAGGTCGTAGATGCGATTGAGGATGCGCAGCAATGTGGACTTGCCGCAGCCCGACGGTCCGATGAAGGCAGTGACCTTGTTCTTGTACAATTCGACGTTGTTGTCGGCGAGGGCGCGGTAAGCTCCGTAATAGAAGTTCAGGCGGCGCACGGAGACTTTCGGTTCTAACGCAGCGATCTCAGCCGGCGTCTCAGGCGCCTCTTTCACTTCGGTTTGAATAGCAAGACTCATAGCTGCACCTTCTTGGCTGAAAGGGCGCGAGCCAAGATGCTCAAGCCCAGCACTGCGGCGGTGATGAGGAGAGCCCCGGTCCAGGCGAGCTGCTGCCAGTCCGCGTAAGGGCTCAAGGCGAACTGGAAGATGATTACCGGCAGGCTCGCCATCGGTGCGTTCAGGTTCCAGCTGAAGAACTGGTTGTTGAGCGCGGTGAACAGAAGGGGCGCCGTCTCGCCGGTGATGCGCGCAACGGCGAGCAAGACCCCGGTGATGATGCCGGCGCGGGCTGCACGATATGCGATGTGCCGAATCACCAGCCATTGCGGGACGCCGAGCGCCGCCGAAGCCTCGCGCTGGGTGTTGGGCACGAGGAGCAGCATGTCCTCGGTGGTGCGCACCACGACGGGGATGACGATGATGGCGAGCGCCACGGCGCCGGCCCAGGCGGAGAAATGCCCCATCTGCGCGACCATGATCTCATAGACGAACAGGCCGAC
>DATHCZ010000224.1:0-2151 GCA_035319265.1 Methyloceanibacter sp. | reverse complement strand
CATCACGTTGCGCTTCTCAGCCGAGTGCACGAGGTTGCGGCGTTTCCTTGCGAGCTCGAAAGCGACGGCGGCGATGCGCTCGATCTCGTAGGTGTCGTAGACCTGGGTATCGATGGCGCGCTTCTGACCGTTGCCGAGATCGGTGATGGTCTTGGGCTCGCCGAAATAAACCCCACCGGTCAGCTCGCGCACGATCATGATGTCGAGGCCCTCGACCAGCTCGCGCTTGAGCGATGAGGCGTCGGCGAGCGCGGGGTAACAGATGGCCGGGCGCAGATTGGCGAACAGCTCGAGGTCCTTGCGCAAGCGGAGCAGTCCCGCCTCAGGGCGCTGGTCGTAAGGGACGCCGTCCCATTTCGGCCCGCCGACGGCGCCGAGCATCACCGCGTCGGCGGCGAGCGCGGTTTTCATGGTCGCGTCGGAGATCGCCTCGCGGTGCGCGTCATAGGCGCAGCCGCCGACGAGGTCGGTCTCGGTGTTGATGGTGGTCAGCCCTTGGGCGTCGATCCAGCTTATGATGCGCTCGACCTCCGCCATCACCTCTGGGCCGATGCCGTCGCCGGGAAGCAGCAAGAGATTGTAAGTCGCCATGCCTTGAGCCATGTGTTGTCGGGAATTCGTGGAATTGCGTAGCGGGAGAGCGAAATGCTGACAAGGGTGCTGTTTGCGCTGGTGCTGGTGTGCGGGATGATCGGAACGGCGTCCGCAGAGGACGCCAAGGTCGTTGCCTTGGGTCTTGCGAGCCGCGAGGTCACCGTTGACGATCTCGCCAAGGGCACCCCGCCGGTGCCCAAATTCAACACGCCGGCCATCGCCTATGTGCTCGCCACCGATCTCAAGAAGGGCGACACGGTCGAGATCTCGCTCGCGAACGGCGAGGGGCCCCTGCTCACCAACAGCGAGACGCTGACCGAGGATAAGGAGACCTATCTGCTGCAGGCGGGGAAGCGCGCGGTACCGGCGGGCGGCTGGCCGCAGGAGTGGAAGTTTTCTGCCACGGTCAAGATCACACGCGACGGCAAGACCCTGACCGAGCGGTCCACCGACCCAATTCCATTTGAGTAAGTAGGGGGCGAAAACGAGTCGCGGCCTCATCCCTCCCCCTCGCGGGGAGGGACGACGACGCCAAAGGCGGCGTCGGGGTGGGGGGCTGAGCGGGCCGGTGCCCTCCACCCCACCCGGTGCGCATCGGATGATGCGCACCGACCTCCCCATCGAGGGGAGGTATGAGTCCCGTGCATGGGGCGTAGCCTAAGCCCAGGGGCGCTCGTGGCGTGCGCGCGACTCGAACTCGGCGATGGCGTCGGCCTTTTCCATGGTGAGGCCGATATCGTCGAGGCCTTCCATCAGGCAGCGCTTGCGGTGAGGATCGACGTCGAATTTGATCACGCCGCCGTCGGGTCCCCTGATTTCCTGTGCCGGAAGATCGATGGTCATGGTGGCGTTGGCCCCGCGCGAGGCATCGTCGATCAGCTTGTCGATCTCTTCTTGCGGCAGCGTGATGGGCAGAATGCCGTTCTTGAAGCAGTTATTGTAGAAGATGTCGGCGAAGGACGGCGCGATGATGCACCTGATGCCGAAATCAAGCAGGGCCCAGGGCGCGTGCTCGCGCGAGGAACCGCAGCCGAAATTCTCGCCGGTGATGAGAATGGTCGCTTGCGTATACGGCGGCTTGTGCAGCACGAAGTCGGGATGGGCCACGCCCTTCTCGTCATAACGCAGCTCGGCGAACAGGCCTTTGCCGAGCCCGGTGCGCTTGATGGTCTTCAGATATTGCTTGGGGATGATCATGTCGGTGTCGACATTGATCATCGGCAAACAGGCGGCGATCCCGGTCAGCGTGGTGAATTTTTGCATGGCGAGCCTCGTTCGGATGAGGGTCTATTTAGCCTCAAGGAGGCGCACTTTCCAGAAGCAAAGGTGCGATTGGTTGCGCCATATCTTCGCTTTTCTCGCGCGGGGCGGGAGATTAAGTTCGCCCGTCCGAGGGATCGAGGGGGCTGCGCAATATGAACGGTAAGATCGTCTACGAGGCGCATCCGGCGATGTTCCGGGCGCATCCGTTCTGGTTCATCGGCTGCGTGATCCTCATCCCGGCGCTGGGCATCGGTATCCTGCTGCTGCTTTATTGGTACATCCATACGCGGCAGA
>DATHCZ010000223.1:0-23827 GCA_035319265.1 Methyloceanibacter sp. | reverse complement strand
GTTCTATGGCGCCGATTGCTCGATCGCGGTGGTGGCCGAGGCAAGCCGGGCCGGCGAGAGAGTCGTGCGTGGAACGCTCGGCGATATTCAAGCCAGGCTCGCGGCCGCGCCAATCGAGCGCACGGCTCTCATCCTGGTCGGACGCGCCTTGGCCTCCGAGAACTTCCGCGAGAGCTCGGTCTATGACATCGATTATCGCCGCCGCTTCAGGGGAGGAGCGGCATGAGCGGACGCAGATGGCGCGTGTCCGACCAAGCGTCCATCACGGTCGAACACCGCGATCTCGATCTCGATCGGCTTGCCGGCCACGACCTTTGCCGCCGTAGCATGCGCCTCGCGCGCAACTGCGTCGCCGAGCGCAATACCGTCTCGTTCGGCATGGGTGAAGGCCTCGGCGGCAGTGTTGGAGGTGAGGATACGCGAGGCGAGCGCCTCCGATCCGCCGGCGCTTTTCGCAAGCGCGGCAAGGACGGCGAGATCGACCTGGCCACGTCGCGAATGGAGATCGAGCAGGCCCTGGGCGAGCTTGGTCATCTTGCCGACGCCGCCGGCAATGGTGACGCGCGCCACGGGATGGCTGCGCACATATTTGAGCATGCCGCCGACGAAGTCGCCCATGTCGATCAACGCCGTCTCGGGCAGGCCGTGCAGTTTCTTCACCGCGGCTTCCGACGCGGCGCCCGTCGCGCCGGCGATACGGGTGAGCCCAGCGGCGCGTGCGACATCGATGCCCTGATGGATCGAGGCGATCCACGCCGAGCAGGAATAAGGCACGACGATGCCCGTGGTGCCGAGGATCGAGAGCCCGCCGACAATGCCGAGCCGCCCGTTGAGAGTCTTGGCGGCGAGCGCTTCTCCGCCGGGAATGGCGATCTCGATCTCGACATCGCCGTTGTCGCCATAAGCCTCGGCGATTTCGGCGATGGCCGCACGCATCATCTGCCGCGGCACGGGATTGATGGCCGGCTCGCCCGGCGGGAGCGGAAGGCCGGGCTTCGTCACCGTGCCGACTCCCTCGCCGCCGCGGAAGATGACGCCGCTTCCAGGGCGCCCGCGTCGCACCGTGGCGAGGATGAGCGCGCCATGCGTCACGTCAGGATCGTCGCCCGCGTCCTTCACCACACCCGCCGTCGCAGTGCCATCAGCCATGCCCGTGGTGGCGAGAGCGAAGCCGGGACGGCCGCCGCCGGGCAGCGTCACCTCGACCGGATCGGGAAAGGCGCCGGTCAGCAGCGCCGTGTAAGCCGCCTTTGCGGCTGCCGTGGCGCAGGTGCCGGTGGTCCAACCGCGGCGGAGAGGGGTCGAGTGACCTGCCATGCCCCCCGCTATAGAGCGACGGGGGCCCCACGTCACGGCGGGAACCAAGCGCCATGACCGCGCGCGGGCTGATTGTCGCGGCGCCGCGCTCGGGCAGCGGCAAGACCACAGTGACGCTAGCCCTGCTCGCGGCGCTCGGTCGTCGCGGGATCTCGGTTCAGTCCGCGAAGGCCGGCCCCGATTATATCGACCCCGCCTTCCATACGGCGGCGACCGGGCGCCCAAGCGTCAATCTCGACAGCTGGGCGATGCCGCCTTCCCTGCTCGACGCGCTGATGGCCGGGTCCGCAGACGAGGCTGAGATGCTCCTCGTCGAAGGCGCGATGGGGTTGTTCGATGGCATCGAGGTTGCGCCGCGGCGGAGCGGTTCGACCGCCGACCTCGCCGCCCGCTTCGGCTTGCCGGTGCTGCTGGTGGTCGATGTGTCCGGGCAATCGCAATCGGCGGCGGCGCTGGTGCGCGGTTTCGCCACGCACGATCCAGAGGTCAGGATCTCCGGCGTGGTGCTCAACCGAGTCGGCAGCGAGCGGCATCGGAGTCTCGTGTCCGGCGCGATCTCGGCCCTCGGAATTCCTGTTCTCGGCTCTCTCGCTCGCGACGAGGCGCTCGCTCTGCCCGAGCGCCATCTCGGACTCGTTCAGGCGATCGAGCATCGCGATCTCCATGAGCGGCTCTCGCGGCTTGCCGCGCTGGCGGAGCGCCACCTCGATCTCGATGAGATCATCAAGCTTGCAACTGCTCCGAGCATCACGTCGCGACAGACAGCGGCCGCGATCCGCCCGCCCGGCATGCGCATCGCGCTGGCGCAAGACGAGGCATTCACCTTCGTCTATCCACATCTCGTCGCGGGGTGGCGAAGCGAAGGCGCCGAGGTTCTGCCCTTCTCTCCCCTCGCCGACGAGAGGCCGCCCGAAACTTGCGACGTGTGCTGGCTGCCCGGCGGATACCCAGAGCTGCACGCCGGGCGGCTTGCCGCAGCGCACCGTTTCCGCGACGGGCTCACCCGCTTCGCCGCGACGCGAAAGGTGCATGGCGAGTGCGGCGGCTACATGGTCCTCGGTGAGAGCCTCCAGGATGCGGACGGCGTGAGCCACGCCATGACCGGGCTGCTCGGCCATGCCACGAGCTTCGCGGAGCGCAAGCTCCATCTCGGTTACCGCGCGGCGCGGTTGCTTGCGGACAGCCCCCTCGGTCCCGAGGGCTCGATCATGCGCGGACATGAGTTCCATTACGCGTCGCTGACGCCGACCGGAAACGACGCGCCTCTCGCCGAGCTTGTCGACGGACGAGGCCAGTCGCTCGGCACTGAAGGAGGACGGCGCGGTAACGTCACCGGCACGTTCTTTCACGCCATCGCCGCCGCCTAGCGGTTCAGGCGTCCTTGTCGGAGACGTGGGCCTCGGCGAAGGTCGCCATGCCGGTATGGCAGGCGAGCGCGGCGCGCAGCACGAGCACCGCGACGGCAGCGCCGGAGCCCTCGCCGAGCCGCATGCCGAGATCGAGCAGCGGCTTGAGTCCGAGCTCTTCCAGCAAGAGCCGGTGACCAGCCTCGGCAGACATGTGTCCGGCAAGCGCATGGTCGAGCGCGTCGGCGCGGAGCTTCTTGAGAGGCGCGACCGCCGCCGTCGAGACGAAGCCATCGAGCAAAATCGGGATGCGCGCGCGACGCGCGGCAAGACAGGCGCCGAGTATCGCGGCAAGCTCGCGCCCGCCAAGCGCCGCGGCGATGCGGAGCGGATCGTGAAGCGCGCCGTCGTGGCGCTTGAGTCCGGCATCGATCGCCGCCTGCTTGCGCTTCAAGCCGGCCTCGTCGACGCCGGTGCCGCGACCAGCGAAGCGCGCGCCGCCGCCGCCGAACAGGGCTGCGGCGATTGCCGCGGCTGAGGTCGTGTTGCCGATGCCCATCTCACCGAGCACGACGAGATCGGAATCAGGAGAGAGCGCGTCATGACCGGCGGCGACCGCTTCGAGGAACTCCCCCTCCTCCATCGCCGGGGCCGCAGTGAAATCGGCCGTCGGCCCGTCGAGATCAAGAGCGACCACGCGGAGCTCGGCTTCGGCCATGCGCGCGAGCTGATTGATAGCCGCGCCGCCGGCGGCGAAGTTCGCCACCATCTGCGCAGTGACCTCTGCCGGGTAGGCCGACACACCTTGCGCCACGACACCGTGATTGCCGGCGAAGACGAGGATCTCGACCGCTTCGAGGCGAGGAGGGCTTCTGCCTTGCCAGCGCGCGAGCCGAACGACCTCCTCCTCGAGACGCCCCAGGCTGCGCGGTGGCTTGGTAAGGCTTTCCTCGCGCGCTGCGACGCGGGCGGCCGCACTGTCGTCGCCCAAGGGCAGATCGAGGCAGGCCGCGCGAAGATCGGCGAATGAGGCGAAGCGGGTCATTTTTCGGGTAGACTGCGGACTCAAAGGGAGGGACAGACGCAATGACAACAGCAATCTCGCCACGGGCCCTTAGCACGGAGCTTTGGACCGGCCTAGCCTTCCTCACGCGACTGCCGGTCGCGCGAGGCGCTCCTGACGCAGGCACCGACGTGGCGCGGGCAAGCTGGAGCTTCCCGGTCATCGGTGCCGGGATCGGCCTCCTCGCCGGCTTCGTCTATTGGCTCAGCTTTGCCCTCGATCTCAGCCCGTTTGTCTCGGCGTTGCTCGCGGTCGCGACCACCATGCTCGTCACGGGCTGCCTGCACGAGGACGGGCTCGCCGACACGATCGATGGCTTTGGCGGGGGTGCGACGCGCGAGCAGAAGCTCGAGATCATGCGCGACAGCCGGGTCGGCGCTTACGGCACCTGCGCGCTGGTGTTTTCAATATTGTTCAAGACGGGCGCGATCTCGAGCCTCGGCGATCCTTCGCTCGCCATTTCCGCGTTGCTAGCGGCGCATACCGGCGCGCGCGCGACGCTTCCCATGTTCATGCGGCGTGTGCCGCCTGCCCGGCCAGACGGCCTATCGGCCGATGCCGGACGGCCGCCCTCAGGCACACCGGCGATCGCGGTGCTGATCGGGTTTGCCGTGCTCGTGTTCACACTCGGCCTAGGCGGCGCTGTGGTCACGACCCTCGTGCTCGCCACCGCCGTCGGGCTGCTTGCGCTCCTCTGCATGAGGCAGATCGGCGGGCAGACCGGCGATGTGCTCGGCGCGGTTGAGCAGACAAGTGAAATCGTGATCCTGCTCGCCGCCTCGGCATGGCTCTAGTCGCGACACCTATTGCGGCTTGACCGTCGAGGTGATGGAGGAGATGACCTCCGAAGCCATCTTGAATTCCTTGTCGCGATTGGTGATGCCGTGGCGCTTGGCGATCCACGCGAAGTCGGTATAGGCCACCCACACGTCACCTTTGGCGTCCTGATAGACCAGCACGCGCACCGGCCAATCGAGCCCTGCGTCGGGATCGGAGGTCAGGAACAGCGTACCGAGGGGCGGGTTGCCGAACACAAGCAGCGTCGAGGGTAACAGCGTGACGCCGGCATCGGCGGCGAGCTTCGACTGATCGATCTCGTCGAAGAACATGATGCCCTTGTCGGCGATGTCCTTCTTCATGCGCTTGATCGTCTCAGGCATGTCATAGGCGCTCTTGAACTTAACGATGCCGTCGTCCTCGGCGGCCCGGGCCGGTTGCGGCACCGAGGCCATGATTGCGAGCGCGACAAATGCGGCGGCAGCGACAAAACGGGTGAGCATGGGAGCCTTCTCCTCTGGCGGCGGACGGGTCTTCACCTTGTGGGCAGAGCATGGCGAAGTCGCCGGCTAAGCTGAAATGCCGCTTCGCTTCCAATTCGATGCCGGAAGGCTATGGTCGCCGGGGGGAAGGGTGCGCTAACCTGACGGAAACCAGCTCCGTGCTATAGCGTTGCTCACAAGAACACGTGCTTAGATCTCCAAGCAGGGAGTCGTTCATGCGAATCGCCATTGCCCTAGCGGGCCTCGCCTTCCTCGTCACCGCGCAACCGGCCTCGGCGGCGCCCCTTTTGTTGGGCGACCATGCGAGGCTCACCCACGGATCGAGCGACGGCCTCGTTCAGCCCGTGCACTACAAATACAAGTATCGGCGTTACGTCGCCGCCGTCCCGCGCGGCTGCAACTGGCAGTGTTACCCTTATTGGCGGCCCTACCAGTATCGCTACTGGCAGTTTTACTATCCCTATGGCGGCCCGCTGTTCTAGGCGGCGCTAGGCCTTAAGGGGCGGTCTCAGAGATGCGCTGATCGAGACCAAGACGCATCACCGTCTTGTGATCTTTCGACACGTTGCCCGGCCGCTAACCCGCGATTAGGCTTAACAAAGCCGGGGGAGGTTGGCGTCAAGGAGACCAAAACCATGCCTCACCTCCCGACCAAGCTCTTTGCCGCGACGCTGGTCTTTGGCTTTGCCCTTGCAGTGGGCCAGGCCAAGGCCGCGCCGCTGCCAATTCCAAGTGGACTCGCCAAGAATGACGCGGCGGCGCAGGCCTTGCCGATCGAAAAGGTGCACTATCGCGGCTACCGTTACCGCTACTGGGGCTACCCTCGCTACCGCTACTGGAACTACAACTACTACTATCGCCCCTATTATTACGGCTACGGCTATCGCCCCTATTGGTACTGGAATCGGCCCTACTACCGCCGCTACTGGTGGTGAGCCGCCAGTGTGGATTTGGGACCGGCGGGGCGACCCTGCCGGTCCCCGCCTCATCCGCGAAGAATTTGTAACAAGGAGTAACGCCACTCGTGCCCGCTATGGCAGAGTGCGCGCGTGACCTCCGGAATCGACAAACTCTCGGCTGCCCGCGCGCTCGACCTTGTGCGCGAAGGCCTGTTGCGCAAGGGCGCTCCCGAGCAGCTCCCCGAGCGGCTGCTGGTGGTCGACGCCGAACGCCAGGTCGCCACGCTGATCGAAAACGGTGCGCCCGTCGCCGCTTGGCCGGTCTCGACCGCGCGGCGGGGAATCGGCGGAGAAGAAGGTTCGTTCCGCACGCCGCCCGGTTGGCATTCGATCCGCCGGAGGATCGGCGAGGACGCCGCGCAAGGCGCGGTGTTCGTCTCACGCCAAAGGACCGGCGAGAGATGGTGCGGCGAGGCGCGCAACGAGGATCTCATCCTCACCCGCATTCTCACTCTCGACGGACTCGAGGATGGCGTGAACCTGGGGCCGGGGCGCGATTCGCGTTCCCGCTACATCTATCTGCATGGGACGAACCACGAGGACCTGCTGGGGCGGACCGCCAGCCACGGCTGCGTGCGCCTGTCGAACCGCGACGTAACCGAGCTGTTCGAGCGCATGCGCGAGGGGGACCTCGTCCTGATCGCCGCGCCAGTGTCGCGGGTTCTTCCCGATCCGAAGGGAGGCGGCCGCTTCCACTATGCCGGGCTTGCCGGGTCCGGCATGAGCGCGCTCGCGCAATTCCAGACGATGACCGGCGGCAGAGCGAGCGGCAGCGACCGGGCCTTCGATCGCGGCGAGCGCGCGGGTCTTCGTGCACAACTCGAGGCGCTTGGCATCGGCGTGTTTCCGCAGGACGGGAGCGGAGTCGGCCCCGATTGCGCCGCGCTCGTGGTCTCGACCGCGGTCGAGGATCACGTGCCTGACGTGGCGAGAGCGCGCGAGCTCGGCGTTCCCATCGTCCACCGCTCGGAGCTGCTCGCGCATTTCGTCGCCACCCATCGCTCGATCGCCATTACCGGCACGAGCGGCAAGTCAACCGTGACTGCGATGGTGTTCGAGATCCTGCGCGGCGCGGGTCTCGAACCTTCCGTCATCACCGGCGGCGATCTGCCTCTGCTCCAAGCGCAAGGTCTGCCGGGAAACGCCTTTGCCGGGACCTCGGACCTGCTCGTCGTCGAGGCCGACGAGAGCGACGGTACGCTGGTGCGCTACGCACCGGCGATCGGGGTGATCCTCAATCTCCAGCGCGACCATCGCGAGACGGCGGAGGTGGCCGCCATGTTCGCGACCTTACGCGCTCGCACGCGCGAGACGCTGGTCGTGGGGGATGCCGAAACGCTCGACAGATTCGCGGGCTCAACCCTCAGATTCGGCTTCACCGACAGGGCCGATATTCGCGGCGAGGACGTCGAGCTCGACGCAACGTCGAGCCATTTCCGGGTGGAGAACGTGGCTTTCATGCTGCCCATCCCCGGCGCGCACAATGTGGCCAACGCTCTTGCCGCGATCGCTGCGGCAAGAGTCGTCGGCGTCGAGCTTGCCGACATGGCCGAGCCATTGGCAGCGTTCAGAGGCATTGGGCGCCGGTTTCAGACCATCGGCAAAGCGCGCGGCATCGAGGTGGTGGACGACTTCGCCCACAATGCCGAGAAGATCGCGGCGGCCATCAGGACGGCGCGGCTCCGAGCGAAGCGCGTGCTCGCCATCTATCAACCGCATGGCTATGGGCCGACGCGCTTCTTGCGCCACGACTTCGTCAGGGTTTTCGCCGGCGAGCTCGCGCCACACGACCGTCTATGGATGCTCGAAGTGTTTTACGCGGGCGGCACGGCGACGCGCGACTTCTCGGCGACCGACATCGTCGCCGAAATCGCCGCCATGGGCGCTCACGCCGAGTTCGCGCCGTCGCGGCAGTGGCTCGTCGCGCGCATCGCCGAGGAGGCGCGGCCGGGCGACCTCGTTCTGCTTATGGGAGCGCGTGATCCGTCGCTGACCGAGCTTGCCCGCGCCATCCTTGCCGCGATCGAGAGCGCGACGGCATCGGTCTCGGCCAAATAGGCGCGACGGTAAGCCCCTAGTTGCCGAACAGGCCGTTGATTGCGTCAGTCAGGCCGCCGTGGCCGTTCCAGGCGGCGCGGCTGCGGCCCATTACCGGGACGGCGTCGGCCTCGATCTCGTCGATCTTCGCCGCCTTGCCGAACAGAGCCGAGGCCATCTTGGCATCGAGGCCGTAGACATCGGTGAAAGACTGGGTCTTGCCCTTCTCATCCGCCGTCACGGTGAAATAGGTGACATGAACGGGGATCTTGTGGCTCAGCGAGATCACGCTGTTATTGCCCTTAACCAGCATGTCCTTCACCTGCTGATCCGACCAGCCCTTGTCCTCGGCAAGCAGGAAAGTGGCAAGCCGCGCCGGCTGAAACACGCGGATGCAGCCATGGCTCGCCATTCGCACCGTCTCGTCGAACACCTCGGGCTGGATGGTATCGTGCATGTAGATCGCATGCCGGTTGGGGAAGTTGAACTTCAGCTTGCCGAGCACGTTGTCGGGGCCAGGCGGCTGGGTGAAGGTATATTGCATGACGTTGGCGCGCTCCCAGTCGACCTTGGCGGGGTCGACCGGCTTCCCTTGAAAGCTGACGTTCAGCTCGTGAGCTTGCAGGATCGAGAGGTCCGGGCCTGAACCGCTGCCTTTCAAAGCCGGCTCGAGGTCTTCGAGGATGATGGTCTCGGGCACCGTCCAGTCCGGGTTGAACACGATCGAGCGCATGTCGGCCGAAAAGATCGGAGTGGCATATTTGGGCAGCCCGACCACGACCTTGGTTGCGTAGACGGTCTTGCCGCTCTTGACGACCCGGCCCATGAACTCGGGGATGTTATCCTCGACATGGTAGGTGCCGAGGTCGGCCGGCATCCACCGCCAGCGCTCCATGTTGATGATGATGCGCTGAACTTCTGGCCCGTCGACGCCCTTCTTGCCCTTGGCGCGGGCCTTGAGAAGGGCTTGGCGCAAGTGCTCGAATTGCTCGTGTCTGGGATGCAGCGAGCGCAAATAAGCATCGGGCGCCGTCGACTCGCCGATCTCGTCCAGCACGGTCTTGGGCTTGCGCAGGTCAGGCTTCTGGTCGAGGAGGATGCTGACCCTCAAGGGCGACAAGCGGCCGCCACGCGCAAAGCGCGCATATTTGAGGATGGCGAGGTCGAGCTTGACTTCGTCGGAAGCCTGCGCCTCGACATTGGCGGGAAGATCGGCGGGCGGCGGAAGCTCGAAAGCGTCGGAGGGGAGGCCCCAATCATCGGCCTTCTCGATCTCGGCGATGACGGCCTGCGCGCGTGCCGAAAAACCCATGCCGGTGATCCATAGCGGCGCATCGGTGCGCTCGGCATAGAACGATTGCAGCGCGGCGAGGTCATCGGAAGCTACGCCCTTGCGGGTCGCCGGATCGGCGAGCTTGGCGCGGATGGCGAGGATGATCGGGTCGGCCGGCTTCTCTCCCGTCGCGCTTGGCGGCGTCGCGGCGGCGTCGGGAGAAGGCGCGCTCGCATTGTCCGGTGTTGTCGGCTCGGGTTCTGCGCCCGGAGTAGCCGCGGCCGTGTTGGTTCGCGGCTCCGTCGCTTTATCGGGTTGCGCAGGGCTTTGCGAGGCAGACGCGGCGGCCGCAGGCGCGGCTTGGAGCGTCGCGGTCGCGGAGGTGGAAGGCCCCTCTTCGGCACGCGCGCCGCTCAAGGCCGGCAGTGCCAGCGCGAGCACAGCAGCGACAAAACCGGCAGCTAAGGATCGTCCGCCCAATTCAACCCCCGTATCCGTCATAGGTTAGCCTCTGGATCGGTTCACGGCCACCCGAATCGACCTGTGCACTGTGTCCGTTACGCCGCACCCCTCGGAAATACTTCAGGTTTTCGGCTCTTCGCCGTGCGCTCGCATGGACTTAGCAAGGTTCGTTGTTATGATCGATCAACGCGACCTGCGCTCGAGGCAACACCCCCATGTTCCCGGTTGGCGACGACGATTCACAACGGCGCACGACTCCGGTCGTCACCTTCGCTCTGATCGGCCTCAACGTGCTCTTCTTCCTCGTCGAGCTCAGCGGCGGAGATCGCTTCATCGAGCAATGGGCGTTCGTCCCGGCGCGTTTCTCGCAAGATCCCGTCGAGGGCGCCGTGACCATCTTCACCGCAATGTTCATGCACGGCAGCTGGTTCCATCTCTTCGGCAACATGCTGTTCCTGTGGATCTTCGGCGACAATGTCGAGGACCGCTTCGGCCACATCACCTTTTTGATCTTCTATCTCCTGGCCGGCATCGCCGCGACTTTCGCCCAATATTTCGCAGCACCCGGCTCAACCGTCCCTAATGTCGGGGCGTCCGGCGCCATCGCCGGCGTGCTCGGCGCCTATATCCTCATGTTTCCGCAATCGCGGGTGAACGTGCTGGTCGGCCGGCAGATCGTCGCCATGCCGGCCTTCATCGTGCTCGGGCTGTGGATCGCGCTTCAACTCGTCAGCGGCGTCGGCACGATCGGCCATGCCGACACCGGCGGCGTCGCCTACATGGCGCATATCGGCGGGTTCGCCGCCGGGATCGCCATGACGTTCATCTTTCGCGGCCGCTCCGAGACCACCACCTGAGGCGACCGCCGCGTCAAACCTCTCCCAGGAAGTCGCGTTTGCCGATCTCGACCCCGCAACGGCGGAGGATGGCGTAGGCCGTGGTCGCGTGGAAATAGAAATTCGGCAGAGCGAAATGCACGAGATAGGGCTCGCCCTTGAAGTGCATATCCTGGCCGCCGATCTTGAGCGAGATGTCGCGATTTTCCGAGCCGTCGATGTCCTTGGCCTTGAAGCCTTGCACGAACTTCATCGTCTTGGCGATGCGCGCCTTGAGCTCGGCGAAGGTCTTCTCCTCGTCGGGATAGCTCGGCACCTCGGCGCCGGCGAGCCGCGCCGTGGTTCCCTTGGCGAAGTCGGCTGCGATCTGGACCTGGCGGGAGAAGGGAAACATGTCGGGCGCGAGCCGCCAGTTGATCATTACCTCGTCGGCGATCTTGTGCTCGGCGGCGTAGCTTTCCGCCTTCTCGATGATGGCGGTGAGGTTCTTCAACATGGAGAGAAAGGCAGGCACGGAAGCCTGGTACATCGACATCGACATGGCGCAGCATCGCCTCCCTGAATGTGAATCGATCGCATGAGGTTGTGCCGCATCCGAGCCTCGTGAGGCAACCGGCCGGCGATCACAGTTTTGCGTTCGGCCTGCGGCGCGTCGCCACTTGAAATCTTTGCTAAGCTTGCCCAATGCGCGTCCTGGCTGCGCGCCTGAACGTGCGACATGTTGGTCGCACAGCGGCGAGAGGCGGAACCTATGAACGAAGCGAATTCGAGAGATCCCGCGAACGGCTTAAGTCGCCGCAACGTTGCCGCAGCCCTTGCGCTCGGCGCGGTCGCGCTGCCGATCACTCGCCCCGCCTTCGGCCGGGGAATCGAAGGCCCCGCCACCGCCGAAGACGAAAAATTCATGCGGCTCGCGCTCGCAGAAGCGGCGCTAGGCGATTACCCCTACCCGTTCGGGGCCGTGATCGTGCGGGACGGCGAGGTGCTCGCCAAAGGACGCAATCTCTGGAACCAGCAACAGGACCCAACGGCACACGCTGAGATGGTCGCCATGCGCCGCTTCCTCGCCGAGTATGGGATCGAGAAGCTGAAGGGGACTACGCTCTACACCTCGGGAGAGTCCTGCCCGATGTGCATGGGCGCGATCGTGTGGTGCGGAATCGCGCGCGTGGTCTTTGGCGCGTCCATCGCGCAGCTCGCGACCAAGGTCGGCCAGATCATGCTGACCGACGCCGACATCGCCGATAAGACGCCGTTCGCCAACATCGCTCTCACCGGCGGCGTCCTCGCCGATGAATCGCTTAAACTCTTCAAGTGACGATGCAGCCGATCATCGATCCTCGCCAGGGCGACATCGAGGACGACGCCTCGAGCACCAAGAAGCGCTCCATGCTCGCGCTAGCGGGCGGCATGCTGGTCGAGATCAGCCTGCCCAAGTTGATCATCGCCTGGGGTCTCCTTCTCGTCGTCCCCGGAATCCTGCTCGGTCTCGTGCCGATCGCCACGACCATGTGGTTCAGGGCGATGACCGACAATGTCGCCTCGCCCGAGCTTGGCTTTTGGACCGTGGTCGCGCTGTTGGCGGCCCTGGCGGTCGGTTGGTTCGGTTGGCGACCGCTCTTCCGCCTCGCCGAAACGAGTTTCTGGTCGCTCAACGCTCTCCTCGTCCAGCCGATTTATGCCGCTTGTCGCGAGGTGCTGCGCCATTTCTCCGAGCGGCTGCTGTTCGCGACGGCGACCGATGCGAGCCGCGGCAAGCTCCGCGCCGGAGCCGCCGCGGTGGCCGGGGTGCTTCTTTTCGCGCTTGGACTTGTGGTGGCCGGGTGGGCATGGCCGCGGGCGCATCTGTTCGCGTCACTCACCGAGATCGATTCCTTCACCCGCTTCGCGGAAGTCACGCTCGCCAACAGCATTCTGGTCGTTGCCGGCTATCTTGCGGTCGCGGCCCTTTTCTGGGGCTTCGCCGATGCCCTCATGCCGCAGCCCATCACGCTCAGGCAGTTCGCCACGCGCACCGGGAAGCGGCGCGTATGGCGCGTCGCCCACCTCTCCGACATCCACATCGTCGGCGAGCGCTACGGCTTCCGGCTCGAAAGCGGGCGTCTCGGTCCGCGCGGCAATGTCCGCCTCAAGCGCCTCCTTGCCGAACTCGACGCGATCAACGCCAAGGCACCGCTCGATGTGGTCCTCATCAGCGGCGACGTGACCGATGCGGGGCTGGCGAGCGAGTGGGCCGAGTTCTTCGAATTGATCGCGCCCTACCCGCAGCTGGTGAAGAGAATGCTGATCCTTCCCGGCAATCACGACCTCAACATCGTCGATCGGTCAAACCCCGCGCGCATGGACTTGCCCGGCAGCCCGAATATCCGTTTGCGGCAACTCAGGATGCTGTCGGCGATGGACGCTATTCAAGGCAGGCAGGTCAAGATCATCGACCGCAAGACACGCAAGCTCGGCAGGAGTCTCGACGAAGTCCTCGCACCGCATCGCGGCGTAATCGCGCGTTTCGCCGATGCGGCCCGGCCATTGTTCTCGCGACGTCTCACCGAGCTGTGGGCCAAGATCTTCCCCATGGTGCTCCCGCCGCATGACGAGAACGGACTCGGCGTCATCGTGCTGAACTCGAATGCCGACACACATTTCTCCTTCACCAACGCGCTCGGCATGATCTCGGCGGAACAGATGCGCGGCATCGAGATCGCGGCGGCGCAATATCCGCGCGCGATATGGCTGATCGCTCTGCATCATCACGTGGTCGAATATCCGTGGAAGGCCAAAACGCTCTCCGAGCGCATCGGCACGGCTCTCATCAATGGCAATTGGTTCGTGCGCAAGCTGAAGCCGCTCACAAGGCGTGTGATTCTCATGCATGGCCACCGCCACGTCGACTGGATCGGCCTATGCGGCGACCTCACCATCGTGTCGGCGCCCTCCCCGGTCATGGAGGTAACCGACGAGGTGGCTAGGGGCTTCTATGTCCACACGCTGGCAGCGGCCGACGACGGCGAGCTCAAATTGCTGCCGCCGGATTGGATCGAGGTGCCGGGCGAGCGGCCGGACGAGGACGTCTCGACGGCGCCGCGGCGGTCAATCGGGCATGCCGAGATCGGCAAGTCTTAATGCCGCAGCGTCATGCTGCTTTCATAATGTGGTGATCATCCCTTCATATAATCGGCGCAAGCGCATTGAAGCGTCGAGCTGAGCCCCTTAAGCGTGTGGCTCGGCGCAAATCTTGAGCCAGCGCAACGCCGTCTCACGAACCTTCTGCTACGAGACATCGATTCTCGACCCCGGCGTCGCAAATTTTTCCATCGACCTCTTAGCGTTCTAGACCTGTCATGAATGAAACTCCCACACGGCTCGGAACACCTTATCCAAGGGGCGACAAATTCGTCGCTGCGCCCCCGGCGCCGCCGCTGCCCGCGCCGGCCACGGGCTGGAACGCGCCGTCATTCGAGACGATGGATCGCCTGTCGCGGGCGGTGACTGCGCGGTTCACCCAAGGCATATCGCCCCACGCGCTCTTCGACGCCTGGTTCGATTGGGCCTCGCATCTTGCTTATGCGCCCGGCCGCCAGCTTGAGCTCGGGCTCGAAGCCATCAACGCCGGCGCGCAGCTTGCACGCTACGTGACGCGCGGCACCTCCGACCAGGTCGAGCCGCCCTTTCCGCCGCAACCAGGCGATCGGCGCTTCGCCGATCCCGCCTGGCAGAAGCCGCCTTATTCGTGGTGGGAGCAGGCCTTTCTCGCTCAGGAAGCCTGGTGGAAAAGCGCGACCCGCGAGGTGCGCGGCATGACGCCGAAGAACGTCGCACGCGCTGATTTCATCGCGCGCCAATTGCTGGACGTGTGGTCCCCATCCAACATTCCCTGGCTCAACCCGGTCATCATCGAGCGGACGGCAAAGGAGTCAGGCGCCAATCTCGTGCGCGGTGCAACCAACTTGCAGAACGATATCTGGCGTGCATTGACGATGCAGCCCGCGCCTCCCGCCGATGGTCTTCGCGTCGGCGTCGATCTCGCCATCACGCCTGGCACCGTCGTCTACCGCAACGAGCTGATGGAGCTCATTCAGTACACGCCGGCGACTAGCAGCGTCGTGGCCGAGCCGGTGCTGATCGTCCCTGCCTGGATCATGAAATATTATGTGCTCGACTTGAGCCCGCATAACTCGCTCGTGCGCTATCTCGTCGAGCGCGGCTTCACGGTGTTCATGGTGTCGTGGCGCAACCCGACCGCTGCTGACAGCGATATCACGTTCGATTCCTATCGCACCAAGGGCGTGATGGCAGCGCTCGATGCAGTCAGGACGATCGTGCCGGACCGCAAGGTACATGCCACCGGCTACTGCATAGGCGGCACGCTGCTCGCCATTGCCGCCGCGACGATGGCACGGGACAACGACGACCGGCTCGCGACCATCACGCTGCTCGCCGCGCAGACCGATTTCAGCGAGGCCGGCGAGCTCATGCTGTTCGTCGACGAAAGCCAGGTCGCCTTCCTCGAAGACATGATGTGGGATCAGGGCGTGCTCGACACCAAGCAGATGGCGGGCGCCTTCAAGATCCTGCGCTCGAATGATCTCGTGTGGTCGAAGATGATGCACGAATATCTGCTCGGTGAGCGCGAGACGATGACTGATCTCACGACGTGGAACGCCGACCAGACGCGCATGCCCTATCGCATGCATTCGCAATATTTGCGCGGGCTGTTCCTCGAGAACCGGCTGACCGCTGGCCGCTACGCGGTCGAAGGCAGAGTCATCGCGCTCAAGGATATCGAGGCGCCGATGTTCGTGATCGGCACCGAGACCGATCACATCGCGCCGTGGCGCTCGGTCTATAAAGTGGAGTTGTTCACCGATAACGAGGTGACTTTCGTCCTCACCAATGGCGGGCACAATGCGGGGATATTGTCGGAGCCCGGCCATCGCGGCCGCCATTATCTCATCGCCACCCGCAAGCGCGGCGACCGCTATGTCGATCCCGACACGTGGCTGAGCCTCGCTACGCCCGCGGACGGCTCGTGGTGGCCGGCGCTGGCCTCGTGGCTCGAGAGCAGGAGCGACCCCGAGCGTGTGCCGCCGCCTGCAAGCGGCGCGCCGTCACGCGGGCTCCTGCCGCTCGGCGAGGCTCCCGGGCTCTATATCTTCCAGCATTAGCTGGCTTGGCCACGCCCTAGAACCGACCGCTCCAGGGATGCTGCTTTGGACAGGCTTCGGGATGGGTGCGCAGGAAGTGATGCAGCACGTGCAGAAGCGTGAGCACGTGATCGCAGTCGCCACGCGCCTGGCTCGCGCGGATATCGTCGACGATCATGTCCCTGATCTTGTCGGCGCCATGCTCCTGGCAGGCCAGATACTCGCCGAGGGCCGCAGCCGCGACTTCAGGGATATGCTCGTGCTCGGAGATGGCGAGCACTTCCTGTTCGGTGAGGCCGCAAAAGGCCAGACAGTCTTCAAGGGTGATCATCGACCTTCGCTTTGGCGAGGGATGTGCCGTCGACGCGCTCGCTCGCGTTGTCCGCGATGCATCGGGGTGCAACTTTATGCCATCAAGCACATGATGCAAGCGACGGCCATCACGTCGATAGCCGAGTCGACGCTCTCGTGATTCGAATCCCGGGAGTGCGGTGAAGGCTTACTTCGTGCCCTCGAGCTTCATCGTTGATGCCTTCCGTTCAGTGTTGCTCGAAGCGGCGGTGCATTTCTGGACGAAGGCATCGGCGGCGGCGGCAGACAGCTTGAGGTTCGCCGCTTGGGACTTGCATACCGCGGGCATCTGCTCAGGGGTTGCATCGCCGCCACCCCCCTCGGCCCGTGCCGGCACAGCCGCCAAAGTAACGATGGCGACGGTTAGCGCAAATTTCAGGATTGCGGAATTCTTGTACATCTTATCTCACCTCTGGCGTATGCTCTGCCTCCCTATCGTCTAGCACACTAGGGACAGACGACCAATCCCTTGGTAAGAAAGTGCGAGATTAAGTTTTCTCCAGGATCGCAAAATCTGCAGGGTGTAGTCATGACAAAGACGAAATTGCTCATTGCCTCTGTCGCTCTTGTGGCATCAACGGTGCTGCCCTCGGCGGCTTTCGCCTGCTATTGCCAGGCCTCGAGCCCCTACGCCTATGGCTGGGGCAGCGCCAGCTCGTGCTCGCGCGCTTCACGCATCGCGCTGCATCAATGCGCCATTCGCACCCCGCGCGGTTATTGGTGCTACCTGTCCTTCTGCACCTAATCTGCACCAACATCGGAACGTAGCGATGGTCAGGCGTCGCCGCGGAGCTCGGCGGCGCCGCATCTGTTTGGAAAATTGGCGGGAGAGCGATGGTGCCGCTGGAGAGATTTGAACTCCCGACCTTGGCTTTACGAAAGCCCTGCTCTACCCCTGAGCTACAGCGGCACGTGGCGCGCGGGTCGTTCCCGTAGCGCCCGGCCGTGACTTAATGCCATTGCGCCAGGGATGCAAGCCAACGGCTCGGAGCCTGAGCGTCAGCGGATCTGCGCCGCTCGCAGGCGCTCGAGCGAGGTCGGGCTCTCATCGGACTCGGCCTGCGCCACGCCGGGATCGTCCGGCGGCCGGTCGGGAACGAACAGTCTGGGCCGCGGCCGCTCCTCGATGTGCGCCGGCGCTTCTTTCCTCACCGGCGGCGGTGGTGGAGGCGGAGGTGACGCTTCGGTGTGGACCTCCTCGACCACAGGCTTCGGCGCCGGCGGCTCGGTCGGCGCAAGGGCTTTGGGGCGAGCTTCGATTTCCTTCATCGGGGGCTCGGGCCGCTCCTCGATGACGAGCGTCTGATCGCCGCGGCCGATGGCATCGACCGGCGCTTTCCATTCAAAGGCATCGACAGCGCCGGTGACCGGCGACACCGGAAGCCAGCGGTCCGATACATAGCCGTCGGCGATCCAGGCCCGATCGCGCGGCGCGCGTAACGCTCGCGCCAGCCATTCCCGCTCGCGCCCCCGGTCGCCGAACTCGCCGACCTCGATGCGGGCCATCAGCGTGCAAATGCGCGCCGAGGGCCGGTCCTCGAGATAAGGCGCGAGCGCATCCCGCGCGTCCTGCCACTCATGGGCCTCGATCGCCGCATTGGCGATAGCGATCCGCCCTTCGATGTCGCCGGGCGTAAGGCTGGCGAGATGCTTGATGCGCTTCAGCCGCTCGCGCGGCGACTCGCCGGGCTTGACGAAGGCATAGACGAGCGCGAGGTCGGGATGGGGCGAGAGCTTCCAAGTCCGTGAGATGAGGCGCGAGGCCTGTCTCGCCTCGCCCTTAGCGGCGAGGATGCGGCCGGCAATCTCGGCCGCCGGCACCAGCGACGGTGCAAGCCGCAAGGCTTCGTTGGCAAGCGCAAGCGCCTTGTCAGGGTTTGACCCTTCGAGCTCCCGCGCCTCTGCCGTCAGAAGCACGGCGCGGCGGCGTGTCCCGGTCTCGGCATCGAAGTGGCCGTTGTGGCGGCCGATGGCGAGCGTGTCGAGCGCGCCATCGAAATCGCCTTCGCGCGCCTGCAAGTCAAACAGCGCGTTGACGCCCCAGCCGAGTTTCGGATCGCCCTTCACCGCGCGTTGGGCGAGACCGCGCGCTGCGTCGATGTCATTGCGCCGGCTCGCCTCGAGGAAGAGACCGCGCACGCCGAGAAGCTCGGTCTCCGGGCGGTCGAGCATGGCCTCGAAGGCGCGTCTGGCAGCAGGTCGGTCGCCTTTCAGCTGGGCGGCCTGGGCTCTGAGCAGTGCCGTCAACGGCTCGTCGGGGAGATTGCGTCGCGCGATGCCGGCATAACGCTGCGCCTGTGTCCGATCGCCGACGCCGATGGCGAGAAGTCCGCGCGACAGCGCCTCGAGACCTTGCTGCTTCCGCCGCTCCTTGGTGTAAGCAGCGATCGCCGCCGGCCGCGTCAGGAGATAGCGCACCACCGACCAGAGCAAGATGAGCACCGCGACGAGGACGATGATGGCGAGCGCGCCGACAAAGGCGGAGGTCTCGACCTGGTAGCCGAGCCACTCAACGGTGATCGCGCCGGGGCGATCGGCGAGCCAGGCGAGGCCAAGAGCCGCCGCGACGATGCAGAGGATGAAAAAGAGAACGCGGATCATCGTCTTTAATCTTGTGCCTTTTCGGGAGCCGTGCTCGCGGAGGCAAGCAGGGTCGCTTCGAGCCTTTGCAGAATCGCGTCGGCTGAGAGCCGGGCCTTAGTCTCGCCGAGCCAGGTGGAGAACGCCTCGCGCGGAGCGCCGTCAAGCGTCTCGATCTGCTTTACGCTGCCGGCGAGATCGCCCTTGTCGAGCAGAGCCTCTGCACGTGCGAGCACTGCGCTCGGGCTGTCGCCGGTCGCCGCCTCATCGACGCGCTTGACCTTGACCAGGGTCGAGGCGCTGGCGAGCAGGCGGTCGATGAGCGAGCCTGACGGCGCGGGAGAAGCCGCGGCGAGCGCGGCATCCCGGCTTGCCGCGAAGGAGCGCGCAAGCTCGGGCACCGTCGCGATGCCTTTGTCGGCGTAGGCCGGCAGCGGTCCGAGATCGCCTGGGTCGGCGACGAACGATTTGATCGTGGCCAGCTCGGCGCCGAAGGGGCGGCCTTCCGCCACGGCGCTGCTGAGATTGGCAAAGGCGATTGCCGCGGCAGCCGATTTCGAGCCGGCCATGCCCTTGTCGATCGCCGTTTCGAGCTTGGCGACGCGCTCGGTGAGAGCCGTGAGGTCGGGAGACCCACCGGTCCCCGCTTCGGCGAGCGACGCGATCTTCGTCTTCAACTCCTCGATCGAAGCCTGCATTGTCTGCAAGGTCGCCGCGTTCGCGGCTTCCGCATCGGCAAGCGCCTTGTCGAGAGTCTGCCGTATGCGCTGCTCGGCTTCGGCGATCTGCTGATTGATGGCGGCGGCGTCGGTCACCGAGCCACCATCCTTGGCGGCCGAGGCCAAGGCCTTAAGAGCCTGTTCGAGCTGCGCCACGCGATCGGTGAGCCCGGCGATGTCGGGCGGCGTCTGACCTTCGAGCGCCTTGATCCGGCTGTCGAGCTTGGCGAGCGCTTCGGTGTCGGGGGCGGGCGCCGGCGTTGATTCGAGCTTGGCGACGCGCTCTTTGATCTTGCCGAGCTCGGCCGCGGACTCATCCTTGCCGGCCGGAACGAGGTGCCAGGCGAAGGCGAGCGCGATCACGCCGATGAGACCGCCGAGCAGCCCCGCGGCGAGATGGGTCACGAAGCTCTTCATTTCCGACATGGTCGCAGCCGGCGGAGGCGACGCTCTGCGTTCGGCGGCCTGAGGCTCCTCGTCGACCTGCGCGGTGGGAGGCTTGGATTCGAGCTCGCTTTCGAGCCCGGCCTCTTCCTCCGGCTCGTCGCGCTCACCGTCCTCTCGCGCAGCAGCAACCGCGTCAGCAGCTGCTTGTTCGGCGGGCGGCTCGATAGAGACTTCCGTCGCGGTGCCTTCGATGGTCGGCGCCGGACGCTTGCCTGCGCCGCCTTGGCCGGTGTCGTGATCGCCGAATGGCTCTACCATCGCGCCTTAACCTTAAAGGTCCTTCGCGGATTCGCGAACCTCAAGAGGATGCCGCCTTCGAGTCGAGGAGCGCAAGGACATCTTCCGCGCGCTTGTGGGCCGCCACGCGCACGCGAAATCCGAGCGGGGTCAGCACCTCTGCTACCGAATCGGAGATGCAATAGCAAACGACACGCTTGACTTGCATTACCGCTCCGTATCGCTCGAGCAGAGCGAGGAACGTCTTGGCCGTGCGGGGCGACATGAGGATGACGCCGTCGAGCTTACCGTCCTTGATGGTACGCAACGCCTCCGGTGCAAGTTCGGTCGCCGGCACGGTCCGGTAAAGCACGGGCGCAGTCACGCTAAAGCCGCGCGCCTTCAACGCCGATTTCAGGTCGAAGGCAAGCGTCTCTCCGGCGAGATGGACCAAAGCCCCGACCGAAGGTTCGGCCTTCTCGACGATCAGCTCGGCAAGCCCTGCCCCGGTCCCCGGTCCTTCGATCACCTTGGCAAAGCCAAGCTCCCGCGCCGCGTGCGCTGTGGCCTCGCCCACGGTGAAGAGCGGCAACGCGCGAGCCGCATCGAACGCGGGATGCTTGGAGAGTGCACGGAGCGCGTTCCGGCTGGTGACGATCAGCGCCTGAGCGCCGTCGAGGGGAAGAGCCACCTCCTTCATCTGCTCGATGACGAGAAGAGGCGACACGATGCCCTCGTGTCCGCGCGCGGCGAGTTCTTTTACCTCGTCTTGCGCATCCGGCTCGGGCCGTGTGACGAGGATACGCATCAGGCGAGCTTGGCGAGGAAGTCTCGGCCGGCGCGCGCCAGCAGCTCTTCGCCCGCGTCAGTGCCGAGAGCGCGCGCGTGCTCGGCCTCGCCCGTCAGCTCGATGCCGTGCCACTCGGTGCCGTCGGGCGTGAGGATAAGCCCACGAAAGCGCACCACGCCGTCATCAATCTCGGCGAGACCCGCGATCGGCGTCTTGCATGAGCCGTCGAGGCGGGCGAGGAAGGCGCGCTCGCAAGCAACGCCCGTGGCAGAGTGCGCGTCGTTCAGCTTCGCCAGCAAAGCGCGCGTTCTCTCGTCATCGCTTCGCGCGGCGACGCCGATCGCCCCTTGCGCCACGGCAGGGAGCATTTCGTCGGTGGAGAGGATCGAGGTCGCTTGCGCGGCGAGACCAAGGCGTATCAATCCCGCCATAGCGAGAAGCGTCGCGTCGGCGGCGCCCTCCTTGAGCTTTCTCAGCCGCGTCTCGACATTGCCGCGGAGGTCGGCGACGCGGAGATCGGGGCGGAGCCGCCTCACCTGGGCCGCGCGCCGCAAGGACGAGGTGCCGACAACGGAACCCGGCGGCAGCTCGACAAGCGACGGCGCTTTGGTGCTGATGAAGGCGTCGCGCACATCGGCGCGCGGCAGCACTGCGGCGACGACGACGCCCTCAGGCAGCACCGTGGGAAGATCTTTCATGGAATGAACGGCGAGATCGACTGCGCCCGAGAGAAGCGCCTCGTCGATCTCCTTGGTGAAGAGTCCCTTGCCGCCGAAATCGCGCAGCGGCTTGTCGGCGATGCGGTCGCCCGAAGTGGTGATGGTGCTGAGCTCGATGTCGCCGTCGCTTAAGCGATGCTCCTCGATCAGGCGGTCGCGAACATGCCGCGCCTGCCAGAGCGCGAGCGGACTGCCTCTCGTGCCGATGCGAAGGGGCCGGGGGGGCAAAATGCGGAACTCCTTGGTTTTCTTGGCCTAGAGAGGCCTCGCCGGGCGCATTAATGGCCCCTTTCGCCTCCCCCTTCAATTGGGCCCTGCAAACCCTATAGAAAGCCCCATGACGAGCAGCAGCCAAAGCACCCCTCTGACCGTTCTCGGCATCGAGACGAGCTGCGACGAGACCGCCGCCGCCCTGGTTCGGCTCGAGGCCGACGGGTGCGGCAAGATCCTCTCGAGCGTGGTGCGCTCGCAGCTCGATCTCCACGCGGCATATGGCGGCGTGGTGCCCGAGATCGCCGCGCGCGCTCATGTCGAGCTGCTCGATGCCGCGATCCTTCAGGCGCTCGGCGAGGCGGGGCTTACGCTCGATCAAATCGACGGCGTGGCAGCGGCGGCAGGTCCAGGCCTGATCGGTGGCTTGATCGTGGGCGTCGTCACCGCCAAGGCGATCGCGCTCGGGCGAGGCGTCCCTTTCATCGCGGTCAATCATCTCGAGGCGCACGCGCTCACTGCCGGGCTCACCGACCGCCTCGCCTTCCCCTATCTGCTTCTCCTCGTATCTGGCGGCCACACTCAGCTGTTAGTGATCAAGGACGTCGGCGATTACGAGCGGCTTGGAACGACGCTCGACGATGCTCTCGGCGAGGCATTCGACAAGGCGGCTAAGCTCCTTGGGCTCGGCTATCCCGGGGGACCTGAGGTCGAGCGCAACGCTGCGAAGGGTCGGCCCACCATCAAGCTGCCGCGGCCGATGGTGGGGCGAGACGAGCCGCATTTCTCGCTCGCCGGACTCAAGACGGCCCTTAGGCACGAAGCGATGGCCCGCGCGCCGCTCAGCGAGCAAGATGTCGCCGATCTCTGCGCGAGCTTCCAGGAGGCGGTTGCCGACATCCTCAGCGACAGAACATCTCGCGCCTTCGAGCTATACGAGAAGCACGCGGGAAAGGGCGCACAACGCATCCTCGTCCTGGCCGGCGGCGTCGCCGCTAATCGAAGGCTGAGATCGACGCTGGAAGCGACCGCGCGGAAACACATCTTCCGCCTGATCGTGCCGCCGCCAGAGCTTTGCACCGACAATGCCGCCATGATCGCTTGGACGGGTGCCGTGCGACTTGTGCGCGGGATGACCGACGATCTTTCGGCCCCCGCCCGCGCGCGCTGGCCGCTCGATCCTGACGCGCCGCCAGCGCTCGGCGCCGGCGTCAAGGCCTGACCGGGGCCGCACCTCCTGGGGTAACGACGCGAAATCTGGCATAAGACTGACCCATGACACTCCAGTCAGTCGGCATCGTCGGTGCAGGCGCATGGGGAACGGCGCTCGGCATCGTCGCGCGGCGGGCTGGGCGCGACGTGCTGGTCTGGGCGCACGAGGCCACGACCGTCGTCGACATCAATCAAAAGCATCGCAACGAAACCTTCCTGCCGGGCATCAAGCTCGACAAGGCGATCGAGGCGACCATGCGCTTTAACGAGGTGGCCACTTGCGACCTCCTGCTGATGGTGACGCCCGCGCAGCATCTCCGCGCCATTGCCACCGAGCTTGCCCCTTATGTCCACGACGGACAGCCTCTCGTGCTGTGCTCTAAGGGCATCGAGCAGGCAAGCGGGAAGCTCATGTCGCAAGTCGTGGCCGAGGTGCTGCCTGTGGTCGAGATCGCCGTGCTGTCAGGCCCGAGCTTTGCCTCGGAGATCGCCAAGGGGCTCCCCGCCGCGGTCACTCTGGCGGCCCCCGAGGAATCGCAGGGTGAAGCGCTCGCGCATGCGCTGAGCCACCTTCCGTTCCGCTGCTATTGGAGCGACGACGTGATCGGGGCCGAGATCGGCGGCGCGGTGAAGAACGTCTATGCCATCGGTGCCGGCATCGTCGCCGGCAAGAAATTCGGCGCGAGCGCGCACGCTGCGTTCGTCACCCGAAGCTTCGCCGAGATGGCGCGCTTCGGGGCCGCGCTCGGCGCGCGGCGCGAAACGATGGCCGGGCTATCGGGGCTCGGCGATCTCATTCTCACCTGCGGCAGCCCGCAATCGCGCAACATGTCGCTCGGCATCGAGCTCGGCAAAGGGCACAGCCTCAA
>DATHCZ010000222.1:0-13742 GCA_035319265.1 Methyloceanibacter sp. | reverse complement strand
GGCCTTACACTTTTCGATTTCGTCTTTGCGCCACTGCAACTCCGATGCGACCTTGCCGGGGTTGTTCGCGTTGGTTTGCAGACACCATGACAGATGAGCGTCTCGAGTGGGCGCCCAGTTGCCGCCCTGCAACCCGCACTTCAAGTCGGCGTTTGCCTGTACTTGCTGCATCGCCGCATCGGCGTAGGCGTTGCAGTTGCAGGTCCGGAGCTCGTTTTCGCGCCATTGTTGCTCAGCTCTGACCTTGTCCGGCTCGGCCCCTAGACACCAATTGTAATGAGCGTCTCGATCTGTCGCCCAGTTTCCGCCTTGCAGCCCGCACTTCAAGGTCGCGTTTTGTTGAACTTGCTGCATCGCCGCATCAGCATAGGCGTTGCACTCGTCGGGGCTCGCGGCCTTCACAGCTCCAGGAAGTGTTGCAAACGAAAGAGCCAACAAGACCAAAAAGCGTTTGCGCATTGCAGCCTCCAGTTGGGGTTCGCCTCGGCAGATGGGCGCAAATTACCTAGAAGTCTCCCCTGGCTTTGTCTTGGGCCACAGGGAACAGGTCATTGGCTGAGAGCGAATCCGGCCCATTCCCAACAACGGCCGCCACACGCTAAGATGGCAGGTGAGGAAGGCTGAGGCTTACGGTGCGTCTTTCATGGCGTCCAACGAACCCAGTGGCGGGTACGTCCATTTCTCAACCCGCGATCTTCCTCTGAGGGAGCGCGTGCCGTTTTGGCGGGAGGCTTACGGGCGTCACGTCGTCCAATTGGACATCGAGCCTCTGTCTAAGGCGCAATTCGATGCTAAGGGCTCGCTTCTGTCGCTGCCCGGGTTGGGCGTCCATTGGTCGTCCTATTCGTCGCCAACGCGCCTTGCAAGACCGCGCGAGCTGATCTCGGCCAATGACGACGGCGTCGCCCTGCTCATCGATCCCAAGGGAACCGTAATCTTCTCTCAGTCCGGCTCTGAGGTTGCGCTCGAATCGGGCAGCGCGGTCGCCATCCTGCATAAGGAACCCGCGACGATGAGCTTTCCCAACGCGCGCTACTTGGGCGTGATAGCGCCGCTCAAGGCGCTGCAGCCGTTGACGCGATCACTTGAGGATCAGGCCGGGCGGCATGTCCCGCGCGGAACCGAGGCTCTCTGTTTACTGCTTGGCTATATCGGCCTGTTGCAGAAAGAACAAAGCCTGTCGGACACTGAGGTCACCGCGCTCGCGGTGGCGCATATTTATGACTTGATGGCGCTCACGCTCGGGGCGACGCGCGATGGTGCTGCGCTTGCCATGGACCGCGGCGTGAAGGCCGCGCGGCTCAAGGCGATCAAGTCCTACATCGTCGCGAACCTGAGCGCCCAAGATTTGTCAGTGCAAAGCGTGGCCGAGCATTACGCGCTTACCCCGCGCTATTTGCATGTGTTGTTCGAACGTGAGGGGACGACCTTCTCGACCTTCCTGCTGGAGCAGCGGCTGCTGCTCGCGCACCGCATGCTAAAGAGCCCCCGCTACGCAAGCTCTACGATCGCGGCCATCGCCTATGCCGCCGGCTTCGGCGACCTGTCGCATTTCAACCACTGCTTTCGTAGGAGATTCGCCGCGAGCCCCACCGAGATCCGCGACGGGGCCTAAGACGGCGCAAGCCGCGCTCTGCTCGAGAAGTTCAGCGGTGCCCTAGGCCGGACTCGAGTGGGCATGCCGACTTTTTCATGGCGCGCCCTGGCCTTGTGGGAATATTCTGCCTTCGGCAGTTAGCCTGACCTTGGGGGGACCATGAGCAAATTCCTTATCGTCACAGCGGTAGTCTTAGCGGCTACCAGTTCGTTCGCTCTCGCAAAAGACAACATGACTCGGCTGGCGGACGCGCACTCAGACGCATGCGATTACAATTATGCTCAGTGCATGAATGGGTGCGATGGCGCATCCGGCTGCGAAGGCCAGTGCCAAGCCAATTACGAAGGCTGCATGTCGCAGGGGCAGTAGGGTTCGCGGCGTATCGACCAATTCTGCGGACATGCTTAGAACTTTGATGGTCAGCGCGATTGTTGCGAGTAGCTGCGCGGGCCAGCCCTCGCGAATTGGTGGCTCGTTCGGTCGTCCGACCAAGAATGTCTCGTCGTTGACATCGAGCCGACCGGCAACGGTGTTACGAAGATCGGCAAGGATTCTTATAAGACGGAAGAGGAAGCTGAAGCCGACGCTAAGAAATTTGCAAGGAACCAACGCTAGCACCGAATCCAGATTCGGATGACGACTGATCGGCTCAGCGTACCTTCCGCGCGGCGGCAATTTCTCCAATAGCCACGGCCAGTGCTTCTCGACGAGGGTGCGCATCTCGTCGCTGACCTGCTTGATCTCGGTATCCTCGATGAAGCGCTTGAGCTGCTTGAGGCCCCAATTTCCTGCATTGTGCGTACACGGGTCGCAGGGTGCTTACCTCCAGAACGAAAACTACGTCGGGGCTTGGCATCGCGCCCTCCGCCCTCTAAGAGCGAGCGCGAGAGGATGATGCCACGCCATGAATGAGCTAACCCGTCAACCCAAGCTGCTGAAAGACTATGCCGCCCCCGACTATCTGATCGAGGAGGTCGAGCTCGACGTGCGGCTTGCGCCCCGCGCGACCCGCGTCGACTCCAAATTGCGTATCAGACCCAATCCCAAGGTTGCCACCGGAGGAAGGCCGCTCCGGCTCGACGGCGAAGGGCTGGTGCTCGACCGCGTCGCGCTCGACGGCAACAGGCTGTCGCCGTCCGACTACGAGCTCAAGGACGGCTCGCTCATCATCCCCCGCGTTCCCGCCCATCCCTTCACGCTCGAGCTCGTCACCTACTGCGATCCGGAGGCCAACACTGCGCTCTCCGGCCTCTATCTCTCGCGCGGCACCTATTGCACCCAATGCGAGCCTGAGGGTTTCCGCCGCATCACCTTCTTCCTCGACCGTCCGGACGTGCTCGCGGTTTACACCGTGCGCATCGAAGCCGATTGCGACGTTGCCCCGGTGCTGCTCTCGAACGGCAACCCTGTCGCGCAGGGCGACATCCCCGGCACCGGACGGCATTTTGCCGTGTGGCATGACCCCTTCCCCAAACCCTCTTATTTGTTTGCGCTGGTCGGCGGCAAACTCGCCAAGGTTCCCGACAGCTTCGTCACCGCCTCAGACCGCAAGATCGATCTCGCCATCTATGTCGAGCCCGGCAAGGAGGACCGTTGCTCCTGGGCCATGGAGTCGCTCAAGCGTGCCATGCGCTGGGACGAGCAGCGCTTCGGCCGCGAATACGATCTCGACGTGTTCAACATCGTCGCCGTCAGCGACTTCAATATGGGAGCGATGGAGAACAAGGGCCTCAACATCTTCAACGACAAGCTCGTGCTCGCCCGCCCCGACACCGCGAGCGACGCCGACTACGCCTCGATCGAAGGCGTGATCGCGCACGAATATTTTCACAATTGGACGGGCGACCGCGTCACTTGCCGCGACTGGTTCCAGCTCTGCTTGAAGGAGGGGCTTACCGTCTTCCGCGACCAGGAATTCACCGGCGACACGCGCTCGGGCCCGGTCGAGCGCATCGCCGCCGTGCGCATGCTCAAGACGCATCAATTTCCCGAGGATGCCGGCCCCCTCGCCCACCCCGTGCGCCCCGCCTCCTATATCGAGATCAACAACTTCTACACCGCGACCGTCTACGAGAAGGGCGCCGAGGTCTGCCGCATGTTGCAGACGCTGCTCGGCCGCGATGGCTTCCGCAAGGGCCTCGACCTGTATTTCGAGCGCCATGACGGCGAGGCGGTGACGGTCGAGGACTTCGTCGAGGCCATGGCCGACGCCTCCGGGCGCGATCTTTCCCAGTTCATGCTTTGGTACACGCAAGGCGGCACGCCGGAGCTTGCCTGTTCGCTCGACTACGATCCTCATGCCAGGACTGCGCGCCTCGCCGTGAGCCAGGTCGTCCCGCCGACTCCGGGCCAGACCAGAAAGGAACCGATGCTGATCCCCCTGAAGATGGGCCTGATCGGCGCCAATGGCGATGAGCTTCCGCTCAAGCTCGCGGGCAACGGCAACGCGAGCGACGGGCTGCTCGAAGTAACGAGCCGCGAGCAGGTCTTCGAGTTCCGCGACATCCCCTCTCTCCCGACCCCTTCGCTGCTCCGCGGTTTCTCGGCGCCGGTCCGCCTCACCATCAGCCTCGATCCCGAGCAGATCGAATTCCTGATGATGCACGACCAGGACGCTTTCAATCGCTGGCAGTCGGCGCAGACCTACGCGACCAATCTTCTGACCGCCGCGTCGCGCGAAGGCGGTGACGCGCGTGTCACCGGGAAGGAGGCGGTGCGCCTCGCCAAGGCGCTCGACCAAACGGCCGGCGATGGCTCGCTCGCCGCAGCCTTCCGCGCCGAATTCCTCAAGCTTCCAAGCGAGTCCGATATCGCGCGCGAGCTTGGCCGCGACGTCGATACCGATGCCGTGCGCCTGGCGCGCGAAACGTTGCGGGGAACGATCGCCCGGGAGATCGGCGCCGGCCTCGCCGAGCTCTATGACACGCTCGCGCCCACTGGCACGTATTCGCCCGACCCCGAGAGCACGGGCATTCGCGCGCTCCGCGGTGCCGCGCTCGATCTCCTCGTCGCGACCGGTAAGCCGTCGGAGATCGCGCGCGCCGAGCGCCACTATCGGACTGCGATGAACATGACCGACTCGATTTCTGCGCTCGCCGTCCTCTCTTATCTCGACTCGCCGGCGCGCGATGAGGTGCTCGCGCATTTCTACACGCGCTGGCAGGACGAACCCCTCGTGCTCGACAAATGGTTCGCGGTGCAGGCGCGCGCCGCGCGGTCCGATTCGGTCGAGACCGTGCGCAACCTCCTCTCCCACCCGAAATTCTCTCTGAAAAATCCGAACCGCGTGCGCGCGCTGATCGGCAGCTTCGTCCACGGCAACCCGACCGGCTTCAACCGCGCCGACGGGGCTGGCTTCCGGCTTCTCGCCGACCAGGCTCTCGAGATCGACCGTTTCAACCCCCACGTCGCCGCGCGTCTGCTCGGTGCCTTCGAAAGCTGGCGCATCCTCGAGCCGATCCGCCAGGGGCACGCCAGGGAGGTTCTGGAGGATCTCACCCGGCGGAAGCTCTCGACCGACAGCTACGAGATCGTCACCAAGACCCTCGGGGCGTCCTAGAATCGTTTTCCCGTCAACAGGTCATTAACCGCTTTTCCACAGTTTTCCCCTAGACAGACAGAGTCGTCATCGATTCCAATGGTCGAAGGCGATTCGGAGATGCGGCAACACTCCGGCGCGAGGCTGGGGATCGTTGAAGGGGGACCGAATGTCGCGGGCGCGTTCCGCGCGAGGGGGAGTTTTCGCTGCCGCGGCGCCTGACTGGCAGGCGCTCCGCGCATCTATCGGCCGGCATCTCCCCACCACCGAGCTGCTGCGCCGTCTGGTTCCCGTTCTCCTCCTCGCTTTCGCTTTTATTGCCTGCGCCGGCTTCACCTTCCAGCTCGTTCAGGGTAAGCGCGCGGCACTCGAGGCGGCCCGGTCCGAGCTCGCTCTGCTCGCCGACAACGCCGCGCTCAATCTGAAAGACAAGACATTGAGCTCGGGCGAAGGCTGGCAGGCCGCGCTCGCCGACAGCCTCGCCAAGGGCGCAACCCGCGACGGGCGTTCCGTCCTGCTCGCCGACGCGGAGGGCAATATCCAAGCGCATGCCCCACTCGGGAGCTTCCACGCCGGAAACCTACTCACTATTCTTGGTCCGCAGCAGCCGCTCACCACTTTCGGGGCCGAAGCCGGCGTGCTGCGTTTGACCCTCACCGACGGCACCGACGCTGTCGTCACCGTCCGCAACATCGCCAAGAGCGACGCGCAATTGGCCTTCTTCCAGCCCGTTGACGAAGCGCTCCTCGAATGGCGGCGCGACGCGAGGCTCGAGATCACTCTCCTCATCTGCACCGGACTGCTGCTGATCCTGCTCGCCGGCGGCCTCTGGTATCTCGCCCCTGCCACGACCGCCACGGGCTCCACTGGTCTCGTCAAGGAGTTGACCGAGGCTCTGCCGGGCTGCGGCGTCTGGCGCCTGAACCTCGCACGCGGCCATATCCACTGGTCCGCGCCGATGTACCGGTTGCTCGGGCTCGAGCCCCTCGACAGGGCCATGCCGTTCCGCGTGATCTCCCAGGCGCTGCATCCCGACGACGATTTGCGAGGCGAGCTCGACCGGCACCTCCGTGAAGGAATTAGCGCCTTCGACCAGAGCTTCCGGCTCCGCCACGCCGAGGGGCATTGGGTCACTTTCCGGCTGCGCGGCCAAATCACCCGAAGCGCCGACAGCCGCGAGCCGTGCCTGACCGGCATCGCCGTAATCTCCGATCATGGGGTGGCGCACGCCTCGCCCGATGCCAATGCGCGGCTGCGCGATGCGGTCGAGACGATCTCTGAAGCTTTCGTGCTGTGGGACCGCGAGAACAAGCTCGTGATGTGCAACAGCAAGTACCAGCAGTTCCACGGCCTGCCCGACGATATGGTTCACGCCGGCAGCCCTTACGAGGAGGTCATCGCCTCGGCGTCCGAGCCGATCGTGTCGAAGCGCATTGCCGTTGCCGGCACCGATAGCGACGATAGCCGAACGTACGAGGCGCAGCTCGATGACGGACGCTGGCTGCATATCAACGAACGCCGCACTAAGGACGGCGGCTATGTCAGCGTCGGCACCGACATTACCGTGCTGAAGGAGAGCCAGCAGCGCTTGGCGGAGAGCGAGCAGCAGCTAAGATCGAGCGTGTCGGAGCTCAGGCTCTCCCGCCGTGAGCTCGAGCAGCAGAAGCAGCAGCTCGTCGATCTCGCGGAGAAATATGCACTCGAGAAGAATCGCGCCGAAGCCGCCAACCGGGCGAAGTCCGAGTTCCTCGCCAATATCAGCCACGAGCTGCGCACACCGCTCAACGCCGTGATCGGCTTTTCCGAGGTGATGCAGCAAGGGCTGTTCGGCCCGCTCGGCCACGCCAAATACCAGGAATATGCCCGCGACATTTATGCGAGCGGCGCCTATCTGCTGGAGGTCATCAACGACATTCTCGACATGTCCAAGATCGAGGCCGGGCGTCTTTCCCTCGATCTCGGCACTGTCGACGTCGCCGACATCGTCGCCGACAGCATGAAGGTGGTGAGCCAGGCGGCCGCCGAGCGCAATATCACGCTCTCCCGCCACGGCCCCCATCATCTCAACCTCGAGGCCGATCGCCGCGCCCTGAAACAGGTCTTCCTCAATCTCCTTTCCAACGCCGTGAAATTCACCCGCGACGGCGGCAGCGTCGAGGTGCATCTGTCGCGGGCGCGCGGAGTCGTGAAGATTGCCATCAAGGATACCGGCATCGGCATCCCCGAGGCCGACATCGCCAAGCTCGGCCGGCCGTTCGAGCAGGTCGAGAACCAGTTTTCCAAGAGCCATCAGGGCAGCGGGCTCGGACTTGCCATCAGCCGGGCGCTTGTCGAGCTGCACGGCGGCTCGCTACGCATCACGAGCCGGGAAGGTCAGGGCACGACCGTGACGCTGATGCTGCCGCTCCGCCCGGTGATCGCCGACGAAGAGCAAAAGCTCTCGGCCTGAGCTTATCGGCTCCTTCCGAAGGCTTATCTCACGATACGGTCGAAGGCCTCGCGCACATCGCTGAGCGTGTCCTGCAAACTCGCCTCGAGGCTCGCGAAATCGGGCATCTCGGCGGCGCGCGCGAGCAGATCCTTCAGTGCACGCGGGGCCTCGTCCGCCACGAACGGCTTGTCGAGACAAAGCCTGAGGACCTGGGTCAGCGTGTGATACAGCCGGGCCGCCGGGACCAGAATCTCGGCATCGCTGGGCGAAAGCACGCCGGCCGCCGACAGCTTGGAGAGGGCAAGCTCGGTATTCTGATCGAGAACGCTCGTTTGCCCGGCGGCGTTCACGATTTGCAGGAATTGGGCGATGAACTCGAGGTCGATCAACCCGCCTCTCACCTGCTTCAGGTCCCATGGGTCTCGGCTCCCCTTCTCGCCTTCGATCTTCGCCCGCATGGTTCTCACATCGGCCGCGACCGCGGCGCGGTCGCGCGGCCGCGCCAGAACCTCCCTGATCGTGGCGTTGATCTCGCGGCGAAGCGTGGCGGGGCCCGTGATGACGCTGGCCCGTGTCAGCGCAAGATGCTCCCAGGTCCAGGCCGAGCCCTTCTGATAGGCGATGAAGCTCGACAGCCTGGTCGCGACCGGTCCCTGGCTGCCCGAAGGGCGAAGGCGCATGTCGACTTGGTAGAGCGAGCCTTCGGCCGTCTCGGCCGAGAGGGCGGCGATGAGGCGCTGGGTAAAGCGCGTGTAATATTGCTGACCCGGCAGGGGCCTTGGCCCGTCAGAATGGACATCATCGCCCTCGTAGTCATAGACGATGATGAGATCGAGGTCCGACCCCGCGGTCATCTCCCGTCCCCCGAGCTTCCCCATGGCGATGATCGCCGCCTCGCCGCCGGGAAGATGTCCATGCTGACTGACGAGCTCGGTCTCGACGCGTGACGCGGTCGCCTCGATCAGCGTCTCGGCGAGACTGGTGTAGGCCGCTCCCGACTGTCGCGCCGACAAAGTACCGGAGATCACCCGCACTCCGATGAGGAAGCCCTGCTCGCGACCGACGATGCGCGCCCGGTCAAGCGCTTCTTGATAATCGCTCGCCTGGGAAATGGCACTCCCGACCAGCTCCCACAGCCTGGCCGGCGTCGGCACGGCGCCGAAAAAACCGGGATCGAGCACGGCATCGAGCAGGCGGGGACGCCGCCCGATGATGCGCGCGAGCCTTGGCGCGGTGCCCATGATGTCGGCGACCAGGCGCAACAGACTCGGATTGGCGGCGAGCAGGGAGAAAAGCTGCACCCCCGCCGGCAACTCGGCGATCACCTTGTCGAACGTGGCGAGGGCGAGGTCGGGTTCGGCGGTGTGGCTGAAGGCCTCGAGCAGGAAGGGGAGAAATTCGATCAGCCGCTCACGCGCGCGGTCGCTGCGTGTCGCGGCGTAACGGCCTGATTGCCAGGCGCGTACCGCGGCAATTGCGGCCTGCGGGTTGGTGAAACCGAGTCGCTGGAGGCTTGCACGCGTCGCAGGGTCGGCCTCGACGGCGCCGATGACGATGTTCGGCGCTGAGATCGGCGCCGGCGGCAGCTTCTCGAACAACGCGCCATAATGCGTCTCGACCCGCTTGAAAGCGGCAATCAGCGCATCGCCAAGATCGTTGGCGTCGGCAAAGCCGGAGAGCCGCGCGACGCGGGCAAGCTCCTCCGGCTCGGCGGGGATGACATGGGTCTGCTGATCGCCGACCATTTGCAGCCGGTTCTCGATCCGGCGGAGAAAGAGATAAGCCTCGGTAAGCTCGACCGCCGCCTCGCGCGAGATCCAGCCGCCTTCCGCCAAGCGATCGAGGGTCTCGACCGTGCCGCGCGTGCGGAGCTCGGGGTGACGGCCGCCGGCAATCAGCTGCTGCGTCTGAGCGAAGAACTCGATGTCGCGAATACCGCCTCGACCGAGCTTGATGTCGTGGCCCTCGACCGCGATGGCGCCGTGCCCCTTATACTCATGCACTCGCCGCTTCATGGCGTGAATGTCGGCGATCGCGGCGAAGTCGAGATATTTGCGCCAGATGAAGGGAGAGAGCTGGCGTAGGAACTCTTCGCCCGCCGCGACATCACCGGCGGCGACGCGCGCCTTGATCAGCGCGGCGCGTTCCCAATTCTGGCCGACACTTTCGTAATAAGTGAGGCCCGCGTCGGTCGAGAGCGCGATCTGGGTCGCGCCGGGATCGGGCCTTAGCCTGAGATCGGTACGGAAGACATAACCGTCGCCCGTATGCTCTTGCATGAAGCGCACAAGCTCCCGCGTCAGGCGAACGAAGAACTGAGAGGGCTCGATGTCGGACGAAAGCCCTGCCCGCTCGGCGTCGTAGAAGACGATGAGGTCGATGTCGCTCGAATAGTTGAGCTCCATCGCCCCGAGCTTGCCCATGGCAATGACGAAATAGCCGGGCGTCGACGAAGCTTCCCCCGCCGGCCGCGCCGCGATCTGACCCGCCTCGCGCGCCCTGCGGAAGAGGAAGGATGTCGCCTCATCGAGCGCGGCGTCGGCCGCGACGCTCGTGGCGTTGAGAGCGCCTTCCGTAGGCCAAACGCCGCCGAGATCGGCAAGACCAACCAAGAGCGCGATCCGCTGCTTGAAGCGCCGCAACGTGGCCATTGCGTCCTTGGGCGAAGCCGCGCCCCCGACCTCTTTGGCCAACGAGGCCCGAGCCTCGGCGAGGTGGGAGTCGGGATCGCGCAACAGGCAGTCGGCAAGGAGGGCCGGGTTTCGCAACGCAAGCGCGGCAAGATAGGGAGAGCCGGAGAATGAGGCGCCCAGCAACTGGCGCACCCTGGGCTCGTCGGACACGAGGCGCGCGGCCGGCGCAAGCTCCGGACTGGCGCGGAAAGCCTCCCTCACCCCGTCGAGGACATCGGCCCCGCGCGCGGCATCAAAGACCTGGGGGGTTTCGGCGATGCGCTCGAAGAACGCCGTCACGTGGGCCTGATCTCTGCTCCCATGGGCGAGGGCGACGCGGCACCATTGACCATCGCCTCGCCGTCGACCGGCAAGGCAAGCACGATGCGAAGCCCAGGCTCGTTGTCCTCTAGCCTCAGGCTGCCACCATGCAACCTCGCCACCGCCGCGACAAGGCTCAAACCCAACCCGCTGCCGGGCTCGGACCGACTTGCCTCGAGCCGCACAAAGCGGCCGAGCACCCGCTCGCGCTCGGTAGGCGGCACTCCAGGCCCGCGATCCGTGACCACGATCTCGGCCGTTCCGTTCTTGGCGCGCGTGCTCACCACCACCTCAGGCTGCGAGCCGTTGGCGCCGCCGTTCGCCTCCGGCGCCCCATACTTAATCGCGTTGTCGATGAGATTGGCGATGGCTTGGCCGAGCAACTGACGATCGGCATGGATATAGATGGGAGATGCGGCTTCCGCCTTGAGGTCGAGGCCGCGCTCCTCGGCGACCGGCTCGTACAGCTCGGCCACATCGAGCAGAAGGGCAGAGACGTCGAGCCGCTCGCGATTCTCGCCGCCCGCACCGGCCTCGATCCGCGCGATCGACAGCAGCGCGTTGAATGTCTTGATAAGCCCGTCGGCCTCCTCGATGGTCCGTTCCAGAGCCTCGCGATAGACGGCCTCTCCGTAAGGCTCGCGCAACGCCGCCTCGACCCGGTTGCGCAACCGATTGAGCGGTGTCTTGAGGTCGTGGGCAATATTGTCGGAAACCTCGCGCAAGCCGGCCATGAGTTGCTCGATACGCACCAGCATGAGATTGAGGCTGTCGGAGAGCCGGTCGAGCTCGTCGCCTGATCCGTTCACCGGCAGCCGGCCGGAGAGGTCGCCTTGCATGATCGTGCGCGTAGTCTCCGCCACGGCGTCGATGCGCGCGAGAAGCTTCCGGCTCACCCAATAGCCGCCGCCGATTCCGAACAGAGCCATGACGAATAGGCCCCACAGCATGGCCTGCCGCGTCGTGCGCGCGAATTCGCGGCGATCGTCGATGTCGCGGCCGACGATCAATCGATAGCCGCCGGGAAGGCGGAAGACATTGGCGAAGGCGAGCCTTTTCTCGACGCCGCCCGGCGCAGGCCGGCTATAGACGAATTCGACCGGGCCAAGGCTGTTCCACAAATCCTGCGTAACGGCGCTGAGATTGCCTGCCACGCGTCGCCCGTCGCTGTCGGCGACGAGATAGAGGCTGTTGCCGGGAGTTCCGCTCCGCTCGGCGACGATGCGCACCAGCTGCTCGAGGCCGCCGGCGCGATATTGCTCGGCAAGTCCGGTGAGCTCGGCCTCGATCGTCTGGTTGAGCTGCCGCGACAGCATCACCGTCGTGTTCCAGTAGAGATAGAAGATGGCGACGGCCGCGGCGGCGCTGAAGAGCGCAAGATAGGTCAGCGACAGGCGAAACGTGGTGGTCCGGAAAAGCTTAGTGAGCGCTGTCACGGATCGTGTAGCCAGCTCCGCGCACCGTGTGAAGAAGCGGGTCGCCGAAATTCTTGTCGATCTTGGAACGGAGGCGCGAGATATGGACGTCAATGACATTGGTTTGCGGGTCGAAATGGTAGTCCCAGACATTCTCGAGCAGCATGGTGCGCGTCACCACCTGGCCTGCATGTTTCATCAGATACTCGAGCAGCCGGAACTCACGCGGTTGCAACATAATGGCTTCGCCCGCGCGAGTCACTTTATGCGAGAGGCGGTCAAGGACAAGGTCGCCCACGGCAAGACGCGTGCTCCCCTCCTCCGGAGAGGTGCGCCGCGCCAGCGCCTCGATGCGTGCCAAGAGCTCGGTGAAGGCATACGGCTTGGTGAGATAGTCGTCGCCGCCGGCGCGCAATCCTTTGACGCGGTCGTCGACCTCGCCGAGCGCGCTCAGGATCAGCGCGGGAGTCCTGATCTCCTGGGTGCGGAGCGCCTGGATCACCGCCAGCCCGTCGCATTTCGGCAGCATGCGGTCGACGATCAGCACGTCATAGGCGTTGGTTTTAGCCAGCTCGAGCCCGGCCTGGCCATCGCCGGCATATTCGGCGATGTGGCCGGACTCCTTCAGCGCGCGCTTGAGGAAGGTCGCGGTCTCTTGATCATCTTCGATCACCAGAACGCGCATGGTTTGGAAATCTCCCTGGCGACACCGGCTCAGATGGAAAGACGCTTGAACGCCACGGCACGTGGTGAGTAGCGAGGGGTGGGCGGCGCGGCGGGGGGAAACCGCGCCGCCCTCCGGCTTAGAAGGCCCTAAGCCTTCTTCAGGGAAAGCGCCACAAAGCGCGTCTGATCGCCGGACTTAACTTGCATCAGAACCTTGACGGTATCCTTCTCGCTGGCCGTCTTGGCGTTGGCCATGGCCTTCTTCACGCCTTCGGCGACATCGGCGGGATCGGACACGTTCACGCCGGCAACCTGGAGGATGACGTCGCCGGGCTTCAGGCCCTTGTCGGCGGCATCGCTCGAGGGATCGACCTCGGTGATGACCACGCCTTCGTCACCCGCGCCGGGGAATTTGGCCGCCGGAGCGAGCGAGAGGCCGAGGTCTTTCATCTGCTGGCCGGACGTGTCCGGCTTGTCGTCCTCGAGCGAGGCAAGTTTCTTGCCGTTCGGGAAGGTGCCAAGCTTCATGTCGACTTCACGCTTCTCGCCGTAGCGCACGATCGAGAGCTTCACCGGGGTGTTCGGATGCAGCTCGGCGATCTTGCGCGCCAGGTCACGCGAGTCATCGATCTTCTCGCCGTTCACCTCGACGATGACGTCGCCGGCCTTCAAGTCTTCCTTGGCCGCGGGTCCGTCCTCGGTCACCTTGGTGATCATGGCGCCCTTGGCTTCCTTCATGCCGATCGAGTCGGCGATGTCGTCGCTGACATTCTGGATCACGACACCGAGCCAGCCGCGATCGACCGTGCCGGTGGCCTTGAGCTGAGTAACGACCTCCTGCACCAGAGCGGCAGGCACGGCGAAAGCGATGCCGACATTGCCGCCCGAGGGCGAGAAGATCGCGGTGTTGACGCCGACCACCTTGCCGTCGAGGTCAAAAGAGGGACCGCCCGAGTTACCACGGTTCACCGCCGCATCGATCTGCAGATAGTCGTAAGGACCCGAGCCGATGTCGCGGTTATGAGCCGAGATGATGCCGGCCGTCACCGTGCCGCCCAGACCGAACGGGTTGCCGACCGCGAGCACCCAGTCGCCGACGCGC
>DATHCZ010000221.1:0-14361 GCA_035319265.1 Methyloceanibacter sp. | reverse complement strand
GAGAGCGTGATTGCCGACATGGAGAAGCGCATGCGCGCGGCTGCCGCAGACCTCGAATTCGAAGAGGCCGCGCGGCTCAGGGACGAGGTCAAGCGCCTGCGCCAGATGGAACTCGCCGTCGCCAACGATCCGCTGGCGCGGCAGGTCGATCTCGAGCGCAGCGCCGCCGATATCGATGTGACGCGGCCACATAAGCCGGGCCTCGATGAGATGGGCCCACATAATCGCGAGACGCCCCTCGCCGCTCTGAAGCAAGGCCGCGGCCGCTCCAAATCGGGCAAGCCCGGCACCCGCGCCTTCAAGGGCAAGAGCCGCTAGGCCGCGCCCTGCTGCTTGTCTCGCGCCTCGCTCTGGATGAACGACGGCCAGAATTGCCGCAGCTCGAGCGGAAACATGGCAGCGATCTTCACCGCCTCGCCACGATCGATGCGCTTCGACAAGACGTCGAAAACCACGCGCACGCCCTGTTCAACCTCGATCGTGTCGGCGCGCGGCATTTCCCGCGCGATGTGCGCGAGGAACGCCATCGCGTGCCTCTCCTTGGTCGGCTTTCCCGTCGGGTCCCAGCCTTCGTAAAAAACGCCGCGTAGGAGCATCGGCAATTGCGCACCAAGATGGGCCGCACTCTCGGCGCCAATGCGGTCGCGCAAAGTATGCAACACCGCACGCAAGATCGCATAGGCATGATGGCGGTCGTTGGTGCCGAGCCGATCCGTGATGTCTTTGAGCCAGAGATTGGACTCCTGCACCGTCTTGTCGAAGACGTCGAGGCCTGTGGTCATAGCGATACTCCTCGAAAAACTTGCCGAAAAGCCTAGCGAGCCCAAGCGCGACCGCCTTGACCTGCGTCAAGCGGCTATTTGCGCCGCTCGATGTGTTTCGGCAGCTCGCGGATGACGTCGGTCGCCTTCTTGTCGGTTCTCAGCCCGAGAAACACGGGGTGGCGCATTTCTCCCGCCTCGGTCCACTCGGTGAACTTCACCTCGGCAACGAGCTTCGGCTTCACCCATGTCGTATTCGCCGCGTCGGGAACCTTCTCGGCGATCGGTTTCGTCTTGGTGATGAGCGGGACGAGCTTCTGGTGCAGCGAGCCGAGCGTCTCGGCATCGAAGCCGGTGCCGGCCCGGCCGGCATATTCCCAGCGCTTTCCTTCACGCACTGCAAGCACCAGCGCGCCGAAATATTTGCGGCTGCGGCGCGGCGCGGTGAAGCCCACGATCACCACTTCCTGCTCCTGGCTCGCCTTGACCTTGAGCCAATCGCGCGTGCGCGCTCCGGAGTGGTAGCGGCTGGTGGCGAGCTTGGCCATGACGCCCTCCTCGCCCGCCCGCTTGGCGCGTGCGAAGGCCTTCAGCCCGGAACCAACAACATGGGCGCTGTAGTGTAGGAGCGGGCTCTTGGGCAGGAGCGCCTCAAGCAGCTCCTTGCGCTTGAGCAGCGGCAGCGAGCGCAGGTCCTTACCGCCGAGATAGAGCAGGTCGAACACGCAATAGAGGAGACGCACCGCCTCACGCTCGGCGTTCTGCAACAGCTGGAAGCGGGACCGCCCATGCTCATCGAGCGCCACGAGCTCGCCGTCGAGCACCGCGTCTTGCGTGATGGCTGCGAGCGCCTCGCAGATGGTCGGATATTTGCGCGAGATGTCGAGCAGGTTCCGCGAATAGAGGGCGGCATGGCCGGGCCTCGCCACCGCAATGGCGCGGAACCCATCCCACTTCGTCTCGAAGATCCAGTCGGGATCGTCGAACGGCTTGTCGGTCAGCGTAGCCAGCATGGGCCGCAGGTCGGGTTCGCTCATGATGACCCTTCAGCGTTGCGCCTGCACTGTTCGACGAGAACCTGTCATAAATAACATCCGGTTGCAAAAAAGTCAGTGGACGGAGAAACGCTCCGGCTGCGCCCATGCTGCGTCGCATGCTAGCGTAGTTGATGGTTGTGGTGAGGGATCATGACCAAGACGGAAGCCGTCATCTCTGAGATCTACGACGCGTGGCGGTCGCAAGATCTCGACAGGCTTGCGACATATCTGCCAAACGATTTCTCTCATGTGGTTTACATCCCGACCGAGATTCACGCCGTTGGCGGCCTGTGCAGTGGCAAGCAAGCGGCGCTCGCCAGGCTCGGCCTCATCGCCGCCGAGTTCGATTTCCTTGTCTTCGACACGCGCGAATTGATCGTCCAGAAGAGTCGCGCCAGCGTGGAGATCCCCATTCGCTACCGGCACCGCCAGACGGGCGTAGAGCTCGAGACGATAATCGCGAATTTCTGGACGTTTGAGGAGGGCTGGCCGGTCAAGCTCTCGGAGTATCACGATATCGCCCGCATCCAGGCCTTCGCCGCCAACGTGGCGGCGCTGACGGGGTGACCGCACACATTCGACGTGAGGCGCGAAAGGAGGCATGACCCGTGCCCGCCCCCGGCCTTGGCGCTTCGGCTTGACATTGCGTGGCCCGGCAACGCCGGCTCCGTGGTACAAGAAGGAGCGTTGTGCGAATCGGGGGAACGACAATGCCAAAAGCAACAGCGACGATTCTCGGCGATATTTACGATGCATGGCGGGCACAGGATCTCGACTGGCTCGCGAGCTACCTACCCAGCGACTTTGCCCACATCATAAACGTTCCGGCGAGCATCGGCCCGACAGCGGGCTCATGCCACGGCAAGAAGGCGGTGATCGACCGCTGGCGCGCCGTGATGGCCGACTTCGAGTTCCTGATGTTCGATACCAGCGGGTTGATGACGGAACGGAACCGGGCTGCCGCGGAGATTCCCTTCCGCTATCGGCATCGCGCGTCGGGCAAGCTGTTCGAGATGACCAAAGGGACGTTCTGGACGCTCGAGGACGGCTGGCCGATCAAGCTCACTGAATATTACGACCTTGCCTACATCCAGTCCTTCGCGACAAGCCTAGCGAGCGAAGACGTAGCCTAAGGACGCAAGCTCGAGACTTCGTCGACTACGAGAGCCCGTCGATCTGCCGGGAAGGAGTGACCCATGACAAAAAGGGGCGCCCGCTCCTCGAAGCGGACGCCCCTTGCTCAGCTCTCGCGACGCCCGTTCGGCGTCGGGCGAGGGTCGGCTATTGGCACTCGCGCGCAGTCGCCATGGCCTGGTGCGCAGCCTTCATCGACGAGAACTTGCCCATCGACTTGAAGTACTTCGCGTCCGGGGCGGCGCCCATCATCATCACGCAGCGGCCGCTGGCGAGATCGACGGCGACGTAGAAATCCTCGGCGAGGGCGGGCGTGACGAAGGCGACCGTCAGAAGGCCTGCGATCAGATATTTGCGCATGGGAGTATCTCCTAGGAAGTGTGGTTAAGGACTGATAATCCGGATCGTCGGCCGGACCTCTCCGGCCTGATAAAAGAGCAGGCTAAAGACACTTCTCGCCGCCACCCAATACCTTCTGGCTATGGTTGGCCGAGCTTTGCGCGCAGCCCGCGCCGGCCCCGCGGGAGCGGCGCGTGCGGAATAGCGTTCGGCTATCAAGACAGAAGCCAACCGGCATTTCCGTTACGGACGGCTAAGGCCGATCTTGCTGCCATCGCCGCGGCCGTCCCTTTCGGCCGGAGCAATAGCCAAAGGAGAAACGGAAATGTTCCAAAGCAAAGAGAAAGGCCGCCTCGGCCGCAACCTTCTATTCGCCGGCGCAGCACTCGGTGCCTGCCTGGCAGCGTCCGCTGCTTTCGCCGGTGCATGCCCTGCCGATCAGAAGAAGCCTGACGCACGTGGTCCCGTGGACTTCAAGCCCGTCGGCGTCACCGACACGGTGATTGCCTCGATCGACGTGTCGAAAGCGCCCTTCGACATCAAGGATCGCAACTTCCGCATGCGCAAGCTCACCATCGAGCCGATGGGCATCGTGCCGTGGCACAGCCATGCCGACCGCCCGGCCATCATCTACATCGTCGAAGGCGAGATCGTCGAATATGCCTCGAACTGCGCCGTGCCGATCGTGCACAAGGCCGGCGACGTGGTCGCCGAGACTCCTGAGGTGGCTCATTGGTGGAAGAATCTCGGCGACAAGACCGTCGTGCTGCTCTCCGCCGATCTGCTGAAGGATCCGAACGACAAGAATATGTAACCCGCTTCCCCCCTGGATGTGACGCCCTTCCTCCCCCCAAAGGGCGTCACGTCCATTCTTTCCAGGAGCCCTGCCATGAACGAGCTTTCCCCCGCCGTCGCAGCTCCTGAGCTCGGTGCCAACGCCCACTCCGCAGGCGCCCTCCTCCGCTTCATCGTCATCGCACTGACGGCGTTCTTGACCGTTGTCGACCTATTCGCCACCCAGGCTATCCTTCCATCGCTCGCCAAGCATTACGGCGTCGGCCCCGCCGCCATGGGATTTGCCGTCAACGCAAGCACCATGGGCATGGCGGTATCGGGCCTTGCCGTGGGCTATTTCAGCCGCTCGATCGACCGGAGGAAGGGCATTTTGCTCAGCCTCGTCGTGCTCGCGATCCCGACCACGCTGCTCGCTCATGCCCCCGACCTCACCACCTTCACCCTGCTCCGCGTGACCCAGGGGCTCTGCATGGCGGCCGCCTTCACTCTCACCCTTGCTTATCTTGGCGAGCACTACAGCGCAGCCGACTCGGCGAGCGCCTTTGCCGCCTACATCACCGGCAACGTGGCCAGCAACCTCATCGGGCGCCTGATCTCGGCAGCCGTCGCCGACCATTTCGGTATCGCCGCCAATTTCTACTTCTTTGCCTCGCTCAATCTGCTCGGCGCAGCGCTTGTCTATTTCACCGTCGAGAAGGCACCCCCGATGAAGGACATGGGCGGAGGCATGCGCTCGCATTTCGAGGCGTGGATCATGCATCTCAAGAATCCGTCCCTACGCGCGAGCTTCGCCATTGGCTTCTGCATCCTGTTCGCGTTCATCGGCACCTTTACCTTTGTGAACTTCGTCCTGGTCCAGCCGCCGATCGGCGTGGGCTCGATGACGCTCGGCTTCGTCTATTTCGTGTTCCTTCCCTCCATCGCCACCACGCCTCTGGCAGGACGCGCGGTGAAACGCTTCGGAACGCGCCCCACCTTCTGGGGTGCGCTGCTCGTGGCCGTGCTCGGTCTGCCGTTGCTCGTGCTGCCGAATCTGCCGGCTATATTGCTCGGCATGGTGCTGGTCGGCGTCGGCACCTTCTTTGCTCAGGCCATCGCCACGGGCTTCGTCGGACGCGCGGCGGCCTCGGATCGCGGCTCGGCGAGCGGACTCTATCTTGCGAGTTATTTCTTCGGCGGTCTGATCGGCAGCGCCGTGCTCGGCGCGATCTTCGACATGTTCGGCTGGACGGCCTGCGTCGGCGGCATCGCGGTCTCACTCGCGGTTGCCGCCCTGCTCGCCGTCTTTCTCAAGACGCCAATGTCTCCGGTGACCGCGTCGTGACCAACGTGAGGACGAGACGCTTTTCCACCGCGCCCACCCTAACTCGCGGTTGTTTGATCAGCGCAAAGATTCACCGCGGCGCCCCCCTAAGCTCCTCCGAAGTGGAGCGGAGGTGGGGTTTTGCCCGCTCCATTGGTGGTCTCGACTGATCGAGCGAACGCAACGGCGGGACCACCGGTATTCCTGGATCTCGTGGAAGCTCCCCGCATCTACGCCCATCCAGGTTCGCGTGCCGCAACAAGTAAGAATAAGGAGAAGCCCGGCCCGTTGCCGGGCTTCTTCCTGTCACGCCCTGCTTCCATCTCAGTTCCAATTTGGCTCGCGCATTAACTATTTTCTAAAGGGATCGGAGTGAGATAGGCGCCAGTTCCGCGTACCAAGTCGAGTTCAGTACCAAGTAGAGGGATCGAGTCATGCGCACCATCGTTGTTCTTGCAGTCATCGCCGCATCCTTGGCGTTGGGTGGATGCTTCCACCACGACCAGGTCTATTCGACCGAGCTTCCCCCGGCGACGACGCCCCTGAAATAAGGCGAAGCCAGCGTCCTCGCATCTCGGCACGGGCCGCGGGACGATCAACGGTCATGGCCGGACCGGATCTTGAGCAAGCCGTCTCAAGATCGGTTCGGCCATTGGCATTTTGGCTGAAACCGCGGCGCCCGTGCCTTTCTGTGTGGCTGGTCTGCATCGCGAAGAAAAAAAGCCGGACATTGCGGAACTCCGGCCTTGTCCATCGCTTTTTCCTTGCAAGCAGTCGGACTCACCGAGCTTCCGTCCGCTGGCGAGGAGAGGATCGAGACATGCCGTTGTTCGAGAGCGTATCGGCGAATGAGAAATTCGTGCTGCCAAAGCAAAGCTGGCTCATAGCCGGCCTGACGCTTGGCGCAAGCTTGGTGGCGGTGGCGCTTGCCTTCGCCTAGTGGACCGCGCGGCTAGAGCACGCCACCGCTGCAGGAGCTCACCCAGACAAGCAGGAGGACTGCGGCGCCCGCCGCCCCGATCGCCACAAACGCATTCAGCCAACTCTGCTTCCTGAGCGCGCCGGCGATGTCGCCGTCATGAAGTTCTTTCGGCACTCGCACCCAGAACACATCGAGCGACAGCACGGCAAGCAGGAAGGTCACGGCAACGAGAAGGATTTGGATCGTCGACATGCCGCTGCAAGCGTTCATCGCCGTTCCCATTGCCTCATTCTGCCGCGAGCTTTTGCGATGACGTGCCCGTGGCGGATGGCTTCCCCGGCTCGATCTCTGCCGCAGGCTCGGCCCCCAGCTGCGGCTCATGCAGGACCACGCCGTCGAGCAGGCCCCACTCCCCGATCCACGCCTGTCGCTCGAGCGCGCGCCTGGTGTCGGCATGACCGGCCTCCCAGCGGCTGCTGATGCCGGCCGGGGTGAAGTCGATGTCCTTGGTATGGGTCTCATTACTAAGCTTGGGGCTCAGCAGACGCACCACGTGCATGCGCGTGTCGCAGCGGTAGCCGGCCAGCTCCTTGTAGAGCGGATCGTTCTTTTCCTCCTCCGGTACGAACTCGAGAAGGTTGGTGATGACGTGCCTAAGCTTGTGCGTCTCGCACTGGCGCACGATGTGGCTGGCGATCCTGCTCGAATATTGGATGTCCTTCTGACGATTGAGGATTTGCCAGATGGTCTCCGGCTCATCTCCCGTGGGATGCCACAGATGCACCGCGAAGATCAGCGAGTTGCGGCGGGGTGAATCGTCGAAGATGCGCTCGGTCGGAGTGTTGGAAAGAATGCCGCCGTCCCAATAAAGCTCGCCGTCGATGCGCACCGCCGGAAAGGCCGGGGGCAGCGCGCCCGACGCCATGATGTGGCTCGGGCTGATCTCCATCTCCTTGGAATCGAAATAGCACATCATGCTGTTGCGCACATTGGCCGCGCCGACGGTGAGCCGCGGATGACCCTTGTTGATGAGAGAGAAATCGACCAGCTCCTCCAGCGTCCGGCGCAGGGGCTCTGTTGAGTAGTAGCCGGCGTGGTCGGCACCGAGCGGCACATGCGCGCCGAGGAAAGCGCGGAAATTGGTCTCGAAAAATCCGGGAATGCCGCTTGTGAGCGTCGTCCACGAGGACAGCGCGTCGGCAACCCCCGTCCAGGCGGGAAAGGCGCCCCAGAAGGCGCTGCTCTCCACGCGGCGCCAGAACTTCTGGAGCGTCGCGAATCGATCCTCAACGCGATTGCCGGCGATGATGGCGGCGTTGATGGCGCCGATCGAGGTACCGATCACCCAGTCCGGCTCCACTCCCGCCTCGTGCAGCGCCTGATAGACACCGCATTGGTAAGCACCGAGCGCGCCGCCGCCTTGCAGCACGAGCACAACTTGGCCGTTATTGTTGTTGCGGATCTCGTTGACCGCTTGCAGCGGAGTGAGATCTCTCGATTTCTGAGTCATGGCGTGATCCTTCCGGGTCAATGCGCCGTCCAGCCGCCGTCGACTGGAAGCGCGGCTCCCGTAATTGATGAGGCGGCGTCGGTGGCGAGGAAGACGGCAATGCCGCCAAGCTCGTCCGTGGTGGCGAAGCGCTTATTGGGCTGCTGGGCGAGCAGCACATCGCGGATTACTTTCTCGCGCGGTATGCCGTGGGCTTTGGCTTGCCCCTCGATCTGCGCCTCGACCAGCGGAGTATACACATAGCCCGGGCAGATCGCGTTGCAGGTGATGCCCATCTCGGCCGTCTCGAGCGCGGTAACCTTAGTCAGACCGAGCATGCCGTGCTTGGCCGCCACGTAGGCTGATTTGAACGGTGAGCCCACGAGCCCATGCGCCGAGGCGATATTGATGATGCGCCCCCATTTCTTAACGATCATTGAGGGCAGAGCGAGCCGTGTGGTGTGGAATGCCGAGCTCAAATTGATGGCGATGATGGCGTCCCACTTCGCGACCGGAAACTCCTGCAGCGGCGCCACATGCTGGATGCCAGCATTGTTGACGAGCACGTCGAGGCTGCCGAACATGTCGAGCGCCATCCCGACCATCTCGGCGATCTGCTCGGGCTTGGTCATGTCGGCGGCGGAATAAGCGACCGGGACCCCGAAATCCGCCCCGATGCTCGCCTGCGTGGCTTTGATCTCATCTTGAGAGCCAAAGCCGTTGAGGACGACCGCCGATCCCGCGGCTGCGAGCGCCCGGGCAATCCCGAGTCCGATGCCGCTGGTCGAGCCAGTGACCAGGGAGACCTTGTCTTTCAGCGGCTTTGCGGCAGCAATAGCCCGCTCAGTCAGGGCGATGGTCATGGCCGGACACCTCTCCTCTTGGTTGCCGGTTCGCGCGTGTCACAGGCACGCTTTGTTCGAGGGTGATCATGCCCGTGCTGCGCCGCTCGCGGGAAATGCCCTTTGGCTAAGGAGTCGATAGGGGTGCGCTATCGCCGAGGGGGGCTTGTCGAGAGGGTAAGAAACGCCAATTTTGCGCCAATCTGCGACGCTAGCAGTTGCGGAAAAAAGGCGAATGGGCGTCAAATGAACTCGACGAGAAAGCGCTATCAATCGTACAACTCGACAACACAAGGCGCGAACCAAGCATTTCCAGGCCAAATGACCCTTTGCATCGTGAGCCATCAGGCCAGCTCCCTCGCGGCCTGCGCTGGAACTACGCGGCGACCATGTCCGCCGCTATTTTCGCCGAGTTCACCCATAGGTTAGGCAGCGGGGCGCATCTCCCATGGAAATGCATCAGGTCCGCTACTTTCTCGCGGTGGCGCGGGCGCTCAATTTCACGCGTGCGGCCGAGGAATGCCACGTCGCTCAGCCCTCCCTAACCCGCGCCATCCGCCAGCTCGAGGGTGAGCTTGGGGGCGATCTGTTCCGCCGCGAGCGGCCCCAGGCCCAGCTAACCGAGCTCGGCCAGCGCATGCTGCCGCTGCTCAAGCAATGTTACGATAGCGCCGTCAGCGCCCGCTCTCTGGCCTCTGCCATCAAGAAGGGCGAGGTGGGCTCGCTCCGCCTGGCCGTCTCGAGCACCATCGACCCTTCCCTAATCACCCACCACGTCGTCGAACTCAGCAAGCTATTCGAGGGCCTCGACCTGAAGCTGTTGCGGGGCACCGGCACTCAGGTGCTCGACTACCTCAAGAAGGGCGAGGTTGAGCTCGCTCTTGCCGCCAAGGTCGAGGACGATTGGGATCGCCTCGACAGCTGGGCGCTTTTCACCGAGGACTTCCAACTCTTCGTGCACTCCATGCATGCCTTCGCCCACCAGGCGAGCATTGCGCTTGATGATCTCCGGCCGGAGCGGCTGATGGTGCGCACCTATTGCGAGACGACGCCTGCGCTGCTCGACCTCTTGCGCGCGCGCGAATTCGACGTGACCCGTTTCCACGAGGTCAGCACCGACCTCGATCTCATCTCGCTGCTCGAAGCGGGGCTCGGCGTGGCCCTCGTTCCGCGCAGCACGCAGAGCCCGGCAAGCCTGCTGCGCATCGCCGTTACCGACATCGACCTTACCCGGACCATTCATCTCTACGGCGTAGCCGGACGCCAGCGCACGGCGGTGGCCTCGGCGATGATGAAGATGCTGCGTGCCTATGATTGGTCGCGCTGCGGCACCAGCCTCGGATGATAGCTCTCTAGTGCGCGGCCTTGAGCGCGGCGAGCAGATCCTCGATGGTCATGCGCTTGCGGTAGTCGGGATCGACGAACCGTGCCTTGACTTCGCCGTCGGTGCCGACCACGAAGGTCGCGGGAATCGGCAGCAACCATGTGTCGCTTCCCTGCGAAGGAGCGACGTCCCAGCCCGCCTGGCACATGAGCTTCTGCATGTCCTCTCCCACCCAAAAGGCGAGATTGAGTGACATGGCGTAGCCATTGTCGATATCGGTGAGAATGGGAAACGGCGCCTCTGACTGAGCCTTGAGCTCGGCGGTGAAATGCTGCCGGTCGGGCATGATGGCGGCGACTTGTCCGCCTTGAGCCGCGATCTGCTCGTGCGCCTCGGCCAGCGCCCGCGTGTTGATGCGGCAATAGGGGCACCAATGGCCCCGGTGGAAGGTGACCGCGACCGGCCCCTTCTGCAGCAACTGATCGAGGTCGACGAGTTGCCCTTTCTCATTGGGGAGCACGAAATTCGGCATCTTCTCTCCAGGCTTGGGAGAATTGTCGCCGACGTCGTGCGCTCGGAGCCTCGCCACCAGATCGTCCACTGAGGACTGAAAGATCGGGCCAAGCTCCCTTACGGCATCGGCAAAGGCCTGCAGCCGCTCGGCCAGTGACGCGTCCATGTCGCGGCACTGAACGAATGCCTCTTCCAGCAGCTCCGAAAGCGGTTTCGAGTTCATCCCCAAGCTCCTGAGGTAGCGCCGGCGCGCCGGTCGCTCACCTCTCGGAGACCCAGATTATTCAAGCTTATCCGACAATTTTTCATACCATCCGCTTGTTCCAATGAACAGCCGTGAATCGCCGAAGATTCGCATCCTTAGCCTCGATTTTCGGCCGAAAGCGCAGCTTTTAGGGCCGCCAGCAATTCCGCGATCGTCATGCGGTTGCGATAGTCGGGATCGATGAAGCGGGCGGTGACAACCCCGTCACGGCCGACGACGAAAGTCGCGGGGATGGGCATGACCCACGTTTGGTTGCCCTGGTACTCGGGCACGGCCCGGCCCCCCGATTCCAAGATCTCTTGCATCTCATCGCCGACCCACACCGCGAGGTTCAGCGACAGCGCGTAGCCGTTGTCGATGTCGGTCAGGACCGGGTAATGCACTTCCCCTTCGGCCTTGAACGCCGCGGCGAAGTGTTGCCGGTCGGGCATGATCGCGGCGAGATGGGCGCCATCCGCGGCAATCGTTTCCTGGGCTTCCGCGAGCGCCCGCGTGTTGATGCGGCAATAGGGACACCAATGGCCGCGATGGAAGGTCATTGCCAGCGGTCCATGGCTGAGCAGGGCATCAAGGGTGACAAGATGGCCCTGCTCGTCCGGCATGGCGAAGGGCGGCATCTTCTCGCCCGGCTTCGGAGCGGTTTGACCGGCGTCGTACGATTTGAGGCGGCCGACCATGCGATCTACCGCCTCCTGATATCCCGGGATCAGATAGCGTGTGGCCTCGCTGAAAGCCTCGAGCCTTTCGTTAAGGGATGCGTCCATGTCGCGGCAGTAGCGGAAGGCTTCATCTAGAGTGGCGAAGGCCGGATGTTTCATTCACGGCCCTCCTCCCGTCGGCCCATGGATTCGCGTCCGAGCGCGCTTCTTCAGCCTCCGTTATCGCCCGCGCGCTCTCGTCGGGTCCAATAGCGACCGGCTATCGTGTCAATCATTGATCAGCATTTCCGCGCAAGCCCCGCGTTGGGCATTCCTATGTGCAACTCATTGGCGCTCTGACGCGGCCTAAAAACCCGCCTTGCGCCGCGCAAACGACGGAGATCGAGACGATGTCCATGCTGATCGGCTGGCTCGAAGCTGGCAGGAGGCTTGCCGAGCGCATTCCTTACGGCCTCGTGGCGCTAGTGGCGCGTTTCGCCGTCGCCAGCGTCTTCTGGCGCTCGGGCGAGACCAAGGTGGATGGTTTCTTTCACATCAAAGACAACACCTTTTATCTCTTCCGCGAGGAGTACAAGGTGCCGCTGCTCCCCCCTGACGTCGCAGCCTATATGGCGACGACGGCGGAGCATGTCTTTCCGGTTTTGCTCATCATCGGACTTGCTTCACGCCTTTCGGCTCTGGGTCTCATGGTCATGACGGCCGTAATCCAGCTCTTCGTCTATCCCGACGGCTGGCCGGACCACATTCTTTGGTTCGCCCTCCTCTTGTTGATCCTGGCGCGTGGACCGGGTGCTATCTCGCTTGATCATCTGGTCTGGAGCCGCGCGCAGTCTGCGCCGATGCCCGCGCGCTGACCGCTCCGCCTAACAAAAGTGGTCGTGCCCGGGCTTGTCCCGGGGCGTCCATGCTTTGCACTGGACGCCAAGACGCAGGGCCAGTGGCGAGCCCGGGCAAGTCTGAATCTTGAGGAACGGACTACGCCTCGATTCCGACAGAGATATTGGCGCCGATGAGCGTTGCAAGCGCTTCTGCGGCATTGAAGGCTGGCGAAGCGGCGGCTCCGGCGGCGACCGCCTCGCCGATCGTGGAACTGCTCTTGAGGTTCGCAAGGAAAACGCCGGTCCCAGGAGCGAGCCGTCTTGTCTCGACCTCGATGGAGGGTCTCGCGATGAGCGCAGCCTCTCTCCCGCGCGGACTGATCGGCGTGACCGTATCTGCCTGGTTCGCCTCCCAGATGGTGACCACGGGATAGTCCGAGGCGAGAACGAAGACCGAGGGGTGCAGCCTCACCTTGAACGCGGCGAGCCCACCGCCATCGAGCGCGGCGAAAGCGGCGGCGGGAAGCGGCTCGGCATCCGCGGCGTGATAAGCAAGCCCGCGCAGATATTCGAGCCGCGCCACATCGGCGAGATAGGGGATCGGCGCTGCCGGGGCGAAGCCATCGATAAATTGGGCAAAGCTCTCGCCATATTGGAAGAGAAGCGGCGAGCGCGGAGGATCTTGCACCACATAGTCATGCGCCATGGCGCTGAAGAACTCTTCGCCCACCAGGCGCCGCACGACCGGGAAGCGGTCGGCGAGCGCCTCTATCAGGCTCGCGGCGACGTTGTTGCGATAGACGGCGAAGCGACGCTCGGCCCGCCCGCGCAGCGCTCCCCTGATGCTGTCGGGAACGGGAGTCGCCGTGCTCAGCAAGGCAGCGGCAAAATCAGCTTGCGCATCCATGAGGCTCGACATGGCTCATCCCTGCATGGCTCTGCGGCACGTCTTGCCGCACGGGGCAGTCAAGCTCGGTCGCGGCCAGACGGCGCGGCCCGATCGCCGCCATCATTTCCTTCTTGGCCCGCTCGGCCTCGGCGGAGAGGCGCGCAAAGGGCGGCACGTCGTTGTCCCATTCGACCAGCGTCGGCAGGGCGCCAATGCGCGCGATCGTGCGCCGGTAGAGCTGCCACACGATATCTGCGACCGGCGTGCCGTGCGCGTCGATCAAGAGCCGTGCATCGAGATCGTCACGGTCCTCGGCGAAGCCCGCGAGATGGATCTCGCCGACATGCTCCATGGGAAACGCATCGAGATAGGCCATCGGCTCGAAGCCATGATTGACGGCCGACACATAGACATTGTTGACATCGAGCAGGAGCCCGCAGCCGGTGCGGTTGACGATCTCGCGCAGGAACTCGACCTCGCTCATCGCCGAGCCGTCGAAGGCAACGTAGGTCGATGGATTCTCGAGCAGCATGCGCACGCCGAGTTTCTCTTGCGCCTCGTCGATATGGTCCGCAACGCGGGCAAGCGTCTCCGCCGTGTAGGGGAGCGGCAGGAGATCGTTGAAATAGACGCCGTCATGCGTCGACCAGGCGAGATGCTCTGAGAAGAGCGCGGGCTCGTAGCGATCGATCAGGCGTTTGAGTCGCGCGAGATGCTCGCGGTCGAGCGGCCCGGAGGCGCCGATCGAGAGCGCCACTCCATGCAGCGACAAGGGATAGCGAGAGCGGAGCTCAGTGAGGAGGCGATGCGGCCTCCCACCCTCTCCCATGTAGTTCTCCGCGTGGACCTCGAAGAAATTCACGCCATGCGAGCCTGCAAGAGCATCCTCGGCGTGCTCGGGCTTGAAGCCGACGCCGACGTTTGCCCCGCCGAGGCGCTGAACGTTTTCGATCCACATCGTCATGTTCTCATTCTTCGTGGATGACGGGCCGGCTTTCCGCCGGCCCCTCTCCCCTGACGGTCCTAGCTCGGCCGCTTGACGGGCTCGAGCGAACCCTTGCCGAACGGCGTGTCGATCGAGGTGCAGGTGCCCTTGGGCACGAGCTTCCACGAGGCGCCGTTATAGTCGGCCGCGTTCGTCGCGGCGCAGGTCGTGCCGGGTCCGGCAGCGCAGTCGTTCTCGCCTTTCAGCGCCACGCCATAGCACTTCTCTCTCTCGGCGGAGTCCGCCAGAGCCGGCGCAGAAAGAGTGGCAAGCGCGCTTGCCAGCG
>DATHCZ010000220.1:0-7248 GCA_035319265.1 Methyloceanibacter sp. | reverse complement strand
AAGTCAATGAGAGTGATCGAGTTTCGTGCTGCTTGTGGCCACACAGAGGCGGAAGGGCCAAATCGATCTCAATCGACAAGCCCGATCAATTTTTACGTTAATAGCGGCTAAATGAGAGAGAGATACACTGCGTCTAGCGATGGCCCTTGTCTGCTTAGGGTCATTGGCAGACCTCCACAAAGTTAGCGGACGTCACTCCCACTCGATGGTGCCGGGGGGTTTGGAGGTGATGTCGTAGACGACGCGGTTGATGCCGCGCACCTCGTTGATGATGCGCCGCGCCGCGTGCCCGAGAAAATCGTGGGAGAAGTCGTAATAGTCGGCCGTCATGCCGTCGGTCGAGGTGACGGCGCGCAGCGCGCACACATAATCGTAGGTGCGCGCGTCCCCCATCACGCCGACGGTACGCACCGGGAGCAGCACGGCGAAGGCCTGCCAGATTTTGTCGTATAGCCCCTGCTTCCTGATCTCCTCGATATAGATGGCATCGGCCTTGCGCAGGATGGCGAGCTTCTCCTCGGTCACTTCGCCCGGAATGCGGATGGCGAGCCCCGGCCCCGGAAAGGGATGGCGGTCGACGAAAGCTCCCGGCAGCCCGAGCTCGCGGCCGAGCGCCCTCACCTCGTCCTTGAACAATTCGCGCAACGGCTCGATCAATTTGAGCTTCATGCGCTCGGGCAGCCCGCCGACATTGTGATGCGACTTGATGGTGGCCGACGGGCCGCCGAGCGCCGAGGTGCTCTCGATCACGTCGGGATAGAGCGTGCCCTGCGCGAGATACTCGACCCCGCCGAGCGTCTCGGCCTCGTCGTCGAACACGTCGACGAACAGTCTGCCGATCGTCTTGCGCTTCTCTTCCGGGTCGGTGACGCCCTTCAGCGCCTCGAGGAAGCGCGCCGACGCGTCGACCGCGACGAGCGGGATGTTGTAGTGGTCGCGGAAGAGATCGACCACCTCCTTCGCCTCGCCTTGGCGCAACAGGCCGTGATCGACGAAGATGCAGGTGAGCTGGTCGCCGATCGCCTCGTGGATGAGGAGCGCGGCGACGGCCGAGTCCACCCCGCCTGACAGCCCGCACACGACATTGGCGTCGCGCACCTGCTCGCGGATGCGCGCGACCTCGCTGTCGCGGAAATGCGCCATGGTCCAATCGCCGGGGCAGCCGGCGATTCCCCGCACGAAATTTTTGAGCAGTGCCGCGCCCTTTGGCGTGTGCACCACCTCGGGATGGAACTGCACGCCATAGAGCCTGCGCGAGTCGTCGGCGATCGCCGCAAACGGCGCGCCGGTTGAGATGCCGACGGCGCGGAAGCCCGGCGGCAGCCGCGTGACGCGGTCGCCGTGGCTCATCCACACTTGCGCGCGGTCGCCTTCCTTGAACACGCCGTCGAACAACGGCGTCTCGTCGATGACTTGCAACTCGGCGCGGCCGAACTCGCGATGATGTCCGCCCTCGACCGTCCCGCCGAGCGCCGCCACCATGGCCTGCTCGCCGTAGCAGATGCCGAGCACGGGGACGCCCGCGTTGAACACGGCTTGGGGCGCTTGCGGCGTGCCGGTCTCGTGCACGGATGCAGGCCCGCCCGACAGGATGATGGCGCTCGGCCGCTCCTCGGCGAGCGCGGCCTCGGCCTTGTCGTAAGGCACGATCTCGGAGTAGACGCCGGCTTCGCGCACGCGCCGCGCGATCAGCTGCGTCACTTGGCTGCCGAAATCGACGATTAGCACGCGATCTTGGGATTTATCCGGCATGGCAAGTGGTTATAGCAGCGTGTTTGAGTCGGCAATGACTCATCAAGTGCCCCCCACAGGTGCTATGGGTTAAGCGCGATGACGGGGGAGAGCCAAGACCTGAGGGCCTTCGAGGAGCGCATGCGCCTCCAGATCGAGGCCTATCACGAGGCCGCGCTCGTCTATGCCGCGGTGAAGCTGGACCTTCCCGACAAGATGGGCGAGCGAACCTGGACGGTCGAGCAGCTTGCCGGCGCGCTCGGCACATCGGCGCCGCATCTCTTCCGCTTCCTGCGCGGCCTCGCGACACTGGGCATCTGCCGGGAGCTACCCGACGGAACTTTCGCGCTTGCTCCAGGCGGATGGTCGCTCCGCTCCGATTCCCATTCCCGTCTCAACAAGAAGGTGCAGATCGTCGTCGAGCAATATTGGCGCCCCTGGTCCGATCTCGTCTCCTGCCTTAAGACGGGGAAGCCCGCCTTCGACCACGTGTTCGGCATGAACGTCACGGATTGGCGGCGCGAGAACGCAGCGCAAGGGGTGATGTTCGCGACCTATTTGACCGACGAGACGTTTGCCCATGCGGGCTCGATCCTGGAAGTGCTGGAGTGTGGCGCCGAGGCCAAAAAGGTCGCCGATATCGGCGGCGGCTGCGGTGCGCTGCTCACCCCGCTCCTGATCGCCTTCCCGCATCTCACCGGCGTTCTGTTCGAGACGCCGCATATGATCGACATGGCGATACCCTTCCTGCGCGTGTTCGATCAATTTCACCTGCTGGATCGCATCGAGCTTGTGCCGGGCGATTTCTTCGAGGCCGTCCCGGTCAAGGCGGACCTCTATCTGCTCAAGAACGTGCTCCAGCAATGGACCGACGCCGAAGCTCTCGCCATTCTACACAATGTCCGCCGCGCCATGCCGGAAGGCGCGAGGCTCGCGATCATCGAGCGGCTGATGCCGGAGCGCGCCGCCGACGACCCTGCCGCCATCATGGTCGATCTGCATATGATGACCATCACCGGCGGCAAGACCCGTAGCGTGGCGGAATTCACGGCTCTCTTGCGGGAAGCCGGGCTGACGCCGGCGAAGACAACGTCAACCACCTCGGGCCTTGCCGTCATCGAGGCGGTTCGCGGCTAGGACCGGGTCGCAACCGAAAGCGGTTCGCCGCCAAGCTCCTTCACATAGATGACCTTGCCGTCGCCGGGGCCATAGAAGTCCGGGAGCCGAGCCTCCTCGACGAAGCCCATGCGCTGATAGAAGCCGCGCGTCGGCGCGTAACGGTCAGAGGAGGACGTGTCGACATAGACATGCTTGGCGCCCGCCTTGCGCATGGCCGCCTCGGCGCGGGCATAGACTTGAGCGCCGAGCCCTTTCCGCTGCTCCTCGGGAGAGACGGCGATCCAATAAAGATCGAAGGAGCCCTGCGTCCCGTCGATCGGCCCGTAACAAGCATACGCGACGAGGGACGCGCCGCGCTCGGCGAGAACGAAGTGATAGCCGGAGCGAAGGCCCTTGGTGAGACGCTCGGTAACGAGCTCTCCGGCGATGTCCACCTCAGAGGTGCTGAACATGCCGGTGCCGGCCACCAGCGAGCGCACGCGGCCGACGTCCTCGGCCATGACTGCGCTCCGCCACTCGAGCCCATTGCGATGACCGGCTTTTGCACCGCCATTGCCCCGCGCAAGCGCCGGCGCCATTTGCCGCGCGGCGGAGTGACCGGTCGCAAGCCCAGCAAAGAAGTGGCGCGCGTTCGAGCCGAGCGTGCGCACGCGATAGCCGCCCTCCTGCACCACGAGGGTGGGATAGCCCTGCTCCCCGATCATATGTCCGAGCTGCTCGAAATCGCGCGCTCGGTTGGACCACGTGCCGGTCGGATCGCCGCGCGCCGTATCGAGACCGAGCGAGACGACGAGAAAGGCCGGACGGAAGCGCCTGATGCGGCGCAGGCCCTCGGCGACCGCGCTTCTGTGCTGCTCGGGAGTGAGGTGCTCGGGCAGCGGAATATTGAGATTGTAACCGGCGCCGGCGCCGATCCCCGTCTCGTCGCGGAACCCGGTGAAATAGGGATAGGCGAAGCTCGGATGGCCGTGAATCGACACCGTCAGCACGTCCGACCTCGCATAGAAGATCTCCTGCTGGCCGTTGCCGTGGTGATAGTCGATGTCGAGGATCGCGACCTTGCCGTAGCGTGCCAGCATGTTCGCGGCGATGGCGGCGTTGTTGAAATAGCAGAAGCCGCCAAAGGTGTGGCTTTCGGCATGGTGACCCGGAGGCCGCACCAGAGCGTAAGCAAGCTCAGCCCCCTCGAGCACCCGCTCCGCCGCGGTCAGAGCGCAATCGACCGCGCTTCGCGCGGCGAGATAAGCGTTTTCATTGAGCGGCGTGAACGTGTCGATGCAGTAATAGCCGGCAAGCACCGTCTCGTCCTTCGGCGCCCGCGCCGGGTTCCGCGTCGGGAAGACGTAAGGATAGATCGACTTCCTCGGACCGGCCATCAAGCAAGCCTTGCGGATATAGTCGACCAGCCGCCCGTCGTGGACGGCACGGATATGCCGATCCGAATAACGTTTCGCCGCCACCTTCTCGAACAGGCCTGAAGGGTCGAGCTCGGCCATGATCGAGCGGATGCGGACCGGCGCCTCGACATAGCCCCGCTCCTGAACATGGTGGATGACGTGGTCGTCGTTCAGCACCAGCGCGATGCGCGGCTCCGATGAAGCCCGCACCTCCTCCTTCGGCGCGCGGCGCTTGAGGTAGCGCGGCTCGCGCAAGCGGATCGGGTCGTCATGAATCGAGTCCACGACCATCTGCACATAGGCGGCCGGCGATCCGTATTTCCGCTCGAGGATAGCGCGTACGACCTTCTTCACCTTGTCCCGGCTCGGTAGGTCGTTGGAGCCGAGCGGATCGAGCATGAGGTAAGGCGGGTCCGTGGTCTCCGGCGTGACGGGAGTCTCGTAGGCCGTGTTGATGATCGGCCGGGCGCCGTAGCGCTCGTAGAATTTGAGACGATTGGCGTTGTTGGCCCTGATCTCGGGGTTCGGGCTGAGCGCGGGATCGTCCGGCAGGCTCTCGAAATAAAGCTGGGTGCCGAGCGCGCGTGCCTCTTCGCGGACGCGCTCGTAGAGTGTGGCGCCGATGCCCTCCCCGGTCCGTCCCCGTGCCGTCGAGATGATCTCGAGATAGGAGAAGCCGATATCCGGCGCGTGCAGGAGAAGCGCCAGGCCCAGCGTCTGGTCGCGCGCGTTCTCGGCCACGAACAGGCGCGACACGAATTTGTGCTTCAGCGGATTGGCCAGTTGCTCCGGCAATTTGGCGATGTCGTATTCAGGCATCGCCGCGAACTGCTCGCGCATGATCTTCTGCGCGGCCTCGATGGCCGAGCGGTTCACCGCCGTCGTCGCGTCTGCCACTTTCCGGATGCGGAGCATGACGAGATGCGAAGCACGTCAAGCGGTGGCTTGCAAGGCTCCAAGCGAGGCTTCGACGATCGCCCCGATCATGGCTTCATAGGAATATCCGGCCTCCTCGGCCGCGGCGGCGTAACCGGCGTCGGGGCTGAGACAGGGATTCATGTTCACTTCGAGGATCGCGGGCTCGCCTTGCCCGTCGAGACGGAAATCGACCCGGGCATAGCCCGAAAGCGCGAAGAGCTGCCAGCAAGCAAGCGCGAGGCCCTTGAGCTTGCCGGCCAGCTCCGGGTTCTCGACCTCGAGACCGAAGCGGCGCGGCGTGCCGATATAGGCCGCGCTGTCCGGCGTCCATTTGGCGTGGTAGCCGACAATTCTCGGCGTTTGCGCGGCGAAGCCCTGGAAGAGGATTTCGGCGATGGGCAGAACCGCCGGTCCGGACGGCCCGTCCAACACGGAGAGATTGAACTCGCGGCCGGCGAGAAAGGCCTCCGCGAAATGCTCGGTCTTCCAGCGCAAGTTCCGCTCGGCGATGGAGCGGGCGGCATCAGTGCCGCGCATGACCGAACCCTCATCGAGACCGAGCGAGCCATGCTCCCACACCGGCTTGACGATCACCGGCGCGTCCGCGTCGACGCCCTTCCCGTCCTCCGACCACGAGGGCGTGGGCAGGCCGGCATGGGCAAGCTTCAGCTTCGTAGCGATCTTCGAGAGCGTGTTCAGCCAGGCGCTCGTGCTGCATCCCGTGTAGTTGAGACCAAGCGCTTCGAGCCGCGCCGGAACCATGGGCGCGAGTCTGCCATCGCCATTGACCGCATCGACGAGATTGAACACGACGAGCGGCCGCCGCGACGGCAAGGCATCGAGCTCCGCGAGATCGGACGTAAGGCCGATGACCTCGGTGGTGAAGCCGAGGGTTTCGAGCGCGCCAGAGACTGCCTGCGCGGCAATAATCGTGTCGACCTCGTCGGGGCGGCTCTCCGTCGCCGCATGCACGACCGGGATGAAGCCGCCGGCGCCCGCCATCAGGCGCGCTTCCGCTCTCTCTTCCCGCCGCTGCGACTGAGGCCGTAGCGGGCGAGCCCGGCATCGAGGATCATGCCGATCAGAGCCGTGAACTCGATCCCGTTCTGGCCGGCGAGGATCGGCAGGTCAGAGTGCCACGGATTCAAGCCGGCAAGCGGGTTCGCCTCGAGGAAATAGGGCTCGCCGCGCGCATCAGAGCGGAAGTCGATGCGCGCGGTGTCGCGGCATTCCAGCGCGCGATAGGCATCGAGCGCCCGCGAGCCCGCAAGCAATGCCTCGGGATCGGAAGCCGGAGCATAGATGACGAGCTCCTCGCACAGCTCCTTGTTGTGCAGCGAGTAGACGTTGGCCTCGGCGTTCTCGCGCAGTACGATTTCGCACACGCCGAGCACGCGCGCGTGGCCGCCGTTGCCGACAATGCCGACCGTGAACTCGCGGCCTGGCAAATAATGTTCGACCAGAGCCGGCTGGTGATAGCGTTCGATGACGCGCGTCGCCGCCGCCTCGAGCTCTTCAGGCGTATGGACCAGCGATGCCGCCTCGCAGCCTTTGCCGGTGCCTTCGGCGAGCGGCTTGACGAAAGCCGGGAAGTCGGTCCAGCCGGCAAGCTCGTTCGCGCTCCTCTCCGCTACCGCGAACGATGGCGTCTTCACGCCGGCGTCGCGCACCAGCCGCTTGGCCACCGACTTGTCGAGCGCGGCGGCGGCCGTGAGCGGGTCGGAGAACAGGTAAGGCTGGTCGAACAGCTCGCACAATGCAGGAACTTGTGCCTCACGCGAGCGGCCCTTCAACCCCTCGGCGATCGAGAACACGAGATCGAAGCGCTCGCCCGCGACGAAGCGCGCTGCGAGCGCCTGTCCGCGACCGACGCGAACAGGCTCGCAGCCAAGCGCTTCGAGAGCTTCAGCAAGCGCATCGATCGTGCCGATCGAGTCGAACTCGGCAATCTCCTCCTCGGAGTAGCCGAGCGCGCGATAGTCGTCGCGCAGATCGTAGACGAGAGCGATGCGCATCAGCGAGGCCCCGCATCGTGCGTGCGGTCAGCGCCGACCGTCCCATCGGGGTCGGTATAGCGATAGGT
>DATHCZ010000219.1:0-30948 GCA_035319265.1 Methyloceanibacter sp. | reverse complement strand
GAAGAAATAGCCCTGCATATAGGCGACTCCGGCCCGCTCGAGGAGCTTCGCCGTCCGCTCATCGCCCACCCATTCGCCCACGGTGACGATGCCAAAATTCTTCGCGAGGTCGATCAGGGTGCGCACGAACATCTCGTCCTCGGCGTGGGTGGCGAGATTCTCGATGAACGAGCCGTCGATCTTGACCATGTCGACCCCGAGCAGCCGCAAGCTGCGGAACGAGGTATAACCGGCGCCGAAATCGTCGAGTGCCACGCGGCAGCCTAAGGCTTTGATAGCGCTTACGAATTTCACGGTCTCGGCGAGGTCCGAGATGGCCGCGGTCTCGGTGATCTCGATGGTCAAACGCTCGGTGAGCGCGCGCTCCTTGCCGGTGAAAGCCTCAAGGCTCGACAGCCATTGCGTATCGGTCGCCGTCGCCGCCGACACGTTGAGCGCGAGCTTGATCTTCGGGATCGAGCGCATCAAGTCGATGGTGAGCTCGAGCACGCGATGGTCGATGAGCTTGGCGAGCCCGAATTGCTCGGCGATGTGGATGAACTCGCTTGCCGAGGCGATCGAGCCGTCGAGCCGCTTCATGCGCAACAGACATTCGTAAAGCTCGGGCTCGTGGCTGCGCGAGGTGACGATCGGCTGGAGCGCGAGCATCATGCGCCGGTCGTTCAACGCGCGCACGATCTCGTCGGCGATTCCGACGGCACGGCGGCGTTCCGACTCGCGCCGCTCGCACGGCCGATAGAGGGTGAAGTGCTCGCCGCGATTGTTGCGCGCGCTATCCAGCGCTTGCAGGCACCGGCCGGTGGCCGACTGCGCGTTGCCGGCGTGCTCGGGCAGGATCACGGCGCCGATCGAGATGCTCGTCGCCACGGCCCCTACGGTCGTATCGATGACGCTCTCGCGTATCGTCGCCATCAGCCGGGCGGCGATGGCCTCGAGCCCGTCAGCGTCGCAATCGTGCAGCACGATTCCGAACTTGTTGGAGGAGAAGCGACCGATGCAGTCCTTGCCGCGCAGGGCGCGGCCGAGGCGGCGGCCGACGATCGTGATCACCTCGTCGCCCACGTCGAAGCCGTAAGTTTCGTTGATCAGGGTGAGATCGTTGACGCCGGCAAGGAGGAAGGCGCCTTTGGCCGGCGCTCGCCCCGCGCTCGACAGGAGACGGGTCAATTCCTCGGTGAGCCTGGTGCGGTTAAGTTGTCCGGTGAGCTCGTCATGGCTGCCGAGATAAAGCAGCCGCTCATGCTTCTCGCGCCGGTCGTCGATCACGCGCAGCGTGCCTTGCGCGAGTCTCGGGCGCGATTCCTCGTCGACATAGCAGATACCGGTGTCCTCGACCCACAGCGCCGTCCTGCCGCGACGCCCCTCCGGGAGAAAGCGATAATGCAGGCAATATTTGATCTCGGTTCCAGGCGCGACGTGCGGTCCGCCCGTGATGCCGTCATAACGCGCACCCGCGTGCTCCGGATCGACCAGCAGAGCGAAGGCGCGGCCCTTTGCGAGTTGGAGGGGATCGGAAACGCCGAGCACTTCCGAGGCGTTCTCCGCCCAGTCGACGCGGTCGCTCGCGAAGTTCCAGCGATAGGCCGTCTCGCGCACGGCTTTCAGGACTTCCTCGAGATCGAACCTGTGCTCTGGTACCGGCGTGGCGGAGGACTCCTCGCCCCGCTGGCTGACGTCGACGACGCTTGGGGCGGCTTGCTCAGCTTGGGACTGTATGCGGCCGACCCCGGCCGGGTCCTTAGAGGATCTACTCAACTTCGCCCCCTCAAGTCCCAATTGCGGCGCACCTTCTCGGTGCTGCCTTGTTGCCGCGAACCCTAGTGACCAAGGCTTAAGAAAGGGCTCTCTCTAGGCCGCGATCGAGCAGGAAAGACGGCAGGAGCGCGACCACTCCGGTCTTTCTTCATTGCTTGGTTGATAAAAGCTTGCGGCTCTCGCGCGAGTCCGCATTGGGCTAGGCCCACTGCGTCACGGGGCGCCGATATCGTAGTCGCGCCGCGCCGCATTGATGGTTACCGAGAAGCCCGCGATCACGTCGGTCATCGCCATGAGCATGAGCAGGAAAAACGTCGAGGTGGCCGCGCGGTCCCAGATCAGGAACAGAATAAGGCAGGCGACGAACACCATCATCGAGAAGGCGTGGTCGATGATCGTGGCGCCACCGGTCCGCGTCGCTTTCAAGATCTCGAAGAAGAGAAGCCCAAGCCCCACCGTGAGCAGAATATCGCCGGGGGCGATGTGCCACATGCCGCCTGACGGCAGGGACACGTTGAACCATGGAGCGCCGAACTCGGCGCCGGCCCCGGCCAAGACGACATAAGCGAGAAGCGGGATGACCAGGAGCGGTACGGCGGCCACCCAGCGCCGCTCGCGTTTGCGCACCGCCTTACCCTCGGGCGCCGGTTCCGTCATCGCCAGTCGAGCCCTCCAACGGAAGGAGGCCGTCCGGCCCGCTTCGGCCGAGCCAGCCGCTTAGGTTTCTTCCTTGACGTCGAGCACCTGACGGCCGCGATAACGGCCCGATTTCAGGTCGATGTGATGGGGCCGGCGAAGCTCGCCGGACTCCTTGTCCTCGACATAGGTCGGCGCTGTGAGCGCGTCGTGACTTTGCCTGTTGCCGCGCTTCATGCGCGAGACTTTTCTTTTCGGAACGGCCATGATTCATACAATCCCATGAGCAGCCCCCGAAACTCGGGGGTCTTCGTCGCGCCCTTATAGTGGCAAAGTTTTCGGCTGGCCAGAGCCGATGGCGGACCCTCAGCGACCCGGCATCACGCAACCCGCACGCTTGGCAATGATCGGGGTGCGCAGCTCGACTGCTCGCGCGATGCGCAGCATGCGAAAGCTCGGTTTGCGCGGATTGCGTATATCCGGGGCCGGCAACGTGACGGCAAGCAGCACCGCCTCATGTCGGGTAAGATCGGCGGCGCTCTTGCCGAAATAGTACCGGCTTGCCGCCTCCGCCCCGTAAAGGCCGTGGCCGAACTCAGCGACATTGAGATAGACCTCGATCATGCGATCCTTCGGCCAGATCAGCGACATGACATAGGCGAGCGGCAGCTCGAGGACTTTCGCCACATAGCTGCGCCCGTTCCACAGATAGAGGTTCTTCGCCACCTGCATGGGGATGGTGCTCGCACCGCGCACGGCACCGTCCTTGATCGCCTCGCGCATAGCGCCCCAATCGACCCCCCAATGGAGACAGAAACGCCCGTCCTCGCTGGCGATCACGGCGAGCGGGAGTTGTGGCGACATGTCATCGAGCGGCACCCATTTACGGTGCAGCGTCGTGCCCGTCAGCTTGTCGGCCAGCATCACGGCGGTGATAGGCGGATTGACGAAGCGGAAGATGACGATGGAAAGGAGGAGCGCCAAAAGCCCAAAGAGCACGACGAGCGCCGTGCGCCTGAGCCAGGGATGCCCCGTCCGTCTCGAAGTGCGCTTGCGCCCCCGCGCCCCTGAGACCGCTTGAATCACCATATCCCCCGTCTTCTACCTCTCGGTTGCCGCAACCCGCAACGTGGTATTAGGGTAATGATTAGCAACGATTTTGCGGCAAGAAGCCGCCCCCTCTCGCCCTAATCCCCAGCATGGCATTCAAGGAAGAGCTCGAACGCGTGGGCCGGCTTGTCGAGGCGAGGCTCGAGGCCCTGCTTGGCGGCAGTGCCGATGCGGGCCAGGCGGCAGCGGCGGCGGCCGGGAGCGATCTCGCTCCGGCCATGCGTTACGCAGTCTTGGGCGGCGGCAAGCGGCTCCGCCCCTTTCTCCTGATGCAGTCGGCGCGCCTGTTCGGGGTCGATGAGGAGGCCGCGCTCGACGCTGCTTGCGCGCTCGAATGCGTGCATTGCTACTCTCTCGTGCATGACGACCTCCCGGCCATGGATGACGACGATTTGCGCCGGGGACGGCCGACCGTGCACAAGGCCTTTGACGAAGCGACGGCGATCCTCGTAGGCGACGGCTTGCTTACCATCGCCTTCGAGATCTTGAGCGCGCCCTCGACCAACCCCGATGCCGCCATCCGCGCCGAGCTTGTGCTGCATCTCGCCAGAGCAAGCGGCTGGCACGGCATGGTGCTCGGCCAAGCGCTCGATCTCACCATCGGACGGAAGAGCTTCGGCAAGGAGGACGTGGCAACCATGCAGGCGCTCAAGACCGGGGCCTTGTTCCGCTTCGCCTGCGAGGCGGGAGCGATCCTCGGCCGGGCAAGCGCGTTACAGCGGGCCGCGCTCATCTCCTATGCCGCCGCCTTCGGCCAAGCCTTCCAACTCGCCGACGACCTGCTCGATGCGGAGGGCGACGCTGCCACACTTGGCAAGGCGGTGGCCAAGGACGCGAGCCAGGGCAAGGCGACGCTCATCGCTCTGCTTGGAACCGAGGCCGCCAAGGCGCGGTTGGCTGGGCTCGTCGCCGAGGCAGAACAGGCGCTGGCACCATTCCGGAACAAGGGCGCAATGCTCATCGACGCCGCCCGCTTCGTCGCCGAGCGGCGCGCCTAGCGCCGCAGCAATGAGGTTTCCCATGAAGCGAGCCTGGGAATCTGCTAGCAGGTGGCGATGGCAACCCACAACAAGCCCAAGACCGAACAGGCGGAGCCTGAAGCTTCGTTAGGTGCGGACATCGTACGGCACGTGCGGGCGCAGAAGCGTTTCGTCCTTGCATTTTGCGTCGGCCTGACCGTCGCGCTCTTCGCTCCCATCGAGAATTTGATTCCACGCATCCTGGCCGGCTGGAACGCCGGCGGCTTGCTCTATCTCGTCCTTATCGCCATCAAGATGGCTCACGCCGAGGTCGAAGGCATCAAGCGCGAGGCGGGCATCGAGCGCGAGAGCCGCATCGCCGTCCTGTTCATCGTCATCTTCGGGTCGATGTGCGTGCTGCTCGCCCTGTTTGCCCAGCTCATGGCGCTCAAGAGCGAGCATGGCTACGGCCGCAACATCAGCATCGCGGTGTCGATTGCGACCATCATGCTGACGTGGTTGCTGATCCACACCGTCTTCGCGCTGTTCTACGCGCACGAGTTCCACAGCGAAGGCAAGGACCACGCCGGCGGCCACGGCGGCGGCCTCGATTTCCCCGACGACGCCACTCCGGACTACCTCGACTTCCTTTATTTCTCATTTGTTGTCGGCACCACGGCGCAGACCTCAGACGTCGCCGTGACGTCGCGTGCGATGCGCCGCGCGGTCATGCTGCACGGCATCTTGTCGTTCTTTTTCAATACGGCGGTGATCGCTCTCGCCGTGAACATCGCCGCGCAGCTCGTTCAGGGCTAGCGCCGCTAGCTTATTGGCCGCAAGACTTGGCCGGCGCCGGGTTCAGCACGAACAGCGAATGCTCGGGATTGTCCGGCGACAAGAGAACGAAGGATGCGGTGTCGACGCCCGGCACGAGCGCGATATGCTCGTCGCTTCCCTGCAACACGATCTTCATGGTTTTGGCCGCGGGCTGAAGCTCGAATTTGCCAACGAAGAACCCGTCGGTGACACAAGAGAGGTGATCCTTGGCGGCGCCCGTGACCACGCAGCGTCCGCCGCTCGGCATCGCATAGTTGTCGGTCTTATCGCGGAACTTGCCGGCGAGCTTGGCGGCGTATGGACCGGGATCGCTGTCGCCGGACGGTGTGCGCGTGCCGATCGAGAGCGTGAGCGCCGTAACGGCCTGCTTCGGATGCTTGGCGAGATGAGCGGCGTCGTAGACGCGAGCCCAGCATCCGACCCAAGGATCGGGCGCCTCATCCGTCGATGCCTCGTTGTCGGCGGGCTCGTCTTCTTCGGCGCGGGCGATTTGCAGTGCGGCAGCGGATGAGACCAGAAGCGCGAGAACCGCAAGCCACGCCAGACGCATCGCCGTCTCCCTACTCCGCCGCGCTGCGCCCGATCGCGCCTTGGCCGAAGCGCCGCTCGATATAGTCGAGCACCATCTGCTTGAAGTCGGCCGCGACGGTCGGCCCGCGCAAGGTCACGGCCTTCTTGCCGTCGATGAACACGGGCGCTGCCGGCGCCTCTCCCGTGCCGGGGAGCGAAATGCCGATATCGGCGTGCTTCGACTCGCCCGGTCCGTTGACGATGCAGCCCATCACCGCGACGTTCAGCGTCTCGACGCCGGGATAGCGGCGCTTCCACTCGGGCATCTCGTCGCGAATGAAATCTTGGATGTCGCGGGCGAGCTCCTGGAAGGTGGTTGACGTGGTGCGCCCGCAGCCGGGACAGGCTGCAACGAGCGGCACGAAGCTTCTGAAGCCCATGCTCTGCAACAGCTCCTGCGCGACTTTGACCTCGAGCGTGCGGTCGCCGCCCGGCTCTGGCGTGAGCGAGATGCGGATCGTGTCGCCGATCCCCTGCTGCAACAGCACGGAGAGCGCGGCGGAGGACGCGACGATGCCCTTCGACCCCATGCCCGCCTCGGTAAGACCGAGATGGAGCGCAAGGTCCGAGCGGGCGGCCAGCATCGCGTAGACGGCGATCAGATCCTGCACGGCGGAGACTTTCGCGGAAAGCACGATCTTGTCAGGCCCGAGCCCGAGCTCGATCGCCCGCTCGGCGCTGAGCAGCGCGGACTGCACGATCGCCTCGTGCATCACCTCCCGCGCGTCCTTGGGCGCGGGCAGACGCGCGTTCTCGTCCATCAGCCGCGTGAGCAGATCCTGGTCGAGGCTTCCCCAATTCACCCCGATGCGCACCGCCTTGCCGTTCCGCGCCGCGATCTCGACGATCTCGGCGAACTGCTTGTCGCGCTTCTCCTTGAAGCCGACATTGCCGGGGTTGATGCGATATTTGGCGAGCGCCTCGGCGCAAGCGGGGTGCTCTTTCAGCAGCGTGTGGCCGTTATAGTGGAAATCGCCGATGAGCGGCGCCTCCACGCCCAAGTTATCGAGCCGCTCGCGGATGTGAGGAACGGCAGCCGCGGCCTCGGCGCGGTCGACGGTGACGCGCACGAGCTCCGAGCCGGCGCGAGCAAGTGCCGCGACTTGCTTGGTCGTCGACTCGACGTCGGCCGTGTCGGTGTTGGTCATCGACTGCACGACGACCGGGGCATTGCCGCCGATCGTGACAGTGCCGATCCTGACCGGGATCGTATGGCGCCGGGCTGAGCTGATCATGCCTCAAGGATAGACCAGATTTCGTGAAAACGCGCCAGGGGCGGAAGTTAACCTGACGCGGTGCGAGCACGGCCGCGCCTCTTTTGCCACAGATCTGTCACGAGGCTTGCGAGCAGCGCCGCAACGAGCACCCCGGCCGCCCCGCAAAAGGCGGTGGCGAGGTTGGGAATGCGGTCGGCGGTCAAGCCTTGAAGGGCCTCCATCACGCCTGCGACCGCCATGAGACAGGCCATCACGAGGAAGGGTCTCGGCCAGGCGAGGCAGAACACGAGAGTGAGGACGAAATACGCGAGGAAATGCTCGATCAGCCAATGCAGCCCTAGCCGCAACTGAAGGCTGGCAGGCACGAGCGTATCCGCCGCGACCGCTATGAGCAGCATCACGGCCATGGCTACAACCCAGCGCGACGCGGAAGCTGACATCCTGGAGGAAGCATAATTCCCAGCCCCTGCGCGGGGACAGGCTAAATCGATCAAGACGCCGGACGGCTGTCACCTGGGGCGAGGGCCTTGGGAGCTAACGACTTCCCGGTGCCGACTCCCATCGCTGCCCGTCGCGGCAGCCAGTGCGCCCATGGCAGAATCGCCAAGAAATATCCGGCGGCGCTCAAGGCCGCGATCCAGAAGCTGGTCGGCCAGTCGGTATAGAATGCGAGCGTCAGCCCGAGCCAGGCGTCAGCAAGCGCCAGCAACGCGGCCAGGCCCAACCCGCTCGCGATATTCTTGGTGAGGCGTTGCGCCGTTGCCGCCGGGCCGATCATCAACGCGAAAACGAGAAGCACGCCCACGATCTGCGCGCATTCGGCGGTTGCGAGCGCCACGATCGCCAGGAACGCGATCGATAGCGCCCGCGCCGGCACACCCTTCGCCACGGCGAGTTCCGGCTGAATGCTGACGAACAGCAGCGGCCGCGAGATGACAGCGAGCGTGGCGAGGCTCACCACCCCCATGAACAGCAAAATCCATACCGTGCCGGCGTCGACGGCTAAAACGTTCCCGAACAGAAGCGCCGTCGCTTTGGTGGCGAAGGCCGTGAAGAAATGCAGGAACAGAAGTCCGAGACCGAGCGCCAGCGCAAGGATGATGCCGATGGCCACGTCGCGTTGCGCCAAGCGCTCGCCGAGAAACCCCATGGCGATCCCTGCGGCGACGGTGAGACACACCAAGCCCGCCAATGGAGAGAAGCCGATCAGTATCGCGCCGGTGGCTCCGGTGAACCCGACATGCGCCAAGGCGTGACCGGCGAAGGTCTGTCCCCTGAGAACCAGAAAGTAGCCGATCGGGCCGGCGACGATCGCGACGATGGTGGCGGCCGCGAAAGCGGTGCGCATGAAATCATAGTGGAGCATGGTGATGCTCATGGCCTTCGTGTTCGTGCCGGTGATTTTCCAGCTCCACGTCGTGCTCTCCCGACATGACGAAAATGCGGGAGCCGATACGAACCACCTCGATCGGAGATCCATACAAGCGCGACAAGACCGGGCCGGTGATGACCTCATCGACGGTGCCGAGCGCCGCATGGCCGTGGCCCAAATAGAGCACGCGGTCGAGCGCCCCAAGCAGAGGATTGAGCTCGTGCGAGCTGAACAGAACCGATATGCGCAGCTCCGTCTGCAAGTTCTTCGTGAGTTGCACCACGGCGCGCTGGTGATTGGGATCAAGGCTGATGAGGGGCTCGTCGAGGAACAGCAATTTCGGTCGCCCGATCAGGGCCTGGGCCAGCAAGAGCCGCTGGCGCTCGCCGCCCGATGTTTCGGCCAAAGGGCGCTTGGCGAGCTCGCGCGCGCCGACCATGTCCAAGGCCCAATCGACTTCTTTGCGTCCGTCTTTGCCCAAGTATGGCAGGCCAAAGCGATGGCCGTTGACCACCACGGCCACAAAATCCCAGCCGCTCAGCCTCAGCGTGTCGACGTTGCTGCGCACCTGCGGCATGTAGCCGATCGACGAATTGCCGCGAATAGCGGGCGCGCCAAGGACCCTGATCGAGCCATGGGCGATAGGGACGATCCCGAGAGCGGCGCGGAACAATGTCGTCTTGCCCGAGCCGTTCGGTCCGAGCACGCCGACGAATTCCCGATCCCTAATCGCAAAGCTGACATCGGCGAGGACAGCGCGTCCAGCCAGCTCAACCGTGACGTTGGTGAACTCGAGCGCGTTCATTGTGTGAGCGGGGGAAGGGCTTTGTCCACCGCCACGAGTTCCTTTGTCATCCATGCTTGGTAGTCCGAACCCGGCGGCTCCGTTTCATTGGCGCCGACCACCGGAATTTTCGATGCCTTGGCCAGCTTGAGCATCCGCTCCGCCAAGGGATCGGTCGCTTGGCTGTTGTAGACCAGCAACTTGACCTTGTGATTTTTCAAATCGTCTTCGAATGCCGCGATCTGGGAAGGCGTGGGCTCGGTGTCGTTCATCACCGCCAATTGAAACGGCACGTTCCTGACGTCCATGCCGAGCGCCTCGAACATGTAGCCGAAGACCGGCTCGGTCGCGGTGACCGGAACGCCGACTGATCGCTTCCGCAACTGGGCGATCTTGTCTTGGACCGGTTTGATCGAGTCCTCGAAGGCCGTGAGGCGCTTGTCATACCCAGCCTTGTTGGCCGGATCGGCGGCGACCAGAGCGTCCCTGATCGCCTGCGCGGCTGCGACCATTGTCGCCGGGTCGTACCAGATATGCGGGTTGTCACCCGACGTCTTGCCGATGAGGTCGGCGACGACGATCGCCTTGCGGTCCGGCGCGTCGGACGCCTTGAGCAGATCCGCCATCCACGGGTCGTAATCGATGCCGTTGTAGACGACGATCTGCGCGCCCGACAGGCTCCGAGCAACCGACGGGCTCGCTTCGAAGAGGTGCGGATCCTGATCGGGATTCGACAGGATGCTGGTCACCCTGACCTGCGGTCCCCCGATTTGTTGGGCGATGTCGCCGTAGAAGTTCTCCGCGGCGACGACGTGCACGGGTTCGGCCGCCACAGCCGGGACACTGGCGAATGCGACGAACGCCGCGACAACCGCAACCGATCTCATGCAGTCCTCCCATGTAATGATATAACATAATCCGGCCCGTGGCAGCTTACCCCTCTTTGCACGCGTCTGACCTTTGCCTTAGCTCGCCGCGGATGGACGGCAGGTCTCGCAGAGACCCGCGATCTCGAGCGTCACCTGCTCGGGGGAAATCTCATTGGGTGCGAGACCCAACAGTCTCGCCTGGTCCTCGTCGGTGAGTGAAATCTCGACGACCTTGTCGCATTTCCGGCAGATGGCGATGGCGAACTTGCCGTCGCAAACGCCATGCCCACAGGCGATAAAGGCCGACTTCGACTGAAGCCGGTGCACCATGCCCTTCTGCATCAGCTCGTTCAGCGCGCGGTAGACCGTGGGCGGATGGGAGATGCCGGCCGTCCTCACCCGGTCGAGGATGGCATAGGCGCTCATGGGTTCCTTGGCTTTGCGCAGGCAGGCCAGGATCTCGCTCTGATTGTGCGACAGCTTGGAATGGGAGTGGTGATGGGCAGCGTTCATAGCTTGATGATATAACATAACATTGCCTGGTCAACAGCGCTTTTGCCGCACGACCTGTCCGCTAATCAAATGCCCCACCTTGATGTTCGCCGCATAAGCCCATCCAATGGCCGCATGCAAGGCAACATCGAGATCGTCGAGGGCGACATCACCGCCCTCGACGTCGACGCCATCGTCAATGCCGCAAACAGCGCGCTCGCTCCCGGCGGCGGCGTCTGTGGCGCCATCCATCGCGCTGCCGGTCCCAAGCTCGCAGAGGCCTGCGCCAAGCTCGGAGGCTGCGCGACGGGAGAGGCGAAGATCACGCCGGGCTTCGATCTCAAAGCAAGCTACGTGATCCATGCGGTGGGCCCGGTCTGGGGCGGCGGTGAGCGCGGCGAGGATAGGCTGCTGGCAAGCTGCTACCGCAGCGGCATCGAGCGTCTCCGCGAGCGCGGGCTCGCATCGATTGCCTTTCCGGCGATATCGACCGGCATCTATGGCTTCCCGCCCGAGCGCGCCGCGCGCATCGCGGTCAAGACCGTGATCGATGTGCTTGGCGAGGGACCCGGCGGCGAGCGTGTCGTGTTCTGTTGCTTCGGCCCCGAGAGCCGGAGATATCACCAGGAAGCCTTGGCGACCGCGACGAGCGAGCGGCCTTGAGTCCTCGATCTTTGGCTCGCCGGCCACGGGGGAATCGCCGCCGCATCAACCGGCGGGCCGGGTCCGCTGCTCTCCGCTGTCCCGCCCGTGCAGCAATCGAGACAGTCTCATGACAATTTCGCATAAGGCTGCGGCCTCGAGCGCCTATGCCTTGCGGCCCGAGGGCGTTAGTCTTGGACCTTCAAGGACCGAGTCGCCAAGAGCGGACTCGTATCGTCCAGCTAGGTGAGCTGCGAAACATGCCAGAGCTCGACCCGCTTCTGCTTTCGCGCATCCAGTTCGCTTTCACCATTTCGTTTCACATCCTCTTTCCGTCTTTCACCATTGGACTCGCCGCCTGGCTGGTCGTGCTCGAGGCGCTGTGGCTCAAAACCGGGAAGGACATCTATTTCCGCATCGCCCAGCATTGGACCAAGATCTTCGCCGTGTCCTTCGGCATGGGCGTGGTCTCCGGCGTCGTGCTGTCCTACGAGTTCGGCACCAATTGGAGCGAGTTGTCGCGCCGCGGCGGCAACGTCATCGGCCCGCTAATGGCCTACGAGGTGCTGACCGCCTTCTTCCTGGAGGCGGGCTTCCTCGGCATCATGCTGTTCGGCGCAAAACGCGTGCCGAAATGGGTGCATTTCTTCGCGGCCTGCATGGTCGCATTCGGCACGCTTCTTTCGGCCTTCTGGATTTTATCGGCCAACAGTTTCATGCAGACGCCGGCGGGCTACACCGTCGATGCCAATGGCATCCTCCACGTCGCCGATTGGTGGCAGGCGATCATCAACCCATCCTTCCCGTACCGCTTCGCCCACATGGTGGCGGCCGCCTATCTCACCACCGCCTTCATCGTTGCCGGCATCGGCGCCTGGTACATCCTGCGCGACAGAAGCGTCGCGGAGGGGCGTATCATGCTCGGCATGGCGCTGAGCCTGTTGATCTGGCTCGCGCCGCTCCAGATCCTGCTCGGCGACATGCACGGGCTGAACGCGCTCAAATATCAGCCGGCCAAGATCGCCGCGCTCGAAGCCCATTGGGAGACCGGCAAGGACGTGCCGCTCATCCTGTTCGCCTTCCCCGACCCCAAGGCCGAGATGAATCATTTCGAGCTCGCCGTGCCGCATCTCGGCAGCCTGATCCTCACTCATGAGTGGGACGGCGAGATCAAGGGCTTGAAATCCTTCCCGCCGGAGGATAGGCCGAACCCGATCATTCCCTTCTTCGCCTTCCGCATCATGGTCGGCATCGGATTGATCATGGTCGCGGTCGGGGTCGTGGGCGCGGTGCTGTGGCTCACCGGGCGCCTCTATACGAGCCGCTGGTTCCTGCGCATTTTGACCTGGGTCTCGCCCCTTGGTTTCCTCGCCGTTCTCGCCGGCTGGTTCACCGCCGAAGTCGGCCGCCAGCCGTGGACGGTCTACGGTATCTTGCGCACCGCCGACGCCGTCTCACCGGTGCCGGGCGGCAGCGTGCTCGCCTCGCTCATTCTGTTCGTCCTCGTTTACGGCGTCGTGTTCGGCGCCGGGCTGTATTACATTGCCAAGCTGGTGCAGCGCGGCCCCGATCAGACGCCGGTGCAAGGCGAGGCGAATCTCTCTCACCGGCCTCTTGCCGCCTCGGGCACACCATGACAGTCGGCTCGGCCACAGCAGTTACCGCCATCCTGCCAGTGATTCTGCCACTGGTGTGGGCGGCCATCCTCGCGCTTGCGGTATTCCTCTATGTTCTTCTCGGCGGCTACGATCTCGGGCTCGGCGCGCTGTTTCCGATTGCACCCTCCGACAAGGACCGCGACGCGATGATGGGCTCGGTGTCGCCCTTCTGGGACGGCAACGAGACGTGGCTGGTGATGGGCGGAGGGGGCCTGCTCGCGGCCTTCCCCCTCGCTTATGCGGTGATGCTGCCCGCGCTCTATATCCCCGTCATCCTGATGCTGATCGGGCTCATCCTGCGCGGCGTCGCCTTCGAGTTCCGCTTCAAGTCCGAGCGCAGCCGGTGGATGTGGGATACGGCCTTTGCCGGCGGCTCGCTGCTCGCCGCGCTGATGCAGGGCGTGATCATCGGCGCGTTCGTGCAGGGCTTCACCGTCACCGACAACAAATTCTCGGGTGGCGCGTTCGATTGGCTCACGCTCTTCTCGATGACGACCGCGGTCGCCGTGCTGTCGGGCTATGTGCTGCTATCGGCCGGCTGGCTGATCATGAAGGGCGATGAGGCTTTACGCGAATGGGCCTACGGCATCGCGCGCTACGCTCTGATCGCCGTCGGAATATTCATTGCCATCTTCAGCCTGTGGACTCCGGTGCTGCATCCCGAGATCGCCGCGCGCTGGTTCACGCCTGCCCATATCGTCATGTTGAGCCCCGTCCCACTCATGACCGCGGCGGCAATCGGAGGCCTGTGGATCACGCTCGACCGGCGCTACCGCTACTTGCCCTTCCTGCTCGCCATCGCGATCTTCATCCTCTGCTACACCGGCCTCGCCGTCAGCCTGTTTCCCTTCATCATCCCGCCTCACATCAACATCTGGCAGGCGGCCGCGGCGCCCGAAAGCCAGCTCTTCATGCTGTACGGAGCGGTCCCGATCATCCCGATCATCATCGCCTACACCGCCTATTCGTATTATGTGTTCTGGGACGCGACCGAGCACGACACCTATCATTGAGGCGTCGGCGCTCGCTCCCGCGGTGGACAGGCGGTTGAGCGATATCGCCGGAAACTAATGCAGGAGCCGCACTCAACCAGTGGCGAGGTTCTTGGCTTCTCCCGCGGCTGCTTCTTCCTGCTCTTTGAGGGCCTTGGTCAGGCACCTCTCGAACATCAGATGCGAAGTTACGAAGAAGGCCAGGAGGTGTTCGGCCTCCCTCGTGTCGATCCCCTCGGCCTTCAGCTTCTGCACGAGCCTCTGCTGATGACCGACTATGCGGGCGCTCTTCAGGACAATATCTGTGGCATGCTCCACGACCATGCCACCAGGGTAACAGGAGCCCGTTACTTATCCCCTAAACCTTATGCGCCAGGTCTCTGCGAGCTCACCCCATTCTTCATCCGTCAGCGTCGGCAGCGTTCCCTCCATAGGATGGCCGTCCGAGGACGAGGCAAGCAAGGCAGCGCTGTCAGCAAACTTCAACATCCAGCGTCAAGAGCACGCACCATCAATAGACCCGCCGGTTTGAAGCCGAGACGCTCGTAGAGGTGTTTCGCCCGCGCATTGTTCAGTGTTACGCCAAGCGTGATGGCAGCAATGGGCGAAGCGAAAAGACCCCCGCCCGTGATGGCTTTAAACAGTGCTCGCCCGTGCCCCTGATTTCGCCACTCGGGAAGCACGAACAACTCGTCGACCTCGCAAATCTCGCCACCGAGCTCGTTCGACCAGAACGAAATCAACAGCGCGTAGCCGGCGAGTTGCCGTTCGATGGCCAAGACCACTGCACGGCCACGATGAGGCTCGCGCCGCAGCTTCACGAGGGTCGCCCGCATAGCCTTGCTCGATATTTCTGCAAACCCCGGATCTTCTTGGTGCAGCTCGAGACCCATCTCGACAATCGCGTCGTCCTCTTCGGGCCGAGCCATGCGCCACATTGATACACTCATCCACCGTTGCCGGAACGAGCGCCCCGCTCGATTCATTTTCTTCGTGCCCAAGAATGGCAGCACTCTTGAGACTGCCGTCATAAAAACCGCTCACAAGTCGGTGAGTACCGGCCTTTCGCAGCATTCTGCTCCTACAGCGAAGGGGATGAGCAGCCGTCTACTCGTGGGCAGTCACCACCAGATCAGCCAGAGCACGAACGGAATCAGCACCAGACAGAGGGCGAGCGCGAGCAAAAGCAGGATCGCGGCGATGGTGCTGATCATTCCGGAACGTTCTCCCGCGACACGAGCCTGAGAACTCACCACTTGCCGGCGAGTTCGTGCTGGGCGAGGCGGCGCTTCAACAATCCGATCTTGCCGTAGGCCTGCTCGATGCGAAGCCGAGGAATGCGCCCGTCGCGCACCGCCTCGGCAATGATGGCGTGGATCTTGGCCCCGAGATCGGGGTCGTGACCGCTGACATTGGAAAACACGATGATGTCGGTGCCGGCATTGATCGCCTTGATGATGCGATCCTCGATCGAATAGCTGTTGGCGACGGCGCCCATCTCCATGTCGTCGCTGAAGATGACGCCGTCGAAATCGATCCACGACGGGTTGCGCAGCGCGCGGACTGCCTTCGCCGACAGCGAGGCTGGCAACATTTGCCCGTCGCTGAAGCGCGGATGATAGAGATGTCCGATCATCACCGCATCGAGCAGGCCTTCCTTGGCAAGCACGCGGTAGGGCTCGAGCTCGATCTCCTTCCAGCTCATCGAGATATCGGCGAAGCCCCTATGGCTATCGGTGCGGCTCGAGCCGTGGCCAGGGAAATGCTTGGCGACGGTGACGATCCCCGCGTCGCGATGGGCGAGGATAAAGGCGCGGGCGAGAGCGGTAACCGTGTTGGGGTCTGCGCCGAAGCTCCGGTCGCGCTCGCCGATGACGGGATTTTCCGGATTGAGATTGAGATCGACCACCGGTCCGAAATTGAGGTTGAAGCCCGAGCCGGCAAGCTCCTTGGCCATCGAAGCATAGAGGCGCTGCGCGCCGTCGGGCGTGGCGAAGCTCGGATTCCGGCCGACGGCGCGCGCCGAAGGGAAATAGCTGTGCCCGTTTTCGCGCGACAAGCGCTGCACCTTGCCGCCTTCCTGGTCGACGGCGATGAACGGCACCGGTGACGAGCGCGCATTGCGCAAGAAGGCGGTGAGCGCGGTGATCTGCTGCGGCGAGCGGATATTCTCGGGATACAGCACGACCCCGCCGATCGTTCCGTCGCCGAGCTGGTCGCGCGCGGCGGCAACCCCCGGATCGTTCACCTCGGTGCCGCCGAAGCCCACCATGATCATCTGCCCGATCATGGAATCGAGCTCCGCCGCCTCCCGCTCGGGAGCCGCGAGTGCGCTGCCGAGCAATGCCGCACCGAGCAGCAGAACCACAACGGCGGCGAGCGTTTTTGTCGCGGGGGAAAGCACGAGCGGGCACCGTTTACGAAGCGGCTGAAGGCTTTAGCGGGTTTCTACCCGGGCGAACGAGGAAATTCTATGGCGCCCGCGCCGGGCTTGCCGGCCAAGGGAGGATTTCCGTCTGGGGAACGGGCGGCGGCGACGCTCATTTTGTCATGATTGTGATTACACTGTGAGCCCCGCCTCGTTTAGCTCCATGCCAGGAATGCCTATGGTCTACACCCGCCCTCCGCTTGCCAGCCTCGCCCTCGCGGCAGCAATTCTCGCTTGCCTCGCGCTCATAGTCTCACCCGCTTCCGCCAAGAAAAGGCCGAAGCCGGCCGAGCCGGTGGCCGAGGAGAACGCCGAAGACATGGTCTTTGCCAAGAGCTTCGTCGGCAAGACCTACGACGACGAGCTCGACATTCAGGGGTGGAACGACTTAGGCGGCGGTCTCGTCTCCCCGCCGGTCTATGTGCACGAATATCAGCGCGAAGACGGCACCACCCTGGTTCTGACCAGCAAGGAGACCACGCCGCAAAAGGGCGACACTCCCGGCGCTTATGTGGTCCTCGATGCGCTGCTGGTGAGCAAGCTGCGGCCAGGTGCGGTGCTATCGGTCGCCTGCGTGCAGGGCGACGACCAGACCTTGCGCTTCATCGGGGAGGCCAAAGGCGGCGACCAGAAGGATTGGTGGACCGACATCAGCCGCGCCTGGGAGATCTCGCTCGAGACGGGCGTGATCACCTCGATCAAGCCGAAAGGCGTCAAGTGCACCAATCCGACGTTCTGAGGAGACTGCGGATAATGAAGGCCCAGCTCAAGGGCCAGCTCATCGCCGAGAGCGACGACATCGTCGAGGAAGGCGGCTACCACTATTTCCCCAATGAGGCGGTGCGGCTTGATCTGCTGGAGAAGGCCGAGAAGACGGTCTCCGACCGCGCCTGTCCGCATGGCGTTCAGTTCTACCACGTGGTGATCGACGGCGCCCGCCACGAGCGCGCCGCCTGGCGCTACGAGGCGCCGCGCCCCTCGATGAGCCATGTCGCCGACCGCTTCGGCTTCTGGGACGAGGTGGAGGTCGGCTAGCGGGAGACGGCGATGGACCGCGCGCTGTTCGTCGTGACGTTACTTTCGGCGCTCGGTTCAGGGCTGATCGGCGGGCTCTTCTTCGCCTTCTCGGTCTTCGTGATGACCGCCCTCGGCCGCATAGCCCCGGCCGCCGGCATTGCCGCCATGCAATCGATCAATGTCGCGGTTCTCAACCCCGTCTTCTTTGCGGCCTTCTTCGGGACGGCGGTTCTGACAGCTCTCGCCTTGATCGCCGGACTCAGCAATTGGCCTCAGGCCAGTGCACGTTACCTGGTGGTTGGCGGCATGCTCTATCTCGCCGGCACCATTGCCGTGACGATGGTCTGCAACGTTCCGCTCAACAACAAGCTCGCTCGCGTGCAGCCTGAAAGTGACGAGGGCGCACTGCTCTGGCAGCGCTACTTGTCAGACTGGACGGCGTGGAACCACGTGCGGACGATCACCGCGCTCGCTGCCTCGGCCTGCTTCATCATGGCCCTCGTCCGCCTGGCGAGCTGACATCAATCGCTTTGAGCGGGACCGGACTGGGGCGGCGCGATCGCCGCCCCGCTTGAGCTTTACGCCGAGAAGGTCACATCTTCTCAGGTACGCACTTGCAGACCCTTCACCCTATTCCCGCATGGGGGAAGCGAAGCGGGCGCAAGAGACGCCCCGCTTCGCCTCGCTGTGAGCCCTATTGCGGAACGGCGTGGTCGAGGCACGGCACGCAGACACACTTCTTCTTGTGATGCTTGCAGCAGGAGGGATCGTCGTGATGCTCCTGGCAATAGTCCGAGTGCTTGTACTTGTCGCAATAGACAGTGCATCCCGTGCACATGTCCTTTTCCTTGCAGTGGAGCTTCACCTGGATCACAGGGTTGTCCATCAATCTCTCGAGGCTCAAGGGAAGCCTTCCCGCCTCGATTGGCACGGCCGAGCCTTGGTTGGCGAATGTGGCTAAGAGAAACAGGCCGAAGATGATAGCGAGTGCTAAGGCGATCGACGAGCGCATGGTCATCACTCCTCGGTGTCCGACCCACGCGAGAAGCTTACTACAAGTCACTCCCACACCGGGAGCTTCTCCTGCGCGGCCAGCGCCGTCATCGAGGCTTCCAGCTCGTCGACGAACTCGTTGTAGGGCTTCGTCCCGTAAAGCGGTTCGCCGACGCTGACGGTGACGTTGAACGGCACGAGCAGCGCCGAGCCCTTGGGTAGCGCCTTGCCGAGCCCGTACATGAAGATCGGCACCACCGGCACCTTAGGCAGTGCGTGCGCAAGATGGCCGATCCCCTTCTTGAACTCTTTGAAGGTCTCGGGTTCCCCGCGCGTCCCTTCCGGGAACAGCACCAGGATCTCGCCGCGCTCGAGCGCCTGCTCGGCGAGCAAGAGCGGATTGCCGCCTTCCTTGCCGCTGCCGCGCTTCACCGGGATGATGCCGATGATGTTGGTGGCGAACCAACCGCGGATGGAGCTCGTGAAGAAATAATCCATCGCCGCGACCGGCCGGAGCTTGGGCAACAGCCGCAGCGGCATCAGCGACATGATGGCGAGCGCATCGAGATTAGAATTGTGATTGCCGGCGAGCACCGCCGGACCGTCTTTAGGCAGCCGCTCGCGATGGCGCACGGTCAGCCCAAGCGCGATCAGGATCACCGCCCGCACCACCACGGCGAAGAACAGGAACCTGAGCAATCGAGTGAGCGGGTTCTTGCTCATGGCCTCGTCACGGAAAGTAGAAATAGCGGACGAAGTGGACGAACACGGGCGCCGCGTAAGTGAGGCTGTCGACGCGGTCGAGGATGCCGCCATGGCCCGGGATCAGGCCGCCGGTGTCCTTTACCCCGAGGTCGCGCTTCATCGCCGACATGGTGATGTCGCCGAGAAAGCCCGAGACGCCGAGGATCGTGCCGGCGAGCGCCGACCAGCGCAAATCCATCGGCGTGAGGTAAGGTCCGACCAGGCCTGCGACGACCGTGGTGGTGGCGATGCCGCCGATCAGTCCTTCCCAGGTCTTTTTCGGGCTGACTGTCGGCGTCACCTTGTGGCGCCCGAGCAGCTTGCCCCAGCAATATTGCGCGACGTCGTTGAACTGGGTGAGCACGACGAGAAAGAAGAGGAGTCCCACTCCACCGCTGACGGGATTGATGGTGTGGCCGGCGACCAGCAGCCACGCCATGTGCGACAGCGTGTAGACGGTCATCATCAGCCCCCAGGACAGCGTGCCGACCGCGCGCAGGAAGCCTTGCGTCTCGCCTCTGAGCGTCATCAGCGCCGGAAAGAACAGAAACGCCCACACGGGGATGAACACGATGAACATGTTGTACCAGTCGATCGCCGCCCAATAGTACTGCACGGGAATGGCGAGATAGGCGAACAGCAGCACCTCCCGGTCGATCCGCCTGGTCGGTACGAGCGAGAGATATTCCTTCAGGGCGAGATAAGAGATGAAGCCGAGGAAGACGACCGCCACCGTCTGGTTGAGCAGGATGGCGAGCGTGAACGCGCCGATCATCCACCACCACGAGTCGGTTCGCGCGGTGAGCTCGGCGTAGCGCTCGCCGGGATTCCGCCAGCGCAGCACCGCGACCACGATGGTGGCGAGGATCAGCAGCGCATAGATGCCGGCAGTGAAATAGACGACGTTGGCGGGGAGCCCGAGGATCGTGGTCATGTCACGCGCCCCTTGGCTTGCGCCACGATGGTCCGCGCGCGGTTGAGCACGGTGAGCGCCGAGAGCAACAGCAATGCGGCCAGATAGAGCGAGCTCCATAGCCCCGGCGCGATGCCGATCCCAAGCAGCACCGCAATCAGGCCAAAGGCGAAGGCGCGGTCGCTCTTGCCGAGCGGCCCGTCATAGCGGCGTGAAGCGCCGATCATGGGCCCGAGCGCGCCGGCCATCTCGGCGATGACACCCGTCACTACCACCAGCACCACGAGCGGCGCGTTGAGCTCTGGGATCAGCGCGAAGGGAAGATAGAGCGCGGCGTCGGCGATCACGTCGCCGAGCTCGTTCAACACGGCGCCGGCCGCGCTTGCTTGCCCATGCTCCTTGGCCATCATCCCGTCGATAGCGTTGAAGGCCATGCGCAGGAAGAGCGTGACGGGAAGCAGGAGAAGCGGCCAGCGCGAGTTGGGCATCAGCGCGAGCCAAGCGCCATGCGCGGCACTCAGCAGCAACGCCCCGAGCGTCACGTCATTGGCGCTCAAGCGTGCGCGCACCAGCGCATCAGACACAGGGCGAAGCAGCGCCTGAAAGCGTGGCTTCAGATCGTAGATGGTGGCCAAGCCTGCTCCCCCATGCAGCACCGGCAGTTGTATGCCTTTTGTGGAAGTGCAGCCAGCGCCGAGAAAGACGCCAAGCGCCGCGGGTTGACGCGATCAGCGCCACAACCATGACGGCAAAATCGGTATTAGGAACCCATTAATAAGGGTTGAGTTAACCATAACAGTTAACACAGATTAATCGGAGCCCTCCCTTGCAGAAGCCGGTCATCATCCTCGGCGCCCCGCGTTCGGGCACCACGCTCCTGTCGCGCATCGTCGGTTTGAGTGACGAGATCTTTCTCATCACCGAGATCGCCCCACGTCTCAAGGATCGCCATTGTCCTGAGGACCGATCGGGTGTCAGCGACTCCGAGCTCTGGCGCAGTCATTTCTCATTCTCCGCGTGGCCAACCGACCAACCGCGCCCGCTCTCAGAACGACCCGTCTTCGATCTTGCCAAACTTGAGACCATGCGGACGCGTTATGTGGCAATGGCCAACGGCAAGAGGCTTGTGATCAAGAATCCGCTCACCGTCGCCCGCGTTGACATGCTCAAGATCATGTTTCCCGACGCGCTCTTCGTGTTCTCGATGCGCGCCCCCTGGCCGACGATCCAATCGGCCGTCCACAAGGGGAAGTCCTCCTATATTTTGCGGACCGAATTCGTGAGCAGCCTTCCCGACGATCTCATCCTGCGCGCAGCCGCGAGCTGGGCCGAATCGATCGACGTGTTGACGCGCGAAAGCGATTCCAATTGGATCGTCATCCGGCATGAAGAGCTCGTCGCACGACCGCGCGCGGTCGTTGCCGCACTCTACGAGCATGCCGGCTTGGCCCCCGTCCCCGATTTTGCTTGGCGCATACCCGAGAAGCGCAACCACGATTATTCCTTCATCAAATATCAGCTCATGGGGCATCCCTATCGCGCCGAGATCTTTTCCCTCTTGCGTGATCGTGCCCTCACCGTCGGCTACGACCCAAGTCTCTGGGCTCTCCCCGGCAGCGGCCTGCGCTATGCAACCGAGAAGTGGCTCGGCGAACTGAGGCAGACCAAGAAGGCCAAGAAGCCGAAAGCGCGGCTCAGGCGGATTCCCGAGCTCGCCCGCGCGTGACGGCTTTGCCGATGCGTCTCGCGGCCTAATCCGCGAGCCGTGTGGCGAGGAACTCGGTGAACGCGGCCCACGACTTCTCGTCTGCGTCCTTCCGGTAGCTCTCTCCGCCGAAAATCGTGAAGCCGTGCGGCGCACCCGCATAGACCTCGATCTCGTAAGGCACCTGCGCGGCTTCGAGCTCGCGCGACAGGGCGGCGACGTCGTCCATGGTGATGGAGGTGTCGGCCCCCCCATGCAGGATGAGAAGCGGCGGCGTGTTGGCGGCATAGGACTCACCCTGCGGCGTCTTGAGGCCGCCGTGGAAGGTGACATAGCCCTTGACGCCCTCGGCCTTGCCCGAGCGCGCGAGTTCGAGCGCCGCGGCGCCGCCGAAGCAATAGCCGATCACAACGGTCGCCTCGTCTCGACCCGCGCGCGCTTCCTTCAGGCCCGCAAGCAAAAGCTTTTGCATGCGCGCCCGGTCATCATAGAGCTTCGTCGCCTCTCTCTTCCTGGCGTCGGTATCGATAGGGCGGTTGCCCTTGCCGTAGAGATCGAGCGCGAAGGCCTCGTAGCCGAGCGCGGCGATCATGTCCGCGCGCTTCTGCTCGTAGGCGGTCACGCCGCCCCACGCATGAACGATGACGACGAGCCCCTTCGACGCGCCGTCGGGCTTGGCGCGATAGCCTTCGAAGGCTTCGCCGTCGACGCTGTAGGGAACGGTTTCACCCGCATGGGCGGCCAGGGGATACAAGACCATCACAAGTGCCAGCGCTAACGCTCTCATAACGACGTCCCCAATCCAGTCTCTCGCGGCGTTCCATCCTCGCGATCGGGGCTCAACCGGCAACACACAACTTCGTGCTTGAGTTCCGCGCGGCGATCAGCCCTTGGACTTCACCTGCGCGAGCAGCTCATCGACCTTCGGCATGATCTGCTCGACGATCTTGGCCACGCCCTTGGCGTTGGGGTGGATGCCGTCGCTCTGCATGAGTGAATCATCGAGCGCGACCCCGTCGAGGAAGAACGGGTAGAACACCACGTTGTATTTCGCGGCGAGCTCGGCATAGATCGCCCTGAACGCATCCACATAGGCCGTGCCCATGTTGCGCGGCGCCTCCATGCCGGCGAGTAGCACCGGCAGCCCTTTCGCCTGCACCGCCTCGATGATCTTGGCGAGATTGGCCTTGGTCCCCTCCGGCGGAATGCCTTGCAGCGCGTCGTTGCCGCCAAGCTCGACGATCACCGCGCTCGCGTCTTGCGGCAAAGCCCAGTCCAGCCGCTGCGACGCGGCGCTCGTCGTATCGCCCGACACGCCGGCATTGACCACGCTCACGTCCTTGCCTTGCGCCTTGAGCGCAGTCTCGAGCTGGGCCGGGAAGCTTGCATTGTCCGGTAGCCCGAGTCCCGCGGTCAGGCTGTCACCGAAGGCAACGATGGTCATCTTCTCGTCCTTCGCCTGCGCCGGGCGCGCCATGAGCGCGCAAACGAGCGCTGCGGCAAACAGCATGAGGGCGGCACCCTGAAGTTTCATCTTTTCGACCTCTTTACCCTTCTCTATTGGCGCCACCCGTGCCATCTCTCACCCGCGCTCACGTAGCCGGCGCCAGCGCCAGAAAAAACTCAGCCCGTCCATGGATCACACAGTCAAAACACGCAAGCCTCCAGCGATTCTGCTCGAAGGCATCGAGCTAACGCTGCCCTCGCGCGCGGGGCCGGTGGCGATCCTGCGCGGTATTGACCTCGAGGTGCCGGCCGGCGATGCGATCGCCGTGGTCGGCCCGAGCGGCTCGGGCAAATCGACGCTCCTCATGGTCGTCGCCGGGCTCGAAAGCGCGACCGGCGGCCGCGTGACGGTGGTCGGCGCCGACTATGCCACTCTCGACGAAGATGGGCTCGCCCGGCTTCGTGCCGCCAATATCGGCATCGTATTCCAATCCTTCCACCTCGTGCCGACCATGACCGCGCTCGAGAACGTGGCGCTGCCGCTCGAATTCCTCGGCCGGGACGACGCCTTCCCCACGGCGCGCGTGGCCCTTGGCGAGGTCGGGCTCTCCCATCGCGAGGCGCATTTCCCTGGCCAGCTCTCGGGCGGCGAGCAGCAACGCGTGGCGATCGCCCGTGCGCTTTCGACGCACCCGACGCTGATCCTCGCCGACGAGCCGACCGGCAATCTCGATCTCGCCACGGGCGCAATAGTGATGGACCTCCTGTTCACGCTGAGGGAGCGCACGGGCGCGACCCTCCTTCTCATCACCCATGACCGGAGCCTCGCCAAACGCTGCGACCGTATCGTCAGCCTCGCCGATGGCCGCATCGTGAGCGGGGCCAAGCGCAAGGTCGCCGCCTCGTGACGACAATCGCCGCGACGTCCGCGCCTAAGCGCGCGACGTCATCGCAGCTCAGGCTGGCGCTTGCCATCGCGTTCCGCGAGCTTCGCTCGGGCGCCGGCGGCCTCACCGTGTTCGTGCTGTGCATCGCGCTTGGCGTCGCCGCGGTCGCGGCAATAGGCTCGCTGGCCGCCTCGTTCGACGAGGCGCTCGCCCGCCAGGGACGCACGCTGATCGGCGGCGACCTCTCTTTCGAGCTGGTCCACCGCCAGGCCAATGACGAGGAGCACGCGGCACTCGAGGCGCTCGGCCGGTTGAGCGAATCGGCAAGCTTCCGCGCCATGGCGCGGTCGGAAGGCGGCAAGAGCGCTCTGATCGAGGTGAAGGCGGTCGACGACGACTATCCGCTTTATGGCGACGTCGCCATCACCCGGGCCGAGAAGCCGGGTCCGATCTGGCGCGACGACGGCGTCGTGCTGGTCGAGCGCACCCTGCTCGACCGTCTCGGCGTCGACGTCGGCGGCAAGCTCATGATCGGCGAGGCCACCACGACCATCGGCGGCGTGCTCGGCGAGCAACCCGACCGGTTGGCCGACCGCTTGGCCTATGGACCGAAGGTTCTGATGTCGCGCGGCACTCTCGACAAGACGGGTCTAGTGCAGCCGGGCAGCCTCATCCGCTGGATCTACCGGCTGAAGCTCCCCGAACCTGCCGCCTCGAACAAGCAAGCGCTTGCCGAAGCGCGCAAGGACATCGAGACACGCTTTCCGCAAAGCGGCTTTGCCATCCACGACTGGACCGATCCCGCTCCCTCGCTCCGCCGCGACGCCGACCGCTTCACCCAGTTCATCAATTTCGTCGGGCTTACCGCTCTCCTGCTCGGCGGCATCGGCGTCGGCAACGCGATTCGGAGCTATATGGCCAAGAAGCGCGACATCATCGCCACCTTCAAGTGCCTCGGCGCCTCGAGCCGCCTCGTGCTCGGCGTTTACATGACTCAGGCCCTGTTCCTCGCCTCGCTCGGCATCGCCCTCGGCCTCGTCATCGGCGCGCTGGCACCCGTCGCGATAGCCACGATCTACGGCGACACGATTCCCATCGAGCTCGCCGTCGAGCCGCATCCGCTGCCGCTGGTGACGGCGGCGTTGGCCGGCCTCCTGACCATGGTGCTGTTCGTCCTCTGGCCTCTCGGACGCGCCGCGCTGGTGTCGCCTGCCGTTCTGATGCGCGCGCACCTGACCGACGAGCGCGAGCGCTCGTCCCTCCCCTTCGCGCTTGGCTCGGCGGCGGCCGGCATTGCGCTATTCGTTCTCGCCATCGCCGCCTCAGAGGAGCGCCTCATCACCGCATCGATCTCGGCGGGGATCGTCGTCGCCTTTCTTCTGCTGACCGGCTTCGGCCTTCTCGTGCAGCGCCTTGCCGCCAGAGGCCGGCGCGTGCGCGCGCCATCTCTCGCACTCGCGCTGTCGAGCATCGGCGGACCGGGGTCGCTCGCCCGCTCGATCGCCGTCTCGCTCGGGCTTGGGCTCGGCCTCCTGATCGCGACCGCGCTCATCCATCGCTCGCTGCTCAAGGAGATCAACAGCAATATCGAGGTCGACGCGCCCGCTTATTATTTCCTCGACGTCGAGGAAGGCGATCTCGGCATCTTTCGCGACACGGTGAAGGCGATCCTCCCCGACGCCAAGATGGCCGATGCGCCGATGCTGCGCGGCCGCATCGTCAAGGTGAAGGGCGTACCGGTCGATCAACTCGAGGTCGATCCCGATGCGCGTTGGGTGCTCGCCGGCGACCGCGGCCTAACCTATACCGATGAGGTGCCGCCCTCATCGACCATCGTCCAAGGCGAGTGGTGGCCGAAGGGCTATTCCGGACAACCGCTCGTCTCATTCGACGAGGAGATCGCCAAGGGTTTAGGCCTCAAGCTCGGCGATGACGTCACCGTCAATATTCTCGGCCGCAATGTCGACGCCAAAATTTCCAGCCTACGCAAGATCGACTGGGAGTCGCTCGCCATCAATTTCGTCATGGTGTTCTCGCCCAACACGCTGCAAGGGGCGCCGCACCGCGTTCTGACCACGCTCGAATTTCCCAAAGGCACCGATCCCGCGCGCGAGGGCAAGGTGGTGCAGGCGCTGTCGGAGGCCTTCCCCCTCGTCACCGCCATCAAGGTCGGCGATATCGTCGAGGCAGCGAAGGAGCTGCTCGCCAAGGTCATGAGCGCGATCAGGGCGACGGCCGGCGTCACGCTCTTGATCGGGGCTGCGGTGCTCGCCGGCGCGGTCGCCGCCGGCCAGCAGCAGCGGAAATATCTCGCCGTCCTCTACAAGACGCTCGGCGCCACGCGATTTCGCATCGTCAGCGCGGAGCTTCTCGAGTTCGGCCTGCTCGGCCTTGTCACGGCACTGCTTGCCGTCGCCCTCGCCGCGCTGACGGCCTGGGCCTTGTGCAAATGGGCCTTCGAGGTTCCCTTCGTGTTCACCCCCCTTGCCGCGGCGGAAACGGTGCTGCTGGCTCTCGGTCTCGTGCTCTGCGTCGGCGCGATCGCGACCTGGCGCGTGCTCTCCGCCAAGGCGGCGCCCTATCTCAGGGCGGAATGACGCGGGGCACGTCGAACCGGCATGACAAGCGGATATTTACCCTTGGCGTGCCACAACTCCTTCATCTTGCAGGGCGAGACTTAACCCACCATATTCGTGACCAAAAGTGCCTTCGGGCAGAGTTCGTGACTATACCGGCTCGAAGGCGGGTTTTTGACTAGCAGCAAGGGGAAAGGACCCTCACAACACATGGCTGATCTCGACAGACGTTACGCGCAAGGCACGACCGTCGGCCGCACCGATGCGGGCGTCGTCGACCAGGGCCTGCGCGCCTACATGATCCGCGTCTACAACTACATGGCCACCGGCGTCGCCATCACCGGCGTGCTGGCCTATGTGATTTATGCCCTTTCGGTGCACCAGGGCGCGGCCGGGCTCGAGTTGACCTCGTTCGGCCACTTCATGTTCGCGAGCCCGTTCAAATGGGTGGTGATCTTCGCGCCGCTCGCGCTGGTGTTCTTCATCTCCGCGCGCATTACTTCGATGAGCCTGCAAGCCGCGCAGATGTCGTTCTGGATCTTCTCCGCGCTGATGGGCGCCTCGATCTCCTCGATCTTCCTGGTCTATGCCGGCCAGAGCATCGCGCGGGTGTTCTTCATCACCGCCGCCTCGTTCGGCGCGTTGTCGCTGTGGGGCTATACCACCAACCGCGATCTCACCGGCTGGGGCTCGTTCCTGTTCATGGGCCTGATCGGCATCATTCTCGCCTCGCTCGTGAATCTGTTCGTCGCCTCGACCGCTCTGCAGTTCGCCGTATCGGTGATCGGCGTGCTCATCTTCGCCGGCTTCACCGCCTACGACACGCAGCAGATCAAGGAGATGTACTATGTGGGCGACGACGGCTCGGTCGCCGGCCGCAAGGCCGTGATGGGAGCCTTGAGGCTCTATCTCGACTTCATCAACCTGTTCATGCTCCTGCTCCAGCTCTTCGGCGATCGCCGTTAGGCTTCGAGTTAAGCGGGCACAAGACGAGAGGCCCCGGCGGGAACGCCGGGGCCTTTTGTTTTGCCGCCGTCCTCTACTCTTGTCATCGCCCGGCTTGACCGGGCGATCCAGTAATCAGCACCGTTTGCTGCTCGTGGATGCCAGAGTTTACTGGATGCCGCTTTCGCGGGCATGACACGCAAAACTTGATTGGCGTCAAGGCCGCATCACGCCGATCGCTGTACGTCAAAGGCGGTCACAAGTTGGGAGAGCGCCATGACCGATTGGCCGGATATGATCAAGGACCTGACGCCGCATTTGCGCGATCTGCGGCAGTCCATGCCCGAAGTGATGAAGGCCTTCGCCCAAGTCTCTCAAGCCGCGCTCTCGCCGAAAGCCCTCGACACCAAGACCAAGGAGCTGATCGCGCTCGCTATCGCGGTCGCTCTGCGCTGCGACGACTGCATCGCCTTCCACGTCAAGTCGGCTCTCCAACAGGGCGCCTCGCGCGAGGAAGTGACCGAAGCGCTCGGCATGGCGATCTATATGGGAGCAGGCCCGTCGGTGATGTACGCGAGCCACGCGCTCGACGCCTACGAGCAGCTCGATGAGAAGGCCAAAGCGGAAGGCCGCGCGGCTTAGGCTTCGACCAGGCGAAGGCCCTTGTCGAGCGCGCGCAGAACGCGCGCGAGATCGTGTCCGCGCTTCAGGATCAGCCCGGTCGCCGCGACCACGCTATAGGCCCCCTGACGGCGCGAGAGCCTCGGCGCCTTCTCGATGCGGTAGAGCGGCGATTCAGACGCGCGGCGGAACACCGAGAACACGGCCTTCTCGCGCATCATGTCGATCGCGTAGTCGCGCCACTCGCCGCTCGCGACCTTGCGTCCGTAGACATTTAGGATTTGAGATAATTCGCGCCGGTCGAAGGTAATGCTGCCCCGCCGGGACGCTTCGAAGACGTGTGAGTCGCCGCCGGCCCTACGAGCCAGCGGCAAAACTATTCCGTCGGTTTCGCTCAACGTGCGCCTCCTGTAACGGAAGTTTCATGATGACTTGAGCCACGCGGAAATTCAAGCCGGTGCCGTCGGTTGCACGACCTGTAACATTACGAAACATAAATCACAGTTACGCCTAAGTTCAAACATTGCCGCGCCCCAAAGAACCGTATGATCATGATCGTTGCCTCTCGGCCCGGTCCAATAGAGAGGCTTCGGATCTCAGCCCCCCAGCCCCCCCGGGGTCTTCTCTCGGACCGGGCCACTTAATTCCCGAGTATGCGTAAACGGGTCGGTTCGCCGACCCGTTTGTTTTTGGGCGGCTCGCCTTCGCTCTAAGGATGCGGCTAAAGGAACTGCGCTCGGTCAACTGCCCTTGTCAGCGACCTCGTACTCGGCGGCGCCGAGCACCGGTCCATAGTTCTCGACCTGCACCAGAGCGATGAGGCAGTCGCCGCCTAGGGCCTTCAAGTCTTTCAGCGGCAGGCGCAACGTCAGCGCCTCGCCCTTCCACATGCCGACGGGAGACAGCTCGCGCACGGGATGGTGGTAGCTCAGAGTGCGCCCGCCATTCTCGCCGCGGGTGATCGAGACGGTTTCCTGGTCCTTGGCAATGGCGAGCCAGATCGTCGCTTCGCGCGTGTAGGAGGCTTCAGGCGCCGCGCCGACATTGATCACCAGCGTGTCGCCATCTCCTTGCATGCTGACCGGCACGCGGACATTGGCGAGCCGCTTGGCGGCGTCTCGCATCGCCTGCTCGACGGCGTTCTCGTCGCTGCCGACGACGTGAAGTAGGCCGTCGACCACGATCTGCGGCGTATATACCCTGCCGTCGCCGCGCGCCTTGGCATATTCGTGCTGGCGGTCGCTATTGGCGGCGCTCGACAGCGTGTCGCGCCAGCCAAGATAGTTCCAATAATCGACCGAGTAAGAGAGCGCGACGATGCCGGGCTTCTCGGCGAGCTCAGCCAACAGCGCATCGGCGGGTGGGCAGGACGAGCAACCCTGACTCGTGAACAGCTCGAGCACTGAATTGCCGGGGATCGGCGTCGTCGACGGCTCGGCACGTCCGGGCTTCGCCGCGAAAAGTGCCGCAAGCGCGCCAACGCCCAGGAGGAGGAGTGCTCTCATGGCCCATAGAATGCAGGAAGCGGACCTAAATTGCTTGGCAAAAACCGCTCACCGAGGGGTCACAACTGAGTGACTGGAGGCGCATAAAATCGAGGCTCCAATTGGCGGCTTGGTCCCATTATGGTGAGCCGCCCGCTTCGATCCCGCCACCCTTCTTCTCCAATCGGCCGCTCACATGGATTTGCTTTCTCTCTTTGGTTTCGCCGCCACGTCCCTGATGCTTCTGTGCTACGCGCTCGAGGATCGCAGCCCGTGGTTCATTCTGGGATTTGCGGCGGCTTGCGCGCTTTCCGGCCTCTACGCCTTCCTGCAAGGGGCGTGGCCTCTCGGTATGGTGGAGGTCGTGTTCACCATCGTCGCCTCGCGGCGCTGGTGGCAGCGCACGCGAAGCGTTGCCGCCTAGCACCTCACGCAGCGGGCCGCGCCAGAGAGCGCAGCACGTAGTGCAGGATGCCGCCGTTGCGAAAATAATCGAGCTCGTCGAACGTGTCGATCGCCGCGCGCAACGGTACCGCGCGCGTCTCTCCGCTCGCATAGGTGACATCAGCCTCGAGCCACTGCATCGGCTTGATATCGGCGAGACCTTTCAGCGTCACGAGCTCGTCGCCCTTGAGCCCGAGCGACTTCCAGCTCATGCCCTCGGCAAAGAGGAGCGGCAGCACGCCCATGCCGATGAGATTGGAGCGGTGAATGCGCTCGAAGCTCTCCGCGATTACGGCGCGCACGCCGAGCAGCCGCGTGCCCTTAGCGGCCCAGTCGCGCGACGAGCCGGTGCCGTACTCCTTGCCGGCGAAGACGACGAGCGGCACGCCGGCCGTCTGGTAGCGCATTGCCGCGTCGTAGATCGGCATCCGCTCGCCCGATGGATGGTGCACCGTGACGCCGCCTTCGACGCCGTGCACCATCTGGTTCTTGATGCGCGTATTGGCGAACGTGCCGCGCATCATCACCTCGTGATTGCCGCGCCGCGAGCCGTAGGAGTTGAAGTCGTGGACGGCGACGCCGTGCTCGGTGAGATAATGGCCGGCCGGGCTGTCCGTCCTGATGGCGCCCGCCGGCGAGATATGGTCGGTGGTGATCGAGTCGAGGAACAGCCCGAGGATGCGCGCGCCCTCGATGTCGGTCACCGGCGACGGCGTGAGCGACATGTCGGTGAAATAAGGCGGGTTCTGCACATAGGTCGATGACGCATCCCACGCATAGGTCTCGCCCCCCTCGACCGCGATCTTGCGCCATTCCGGATCGCCGCGGAACACGTCGCCATAACGCTCCTTG
>DATHCZ010000218.1:0-2057 GCA_035319265.1 Methyloceanibacter sp. | reverse complement strand
TGAGGGGACGGGACAGCAATGCGAACGCTCTTCCTGCAAGCTCCGTCCTTTGACGGTTTCGACGGCGGGGCCGGCGCGCGCTATCAGGCCAAGCGGGAGATTCGTTCGTTCTGGTATCCGACTTGGCTCGCCCAGCCCGCGGCACTCGTTCCCGACTCCAAGCTCGTCGACGCGCCGCCGCACCGGCTGAGCTTCGCCGACATCACCCCTTACGCGCAGCAATATGACCTCCTCGTGCTGCACACCTCCTCGCCATCCTTTGTGAGCGACGTGAAGACGGCCGAGGCGATGAAGGCGCTCAATCCCGACCTGAAGATCGGTTTCATCGGCGCCAAGGTCGCAGTCGAGCCCAAGGAAAGTCTCGAGGCCTCGCGCGCCATCGACTTCGTGGCGCGGAACGAGTTCGATCACACGATCAAGGAGGTCGCCGAAGGACGGGACTTCGCCAAGATCGTCGGCCTCTCCTATCGCAATGCCGACGGCGTGATCGTGCATAATGCCGACCGCGCGATCCTCGAGGACATGGACACGCTTCCCTTCGTGACGCCGGTCTACCAGCGCAACCTTACCATCGAGAATTATTTCATCGGCTATCTGCTCCACCCGTACATTTCCTTCTATACGGGCCGCGGGTGCAAATCGCGTTGCACCTTCTGCTTGTGGCCGCAGACGGTCGGCGGCCATCGCTACCGTACGCGGAGCGTCGGCCACGTGATCGAGGAATTGCGTTGGGCCAAAGCGGCGTTCCCGCAGGTCAAGGAGTTCTTCTTCGACGACGATACGCTGACCGACGACCTGCCGCGCGTCGAGGCGCTCGCCAAGGAGATCGGCAAGCTCGGGTTGACGTGGTCTTGCAACGCCAAGGCCAACGTCCCCTATGAGACCCTGAAGGTGATGAAGGACAACGGCTTGCGCCTGCTCTTGGTCGGCTATGAATCAGGCAACCAGCAGATCCTGCACAATGTCAAGAAGGGCATGCGGGTCGACGTCGCTCGCCGCTTTACCAAGGATTGCCACGAGCTCGGCATCGTCATCCACGGCACCTTCATTCTCGGTCTGCCGGGCGAAAGCAAGGAGACGATCGAGGAGACCATCCGCTTCGCCAAAGAGATCAACCCGCACACGATTCAGGTGTCGCTCGCAGCGCCTTATCCGGGCACGTTTCTTTATAAGCAGGCGCAGGACAATAATTGGCTGCATCACGAGGACGAGGCGTTGCTGACCGATCTCGGTACGCAGATCGCGCCGCTCTCTTACCCGCATCTCAGCCATACCGAGATCTTCGACTCGGTCGAGTCGTTCTATAAGCAATTCTATTTCCGCGCGCCGAAGATCGCTGCAATCGTCAGCGAGATGGTGCGAAGCCCCGAGATGATGAAGCGAAGACTGCGCGAGGGCGTCGAGTTTTTCCGCTTCCTGCGCGAGCGCCGCGACCTACCGGTCTAATCACATCAACAATCACCGCTTGGCGCGTCGACAGGCTCGGGCATCGGCCTAGCCCCGTCCGCCGCCTGCCGCGGCGGCCCCATCAAGATCGGCTGGAACAACACGGCGGCGACGAGCGTGGTGACCAGAGACAGGCTCAGCAGCTTGCCCATGCTCGACGTTCCCGGATGGTTGGAGAGCCAAAGGCTGGCAAAGGCGGACGCCGTGGTGGCAGCGCTGAACAGCACGGCGCGGGTGAGCGATGACGCAAGGAGGCTCGTCTCGCCCCCGCGCCACGCCAACACGTAATAGATCTTGAAGGCGACGCCGACACCGAGAAGCAGCGGCAGTGCAATGATATTGGCGAAGTTGAGCGGGAGTCCTAACAGCACGGTCAGCTCCAAGGTGACCACGCCGGCGAGCAGCAGCGGCACGAGCGTCACCAGCACGTCGGTCACCCGGCGCAAAGCAAAGAACAAGGTGAGCGTGATGAGGATGAGCGCAAGCGTGCCGGCCTGAACGAAGGCGCGCACGATGGTCTTGGCCGATTCCTGGATGAGGATCGGCGTCCCCGTCGCATCAGGCGCAACCTCAAGCACGGCGGCTGCGAAGTGCCGCATCGTCTCATTGTC
>DATHCZ010000217.1:0-2545 GCA_035319265.1 Methyloceanibacter sp. | reverse complement strand
GGCAGGAAGACATGGGCGTAGTTCGCCGTCTCGACCAGGAACAGGTCTTGCACCACGACGCATTCCATGGCGGCAAGACCCGCCGCCATATGCTGGGTGTTCGGATCCGACTGGAGGATGTCCTCGCCCTGGATGTAGATGCCCTTGAACGAGCCGTCGAGCGCGGCGTCGATCATGTTGGGAATGCGCAAGCCGGGCTCGGCATCGAGCGGGCGGCCCCACAGCGTCTCGAACATCGCTCGCGTCGCATCTTCGGAGATGTGCCGGTAGCCGGACATCTCGTGCGGGAAGGAGCCCATATCGCAGGAGCCCTGAACATTGTTCTGCCCGCGCAGCGGGTTCACGCCGACGCCGCGCCGGCCGATATTGCCGGTCGCCATGGCGAGATTGGCGATCGCCATCACCGTGGTCGAGCCCTGGCTGTGCTCGGTAACGCCGAGCCCGTAATAGATGGCGCCGTTGCCGCCCTTGGCATAGAGCCGCGCCGCGCCGCGGATGAGATCGGCGGGAACGCCCGAGATCTTCTCGACGGCCTCAGGGCTGTGGCGTACGTCGGAGACGAAGCTCGCCCAGTCCTGGAACTCATCCCAATCGCAGCGCTCGCGCACGAAGGCCTCGTTATACAGCCCTTCGGTCACGACCACATGGGCGAGCGCGGTGACCACGGCGACATTGGTGCCCGGTTTGAGCGGGAGATGGTAGTCGGCCTCGATATGCGGCGTGCGCACGAGGTCGATGCGCCGCGGATCGAGCACGATCAGCTTGGCGCCCTGGCGCAGGCGCTTCTTCATGCGTGAAGCGAACACCGGGTGGCCGTCGGTCGGGTTGGCGCCGATCACCATGATCACGTCGGCCTCGTCGACCGAGTCGAAATCCTGCGTCCCGGCCGAGGTGCCGAAGGCGGTCTTGAGCCCGTAGCCGGTCGGCGAATGACAGACGCGCGCGCAGGTGTCGACATTGTTGTTGCCGAAGGCGGCGCGGATCAGCTTCTGCACCAGGAAGGTCTCCTCGTTGGTGCAGCGCGAGGAGGTGATGCCGCCGACCGAGCTCCTGCCGTACTTGGCCTGAATGCGCTTGAACTCCGACGCCGCATAGCCGATCGCCTCTTCCCAAGAGACCTCGCGCCACGGATCGGTGATCTTGGCGCGGATCATCGGCTTGAGGATGCGGTCCTTGTGGGTTGCATAGCCGTAAGCGAAGCGGCCCTTGACGCAGGAATGGCCGTGGTTGGCCTTGCCGTCCTTCCACGGCACCATGCGCACCAGCTCATCGCCGCGCATCTCCGCCCTGAAGGAGCACCCGACGCCGCAATAGGCGCAGGTGGTCACCACCGTATGCTCTGGCGTGCCGATCTCGATCACGCTCTTCTCGTTGAGCGTCGCCGTGGGGCAGGCCTGCACGCAGGCGCCGCACGATACGCATTCCGAATCGAGGAAGGGCTGCTGCTGCGAGGGTGACACCACCGAGCCAAAGCCGCGCCCGGCGATGGTCAACGCGAAGGTGCCCTGCACCTCCTCGCAGGCGCGCACGCAGCGCGAGCAGACGATGCACTTCGAGGGCTCGAATGTGAAATAGGGATTCGACGTGTCGATGCCGGGATTGGGATGGCGCTCGCCGTCATAGCCGTAGCGCACCTCGCGCAAGCCGACGGCACCCGCCATGTCCTGCAATTCGCAGTCGCCGGCGGCCGAGCAGGTGAGGCAGTCGAGAGGGTGCTCCGAGATATAGAGCTCCATCACGCCCTTACGCAGACGCTTCAGCCGGTCGGTCTGGGTCTTGACCACCATGCCTTGGGCGACGGGGGTGGTACATGAGGCAGGGGTGCCGTTGCGGCCCTCGATCTCGACCAGGCAAAGCCGGCAGGAGCCGAAGGCCTCGACCATGTCGGTGGCGCACAGCTTGGGGATCTGCGTCCCTCTCTCCATCGCCGCGCGCATGATCGAGGTGCCTTCCGGCACCGTCACCTCTACGCCGTCGATGGTCAGCGTGACCTCCTTTTTGGCCTTCGAGGCCGGGGTCCCGTAATCAATTTCCTGAGTCATCGACATGTCGCGTTCCTCATTCAGCAGCTGCGAGGCGCTTCTTTTCAGCGCCGAAATCTTCGGGGAAATGGGTGAGAGCGCTCATCACCGGATAGGGGGTAAACCCGCCAAGAGCGCAAAGCGATCCGAACTTCATGGTGTTGCAGAGATCTTCGAGCACGACGAGATTGGCGGCGCGATCTTCGCCGCGCGTGATCTTGTCCACGAGCTCGACGCCGCGCGCCGAGCCGATACGGCAGGGCGTGCACTTGCCGCAGGATTCGATGGCGCAGAACTCCATGGCGAAGCGCGCCTGCTTCGCCATGTCGACCGTGTCGTCGAACACCACGATGCCGCCATGGCCGATCAGTCCGTCGCGGGCGGCAAACGCCTCATAGTCGAACGGCGTGTCGAACAGCTCGCGCGGAAAATAAGCGCCGAGCGGTCCACCGACTTGCACCGCGCGCACCGGGCGCCCCGATCGCGTCCCACCGCCGATATCGTCGACCAGCTCACTGAGCGTG
>DATHCZ010000216.1:0-15282 GCA_035319265.1 Methyloceanibacter sp. | reverse complement strand
CATAGGTGGGCGCGAACAGACCCGGCTCGTCGAAGGAACCGGGATAGAGATAGAACTCGTCGTCGCGCCCGTAAGTGGAATAGACCGGTGCGCCGCAAGATGCGCAGGAATAGCGCCGCGCCTGCTCGGAGCTCGCGAACTCGATCACGTCGCCCGCGACCGTGACGGCCTCAGTGGGGAACACCGCATAGAAGTTGAACGGTGCGCCATGCGCCTTGCGGCAGGTCAGGCAGTGGCACACCCCGACGCGATAAGGCTCTCCGCTGGCCTCGAAGCGCACCTTCCCGCAGGCGCACCCGCCCTTGTGCGAGCTGTCTGACATTGTCCCATTGACCCAAGGTTACACCAGCCGGCTCTGCTCCACCGCAGCTCCGATAAAGGAGGCGAAGAGCGGGTGCGGCGCGAAGGGCCGCGACTTCAGCTCGGGGTGGAACTGCACGCCGATGAACCAGGGATGGTCGGGTACCTCGACGATCTCGGGCAGAAGCCCGTCGGGCGAGAGGCCTGAGAAGCTCAAGCCGGCCCCCTCGAGCTTGTTGCGGTAGCGCGTGTTGACCTCGTAGCGATGGCGGTGGCGCTCGGAGATGCGCGTCGTGCCGTAGATCTCTGCGACCTTGCTGCCCTTGGCCAGCACCGCCTCGTAAGCGCCGAGCCGCATCGAGCCGCCGAGATTGCCGTTCGCCTCGCGCTGTTCGAGCTCATTGCCGCGCATCCACTCTGTCATCAGTCCAATGACCGGTTCTTCGGTGGGGCCGAACTCGGTCGAGCTCGCTTCGGCGATTCCCGCCACGTCGCGCGCGACCTCGATCACGGCCATCTGCATGCCGAAGCAGATGCCGAAATAGGGCACGCGGCGGGTGCGGGCGAATTTCGCTGCTTGGATCTTACCTTCTGAGCCCCGCTCGCCAAAGCCGCCCGGCACGAGAATGCCGTGCACGTCCTCGAGATGGACGGCGGCGTCCTGACTTTCGAAGGTCTGCGACTCGATCCATTCGAGATTGACCTTCACCTTGTTGGCGATGCCGCCATGCACGAGCGCCTCGTTCAGCGACTTATAAGCGTCCTTGAGACCGGTATATTTGCCGACGATGGCGACGGTGACCTCGCCGTCGGGATTGACGATGGTCTCCGAGATCGACCGCCACCGCTCGAGGTCGGGCTCGGGTGCGTTGGTGATGTTGAAGGCGGCCAGCACTTCGCGGTCGAGACCTTCGGCGTGATAGGCGCCCGGTACGTCGTAGATGCTCGACACGTCGAGCGCCTGGATCACCGCCTCGGGACGCACGTTGCAGAAGAGTGCGATCTTGCGCCGCTCGTCGCGCGGGAGCGGCCGGTCGGTACGGCAGAGCAACACGTCGGGCTGGATGCCGATCGAGCGCAACTCCTTCACCGAATGCTGCGTCGGCTTGGTCTTGAGCTCGCCGGCGCTCGGGATGAACGGCACGAGAGTGAGATGGATGAAAGCCGTCGAACCGCGCGGCAATTCATTGCCGAGCTGGCGGATTGCCTCGAAGAAAGGAAGTCCTTCGATATCGCCCACCGTGCCGCCGATTTCGCACAGAACGAAATCGACGCCTTCGTTGCCGCTCGTGATGAAGTTCTTGATGGCATCGGTTACGTGCGGAATGACCTGGACCGTCGAGCCGAGATAGTCGCCCTTCCGCTCTTTGGCGATGATCTGCTGGTAAATGCGTCCCGTAGTGATGTTGTCGGCCTGGCTCGCCGGGCGTCCGGTGAAGCGCTCATAGTGACCGAGATCAAGATCGGTCTCAGCGCCGTCGTCGGTGACAAACACCTCGCCGTGCTGATAGGGGCTCATGGTTCCAGGATCGACATTGAGATAGGGGTCGAGCTTGCGCAGACGCACGCTGAACCCCCGCGCCTGAAGCAATGCGCCAAGTGCCGCCGAGGCGAGACCCTTGCCGAGTGAGGAAACCACGCCGCCGGTGATGAAAACGTACCGCGTCATGGGCCTCGACCCTACACCGAAACCGGTGCGAGTCGTAAGCCCCAAACGGAGCTTGTCCCGTTAAAGCTTACGGTGCGGTTGAGCCAGGACCCTATTTCGATAGCGGAGCTTGTGGACCCGACGGCGCACTCTGCGGCGTAGGCGTGGCGGGCGCCGGGGTGCCGGGGACTTGAAGGGGTGCAAGACCTCCGGGCTGGCCGCCGGGGTTCAGGATCGAGGGCGCAGTCCCGTGCTGGCTCGCCAAGAGCGATAGCGCGAGGCTCGTGGCGAAGAAACTCGCGGCAAGGATCGCCGTGGTCTTGGTTAGTGCATTGCCGGCACTCCGGCCAGTCATGAAGCCGCCGCCGCCGCCGATTCCGAGCGCGCCCCCTTCGGAACGCTGCAACAGGATCACCCCGACCAGCGCCACGGCAACCATGACGTGAATCAACAAAAGAACAGTGCTCATCTCGTGGCCTTAGTTTTCGAAGGCGCTGTCTTATCCGAATCGGCCACCGTTTGGCTAGGGTCGGTATCTGGGGTCGAGGTCGGCTCCAGAGCGGGCTTGCGGTCGGGAAGCGGCATATCGTCGGTATTGGCGGATGTGGCGGGCTCAGTGGGAGCCGCGGCCACCGTCTTCTTGTCGACGCCCCCGCCCCGGCAGCGGAAGGCGATCTGCGCCTCGACATCAAGGAACTTCCTGACCTGATCGAGTTCCTGATCGTTCAGATGGTCCTTGACCCAGTCGGGCCCGCGATCGAGCGCCGCCTGCATATTTGGGGTGAACAGCTTCTTACGGTCATTGGCGAGGCTCGCGCAGCTCGCTTTATCGAGCGGCTCGGCGACGGCCCTCATGCCGAGCACCGCGACGGAGCTTGAGACGAGAAGGGCCACGGCGATGAAGCGCAGCACCGGCATCATGGTTTCCCACGGCGGAAGTCCGGCGAAATCGATTGTCTTCCAGAATGTCGAAAATTGGCCCGTTTGCCAACCCTGCTAGGGCCGGGCCAAGACGGTTTTACGATGGCTCAGGCAGTTCTGCCACAATAGGTTGAGAGGATCGCATAGAGGTCGTCGGCCCTGAGACTAGCGCCTCCGACGAGGGCGCCATTGACGTCTTCGACGGACAGGATCTCGCGGGCGTTGGCCGGTTTCACCGAGCCTCCGTAGAGGATGCGCAGCTGCCGTGCTCCTTCCTCCCCAATGAGGCGGCCGAGTTCCTGCCTGACAAAGCCGTGCACTTCGGCGATGTCGGCCGGCGTTGGGGTGAGGCCCGTGCCGATGGCCCAGACCGGCTCGTAGGCGATCACCGTGTTAGTCGCCTCAGACCCTTGCGGGACCGAGCCCTTAAGCTGGCGGGCGACGACGGCGAGCGTTGCCCTATCGTGGCGATCCTTCTCGGTTTCGCCAACGCAGATGATCGCGGTAAGCCCTGCGCGATGAGCCGCGCGCGCCTTGGCCTTGACCAGAGCGTCGACCTCACCGTGATCGGTCCGGCGCTCGGAATGACCGACAATCACCGCCGCCGCCCCGCAATCTGCCAGCATCTCCGCCGAGATATCGCCGGTATGAGCCCCGGCCTGCAGAGGATGGCAATCCTGAGCACCAAGAGCGATTCCGCTTCCGACCAAGATATCGCGTGCGCGGGCAAGCAGGGTTGCGGGCGGGCACACCATCAAGTCGGCGGAAAGGACGGGGTTTCTCTCGACGTGAGACTTAAGGGTCCTGAGCTCGGCCAAGGACGGCGAGAGGCCGTTCATCTTCCAATTGCCGGCGACAAGCGGCCTGATCGCTGTCACGTCTGACCTCGTTCCCCCAACGCCGCGTCTTGCCATTAAGCACGCGGTTTTCCAAGGCCTGCCCTGCCATCCCTGCCTTGCCGGGACTCGGCTTGCTACCTATGATGCCGCCGCCGCGCGGGATTGTCCAAACATCGGACGCCAGCGCGGCTTTGGCAAATGGCGAATGGAAGGTCTTAAGCGTGGCACTCGACACTTTGCGTAAAGGGGCCGGAGGAGTTATCGGCGGGATCTTTGTGCTCCTGCTGATCGCGAGTTTTGCCATCTGGTTCCCGGCCGGGTGGTTCCAAGGCTATGGCGGCGGTGATCTCATCACGGTTGGCGACACCAAGATCGGGCCGCGCGAGTATATGCGCGCCCAGCAGGAGATGCTGCGGGCCATGAGCGCTCAGGCCGGCCGCAGCCTCTCGCTCCAGGAGGCGCGCTCGCTTGGCCTCGACAGCCGCGTGCTCGAGCGGCTGATCGGCGGCGCGGCAGTCGACAACCATGCGCGCGAGCTCGGGCTCAACATCACCGATGCCGCTCTGCTCGATCAGATCATGCAGGATCCAAACTTCAAGGACGCGACGGGTACCTTCAGCCCTGCCTTGTTTCAGCAGGCTCTGCGCAATATTGGCCTGTCGGAGCAGGGTTTTCTCGCCTCGCAACGCGAGACGAATTTGCGCCGGCAAATTCTCACCACCATCGGCCAGGTGGTGAACACACCTGAAGTTCTCGTCGACGCGCTCGATCGTTATAACGGCGAGACGCGCACGCTTCGCTACGTACTTGTCGCGCAAGAGGCGGCAGGGCCGGTTAACGATCCCACCGACGACGACCTCAAGCGCTATTACGACAATCATCGCGCGAAATTCACCCAGCCCGAGCTCCGTAAGGTTGGCATTCTTGCGGTGACGCCAGAGACGGTGAAGGAAGAGGTGAATATCACCGATCAGGATCTCCGCGCCGCCTATGAGGCGAGCAAGGACCAGCTCGGCAAGCCTGAGAAGAGGCATGTGCAGCAGATCGCTTTCCCCGACATGGCGGCCGCGACCGCCGCTCACGAAAAGATCGAGTCGGGAACCGATTTCGCCGCAGTGGCAAAGGAGCAGGGCCTGAGCGAGACCGACATCGATCTCGGCATGGTGACGCGCTCTCAGCTCGCCGATCCGGCCGTGGCCGATGCCGCCTTTAAGCTCGAGCTGAACAAAGTCAGCGATCCGGTGACCGGCAAGCTCGGTACGGTCGTCCTGCTGCGCGTCACCGAGATCGACCCGGGCAAGACCCCGACTTTCGATGAGGCCAAGGCCGACCTCGAGAACAAGCTCCTCAAGGAACGCGCGTCAGGCGCAATCTTCGAGTTGCATGACAAGATCGAGGATCAGCTCGCCGCCGGCGCCAAGCTCTCCGAGATCGCCGACAAGCTCAAGCTCAACTATCAGGTTATCGATCAGGTCGATCGGACCGGTCGCAAGCCTGATGGCTCGACGGTGACGCTGCCGGCGCAGACGCAGGTGCTGAACGCTGTATTTGCCTCAGATGTTGGTGTCGACAACGATCCGATCGACGCGAAGGACGAAGGCGTGATCTGGTACGAGGTGCTCGGCATCGTCCCCGAGCAGCTGAAACCGTTCGATCAGGTGAAGGATGAGGTCGCCAAGGATTGGCGGGATGAGGAGGAGCGCACCAAGGTTGCGAAATATGCGCAAGACCTGGTCAATTCCTTGGTCGGCGGCAAGACGCTCGAAGATGTGGCCAACGACCTCAATGTCCAGGTTCTCACCAGCGACCCGCTAAAGCGCGACGGCATGGCCGTCTACATCCTACCTGCGGCGGTGGAGCAAGCCTTCACTCTGCCGGAAGGCGGCTACGGCTCGGCACCGTCAGGCATCGGCGAAGGCCGCATTGTGTTCAGGGTCGACAAGGTCACGCCGCCTCAACCGCTTGACGAGAAGGAGGCAGCGCGGCTCAAAGCCCAGATTAAGCTCCTGATTGGCGACGATGCCATCTCTGAATATTTCGCCGCGCTCGAGAAGCGCTATGGGGTCAAGGTCAACGAGAAGGCGCTCGCCAAGCTCGTCGGCACCAATGAGGAGCCATGAGCGCCGCTCCAGCCTCCGTCACCTCCTTATCGCAGCAAGGTACGGCCTCCCCCATCGAGCCGGACTTCACGATCTTCGCGCGAGGCTATGATGAGGGCGTGCCCCAGGTCGCCTGGACGCGGCTCGTCGCCGATCTCGAGACGCCGGTCTCGGCGATGCTGAAGCTTGCGCATGAGAGACCGAACAGCTTCCTGCTCGAGTCGGTCGAAGGCGGGGCAAATCGCGGCCGCTACTCCATTATCGGTTGCGAGCCCGATCTGATCTGGCGTGCCAATGGAGCAAGGGCAGAGATCAACCGCGCTCCGCAATCCGACCCGCAGGGTTTCGCTCCCTCGCCGCTTCCGGCGCTCGCCTCGCTGCGCGCGTTGCTCGTCGAGTCGGCGATCGCGCTGCCGCCCGAGCTCCCGCCAATGGCAGCCGGCATCTTCGGCTATATGGGCTACGACACGGTGCGGCTGATCGAGGATTTACCGAGCGACAAGCGCGATCCGCTTGCGCTCCCTCACAGCATTCTAGTGCGCCCCACGCTGATCGTGATTTTCGATGCGGTGAAGGACGAGATGACGGTGGTGACGCCCGTCAGGCCGGCGCCCGGCGTCAGCGCCAAGGCAGCCTATGCACGCGCGGCCGACCGGCTCAATCTTGCTATTGAGCGGTTGGAGCAGCCCTTGCCGCATGCAAGCGAGGTGGGTGTGACAGCTCCTCACCCTGGGCCCAAGGCGGCGATCTTGCCCGAGGCTTATATGGCGAAGGTCACCCGCGCCAAGGAGTACATCGCAGCCGGCGATATCTTTCAGGTGGTGTTGAGCCAGCGCTTCGAGGCGCCCTTCACCCTTCCCTCTTTCGCGCTATATCGGGCGCTGCGGCGCGTCAATCCCTCGCCGTTTCTCTATTACTTGAATTTCGGCGATTTCGCCGTGGTGGGCTCTAGCCCCGAGATCCTGGTCAGAGTCCGTGACGGCAAGGTCACTATTCGCCCGATCGCTGGAACGCGGCCGCGCGGCACGACGCCAGAGCAGGACAAGGTGCTGAGCCTGGAGCTGCTCCACGATGCCAAGGAGCGGGCCGAGCATCTCATGTTGCTCGACCTTGGCCGTAATGACGTGGGACGCGTGGCTGAGGTCGGCAGCGTGCGCGTCACCGACTCGTTCTTCCTCGAATATTACAGCCAAGTCATGCACATCGTGTCGAATGTCGAGGGCAAGCTCGCCGCCGACCACGACGCGGTCGATGCTTTGATGGCCGGGTTCCCGGCCGGCACCGTGTCGGGCGCACCGAAGGTGCGGGCAATGGAGATCATCGATGAGCTCGAGGATGAGGCGCGCGGCATCTATGCGGGTTGCGTCGGCTATTTCTCGGCGGATGGCAATATGGATAGCTGCATCGTGCTCAGGACCTCCGTGGTGAAGGATGGCGTCATGTATGTGCAGGCCGGCGCCGGCGTGGTCGCAGATTCAGTGCCCGAGCGTGAACAGGCCGAATGCGTGAGCAAAGCGCGCGCCTTGTTCAAAGCGGCGGACGAGGCGGTACGCTTCGCCTCACGCGCTAAGCGCGGCCAATAGGCGGGCGAAGGGATCCCCATGCTGACGCTGAGCCTCCTTCGTCACGCCAAATCGAGCTGGAACAACCCGACTCTCCCCGACGAGGAGCGGCCGCTTGCCACGCGCGGCGTGACCGACGCCCCGCTGATGGGCCGCGCTATGGCCGAGCGCGGTATCGATCCCGACCTCGTGCTCTGTTCGTCGGCCCGACGTACGCGCGACACGCTCGCCCTGGTGTTGCCCGAGCTCAAGGTCGAGCCGAAAGTCGTTTACGACGAGGCTCTCTACCACGCGAGCCCAGGGAACATGCTTGCGTTGTTGCGGGACGTGCCGCCGAGCGCTACGCGCGTCCTGCTCGTCGGTCACAACCCCGAAATCCAGACATTTGCCCTCGATCTCGTTGGCTCCGGCCCTAAGCACTATCGCGACCGGCTGAGGGAGAAGTATCCAACCGCTGGGCTCGCGGTGGTTAATTTCACGAGCGGAAGTTGGAAAGGCGTTACCGTGAACAGCGGCAGCCTCAACCTGTTTCTTTCGCCTAAGGACCTGCGCACGTAAGTCTTGCGGCTTCATGCTTCGAGGCGCGTAGAGCGGCCACTTAGCATGAGGGCGCCTTCGCCTCCACCCTCAGCAGGGCCCAAGGCCCGTCTCAAGGGGCGAGGCCGCGATTTTTCCCGATGGCGCAATCCTTGACGGCGCGGGCATGCCGAGCGTAACACCACCCTCATGCTCACGCTGATCGATAACTACGACAGCTTCACCTACAACCTCGTCCATTTCCTCGGCGAATTGGGCGCATCCACCCGCGTATACCGCAACGACAAGGTGACGGTCGACGAGGTGCTGGCCGAAGGCCCCGAGGCGATCGTGCTTTCTCCTGGCCCTTGCGATCCGGACCGGGCCGGCATCTGCCTCGAGCTCATCGCGCGCGCCGGGCCCGTTGTGCCGATACTCGGCGTTTGCCTCGGCCATCAGGCGATCGGCCAAGTCTATGGCGGGCGCGTGGTCCGCGCGCCCACGCTGATGCATGGTAAGCTGTCGAAGGTGCATCACGCCGGCAAGGGTCTGTTCGCAGGGCTGCCCCAGAACTTCTCAGCCACGCGCTATCACTCACTTGTTGTCGAGCGGGCGAGCCTGCCTGATGATCTCGAGATCACGGCGGAGACGGCCGACGGCGTGATCATGGGCCTGCAACACAAGCGCTATCCCGTGCACGGAGTGCAGTTCCATCCCGAAAGCATCGCCTCTGAGCACGGCCATCAGCTGCTTGCCAATTTCCTCGATCTCGCCCGCGTGGAGCGGCGGGCCAGGGGCTCCGGCCAAAGAGAAGCGGTCGGTGCCCTCTGAGGTCGAGACCGCTCGCCCCTCGCCCGAAGGGACAGCGGCAGCTACCGCTCTCGAGGCCGCCCTTGGCAAGGTGGCCATGGGCCAGACGCTTACTCAGCTAGAAGCAGCGCAAGCTTTCGACGTGATCATGTCTGGCGCGGCGAGCGATGCGCAGGTCGGCGGCCTGCTCATCGGGCTTCGTGTCCGCGGTGAGACGATCGACGAGATCGCGGGCGCTGCCCATGCGCTCAGGCAATGCGCCGTCTCGGTGAAGGCGCCCGACGGCGCAATCGATACTTGCGGCACCGGCGGCGACAGCAAGAACACGCACAATATTTCGACCTGCGCCGCCTTCGTCGTGGCGGGGGCCGGCGTGCCCGTTGCCAAGCATGGCAACCGGTCGATCTCATCGCGCTCGGGCTCTGCTGATGTGCTCGCCGCGCTCGGAGTCAATATCGAGTGCGGGCCGGAGGCGGTCGCGCGTTGCATCGAACAATGCGGGCTCGGCTTCATGTTCGCCCCGATCCACCATCCCACCATGCGCCACGTGACGAAAGTAAGGCGCGAGCTCGGCGTCCGCACCATCTTCAATCTGCTCGGTCCTCTCACCAATCCTGCCGGCACCAAATATCAGCTGGTCGGTGTATTCGCCGAACAATGGGTTGAGCCGATCGCCCGCGTGCTTGGTCTGCTCGGGGTCGAGCGCGCCTGGGTCGTGCATGGCGCCGACGGGCTCGACGAGCTCACCACCACGGGCATCAGTCATGTGGCGGTGCTCGACCGTGGCCGGATCTCGACCTTCAAGATCTCGCCGCGGAACGCCGGCCTCCCCGACGCTCGGCCCGAAGATCTGACCGGCGGCAATGCGATCGAGAACGCCGCCCATGTCCGCGCGGTGCTGCAAGGAAATCGGGGGCCGCTCCGCGACATCGTTCTCCTCAATGCGGCGGCGGCGCTCCTTGTTGTCGGCAAGGCGAATTCGCTCCGCGAGGCAGTGGCCTTGGCCGCCGAGTCGATCGACAGCGGGAAGGCCAAGGCCGTTCTCGATGCTCTGGTTGAGCTGAGCCATGCTAAGGTCTGAGCCATGGTAGAGGTCCTCGACCAAATCCTGACCTACAAGCGGGAGGAGATCGCTGCGGCCAAAAAGGTCACAAGCGCCGAGACGATGGTTGAGCGCGCCAAAGCCGCACCTCTCGTTCGTCCTTTCGCCGAAGCGTTGAAGTCGCGCATTGCCCATGGCGATTTCGCGCTGATCGCGGAGATCAAGAAGGCGAGCCCGTCCAGGGGGTTGATCCGCGCCGATTTCGATCCGCTCGCGCTTGCGCGCGCCTATGAGGAAGGCGGCGCCACCTGCCTCTCCGTTCTTACCGACACGCCCTCATTTCAAGGACACCCCGAATTTCTCACCGTGGCGCGCGCCGCCACGAAGCTGCCCGTGCTCCGCAAGGACTTCATGCTTGATCCCTATCAGGTGCTCGAGGCGCGCGCCTGGGGGGCCGACTGCATCCTCATCATCATGGCTGCAGTCGAGGATGCGACCGCGCGAGAGCTGGCCGCCGCCGCGCAGGCGCTCGGCATGGACGTCCTCGTTGAGGTGCATAACGAGGCCGAGCTTGCCCGCGCGCTTTTGCTCGACACGCCGCTGATCGGCATCAACAATCGCGACCTCAGGACCTTCGCCACGAACCTCGCCACCACGATGCGGCTTGCGCCGCTCGTGCCCAGGGACCGAATTGTCATCGCAGAGAGCGGCATCTTCACTCACACCGACCTGGCGCGGCTCGCCGCGGCCGGGGTGCGCGCGTTCCTGGTGGGCGAGAGCCTGATGCGGCAGGACGACGTGTCAGCCGCGACGCGGCTGCTGCTGAAAGGAGCTCCGGCGGCTCCGCGGACCGGGGCCGCCTGATGACGACGCGGCTCAGTCACCTCAACGAGAAGGGCGAGGCGCGCATGGTCGATGTCTCGGCCAAGGAGGTGACCCAGCGCACCGCAATTGCGGAGGGCTTCGTGTCGATGGCGCCCAAGACGCTCGATCTCATCCTTAGCGGCGCGGCCGAGAAAGGCGACGTGCTCGCTACCGCCCGCATCGCCGGAATCATGGCGGCCAAGCGCACCCATGAGCTGATCCCGCTGTGTCACCCCCTGCCACTTACCCAAGTGACCATCGTATTCGAGCCGTCGCGCGATCCGCCCGGTCTACGTGTCGAGGCCGCCGCCAAGGTTGATGCCAAGACTGGCGTCGAGATGGAGGCGCTGACGGCGGTCGCGGTCGCCTGCCTCACCATCTATGACATGTGCAAGTCGGCGGACCGGGCCATGTCCTTCTCCGGCATTCGCCTGGTGGAGAAGACCGGCGGCCGCTCGGGCCCCTTCAAGCGCTGATGGCTCTGCTCTCGGTCGATGAGGCTCTTGCCCGCGTGCTGGATGGGCTCGCCCCGCTCGAGGCCGAGTGCGTCCCGATCGAAGATGGGCAAGGCCGCGTGCTCGCCGAGGACCTTGCGGCGCGGGTCACCCAGCCGCCATTCGACGCTTCTGCCATGGATGGTTACGCGGCGCGCACGGCCGACGTCGCGTCCCTTCCGACGAAGCTTCGTTTAATCGGCATCGCGGCTGCGGGTGCTGGCTTCAAGGAGCGGGTCGGTCAGGGCGAGGCCGTGCGCATCTTCACCGGAGCGCCGGTGCCGGAAGGCGCAGACACGGTCGTGATCCAAGAGAATACCGAGGTGGCCGATGACGTCGTCACCATCAAGGAAGCCGGTCCACGTCAGCACATCCGCCCGCGCGGCCAAGATTTCCGGGAAGGAGAGGTACTGCTCCTTGCCGGCGCACGGTTTGGTCCCCGCGAGCTCGTCCTTGCCGCCGCGATGAACATTGCCGAGATCCCAGTTCGCCGTAAGCCTAAGGTTGCGATCCTCGCCACAGGCGACGAGGTGGTGCCGCCCGGCTCTCAACTCGGTCCGGACCAGATCGTCTCCTCTGTTCCTTATGGACTCGCCGCCTTGATCGAGGCCGAGGGCGGCGATGCCATGCGGCTCGGCATTGCAAAAGACGATCTTGAAAGCCTCGCGACACTCGCCCGCGCCGGCAAAGCCGCCGACATCCTCTTGACCATCGGCGGCGCCTCCGTCGGCGAGCGCGATCTCGTCACGAGCGCGCTTAAATCCGTGGGACTTGAGCTCGACTTCGCCAAGGTCGCCATGCGGCCGGGAAAGCCCCTGCTTTATGGTCGCATCGGGTCACAGCGTGTATTGGGACTCGCGGGAAACCCCGTCTCGGCGCTGATCTCGGCGCATGTCTTTCTGAAGCCGATGCTCCGCCGCATGCTCGGGCTCAACGAAAAGGCGCGGCCCCTGCCCCAGGCGATCCTCGGCGTGACGCTTGAGGCTAATGGTCCGCGCCAGCACTATCTGCGCGGGGTGTCTGAATGGGGCGATAACGGCGCGCGTATCGTCCGCCCGGTGCCCTCACAAGACTCCTCTCTTGTCGCCGAACTCGCTCGCGCCGACTGCCTCATCTTGCGCGAACCCGACGCGCCGGCGCTTCAGCGCGGCGCGAGCATCCGGATCGTTCCCCTCGACGGCGATTAAGGCCCCGGAAACCCGAATCACGCGAGGCAATCAAATCAGGGCGTCCCCTAACCGCATTTGGGGGCATTCGCGCTTGCGGAACACAAACAGAACAGATAAAATGTTCATGATTTGTACGGGCGCGACCTCGAATCGTTAAGGCGCCGAACGAAGCAAGTCCAACCGCTCTAGACGAGGACCAGATGCTCACATCGAAGCAGAAAGAGCTTCTCATGTTCATCCATGAGCGGTTGAAGGAGACGGGTGTCCCCCCCTCGTTCGACGAGATGAAGGAGGCGCTCGACCTCAAGTCGAAATCCGGCATCCATCGCCTGATCACCGCACTCGAGGAGCGGGGTTTTGTCCGCCGCCTGCCGCACCGGGCGCGCGCCATGGAGATCGTGAGGCTGCCAGAGTCCATGCCGCAGCCGCTTTCCCAGCGTACACGCGGCTTTTCGCCGAGCGTGATCGAAGGGAGCTTGGGGCGCGTGCCCCAGGTCGCCGAGGGCGAGGCTCTGCCACAGACCGTGAGCGTACCCGTGATGGGCCGGATTGCGGCCGGTGTTCCGATCGAGGCCATCCAGAACCGCATGAGCACGGTCGAGGTGCCTCCCGAGCTGCTCAGCAAGGGCGAGCATTATGCGCTTGAGGTCAAAGGCGATTCCATGATTGATGCCGGCATCCTCGAAGGCGACACCATCATCGTGAAGAGGTGCGAGGACGCCAATAACGGCGATATCGTTGTGGCGCTGGTCGATGAAGCCGAGGCCACGCTCAAGCGCTTGCGTCGCAGAGGCGACTCGATTGCGCTCGAGGCCGCCAACCCGGCCTATGAGACGCGGATCTTCGGCCCCGACCGCGTGCGCGTTCAGGGACGCCTCGTCGGTCTCATCCGGCGCTATTAGGCCTGCATTCAATCCTCAGGATTGCTGCCGACGTGCCGACCGGCACTGTCGGTCTCGGTGTCATCTCCGGAGTCATTTGGCTCGCGCTGCGACGCTCCCCTCACCAGGACATGCTCAGGCACCCATGGGCGATGCCCCCGCTCGCTCGCCACCGAAACGGCGCGGATCGAGAGACCTTCGATATAGAGGGCATGCGCGCCCCCCTCCCTCAGCATGCGCCGGTCGACGATCACCCGCGCCGCTCGACATTTGTTGCTCACGGTGAATGGGGCAACGACGATGTCGGCGACGCGGCAGTCCTCCTCGAGCGCGGCCGGGTGTCGGATCAGCGCCACGACCTTCCCCTTCACCGTACCGATGCAGCCAAGCAGATCGCATTTGAGAGGGCTTTCAGCGTCATCGCTCGAGGAAGCAGTGCTTGCGTCGCGTGAATCGCCATCAGCGAGCAGCCAGTTGTCGACGCTGTAACCTGCGGCGGTCGCCGGCGGAAAAATGAGACTTCCGCTCTCCGAGCGAAGCGCCGCCGTCTCGCCGTCGCGGTCGACGAGGACATCGGGGCGTGTCGACGGCGGCGCAAGTGCAAGGCCAAGCGCGGCGATGACGAGACCGAGCGCGCGAGTGCGCGTCTGCCAGAGACAGAGCCACAATCCGCCGAGCACGATCAGCACGAGCGCCGTGCCCGAGATCTGCGGAAGCACCGTTACGGCGCCGGGCCAGCCAGCCACCCATTTGCCGATACCGACCATCGTGGTGATGCCGAGCCCCATCGCCTTGAGGGGCCAAGCTTCGAGCCCAAAGGGCATGGCGGTCAACGCGAGCAGCGCCATCGGCATAATCAGCAGGCTAACGATGGGTGCAGCGAGCAGATTGGCGATCAGTCCATATTCGGTCATGCGGTGGAAGTGAAACACGGCGAAGGGCGCGATGGCGGTGCTCGCGACGAGCGTAGTGAGCGCCGCACCCGTCACCAATCCCCACCCTCTGTGCAGGACTCGCCAGAGCGGGCTCACATCGGCAAGCCCGTCGCGCTCGCGCGTGGCGAGCCATTCATAGAGCGCAACGAGCGCCACAACGGCCGCGAACGACATCTCGAAGCTCGGGTCGAAAAGCGACTCAGGGGCGACGATGAGAATGAGAAGCGCGGCAAGGGCGACGTTACGCATCGTGAGCGCCGGGCGGTCGAGCATCATCGCGATGAGCACGATACTCATCATGATCCACGACCGGACGGTCGGAACGGCGGCGCCCGATAAAGCGAGATAGAAGGTTGAGGCGGCGAGCGCCGCGCCGGCGGCCCATTTCTTGATGGGGTAATTGAGCGCCAGCCGAGGCCATAATGCCAGCAGCGCCCGCACGAGCCAGAATACCGTGCCGGCCATGATCACCATATGCAGCCCGGAAATCGAGAGGATGTGCGCGAGACCCGAATCGCGCATCGCTTGCTTCGTCTCTTGAGAAATGCCGCCCTGCTCTCCGGTGATGAGCGCCACGGCGATCTCCCCTGTCTCGCCGGCAAGCGCGGCCCGAATGCGGTGATTGATGGCAACGCGCAGCCCGTCGACGCCGGCCCAGGCGGCGATGTCCCAGGGGGGCTCGCGTTCGTCTTCTGCGAGCTCGATTTTGCTGGTGGCATAGCCGGTTCCGCCGATGCGCGCGAACCAAGCCTGGCGGGCGAAGTCGAACCCACCCGACTCGACGGGCTCGGGCGGCGGCTGAAGCGTCGCCTTAAGCGTGACGACAGCTCCCGTCTTATCGATAAGGTCGCCCCTGGCGGGCAGCGTCAGGCGCACGCGGTAAGGACGATTGGTTTGTTGCAGATCGTCAAGCGCGATGACCCGCAAGGTCAGCCGCGCTCTACCCTTATCGCGCAACTCATGGTTCTCGATGAACCCGGTCACCGACACATAACGAAACTCATGCGACAGGACTGGCGCACGTGTCATCTCGGTGCGGAGCTTGGCATCGGCGAAACCGAGCGCGAAGGCGAGAGAGGCGCCACCGATCGCCAGTCCTAAAGGAGCGGCGCGGAGCGCAAGGCAAAGCCCGAGCGCTCCTGTGACAAGCGCAAAGGCGACCCGGGGGTCGGGCTCATTCTCAAGGGCGAAATAGGTGACAA
>DATHCZ010000215.1:0-10033 GCA_035319265.1 Methyloceanibacter sp. | reverse complement strand
GCCGGCGTCGCCGGCCGGAAGGCGGCCTCTCTTCCTGGGTTCCATTATACGCCTGCGCTGCAAGGCTCGGGGCTCACCTGGACCGCCGACAATTTCATCAAGTTCCTGGCGGACCCGAGCAAGCTCGTGCCGGGAACGGCGATGACCGTGATGGTGCCGGATGCGACCGGCCGGGCGAACCTCTACGCTTATCTCGCGACCCTCAAGGACACGACCGCCGAGACGAAGCCCGCCGGGCCTGCGGTCCCGAAGATAACGGGTCCGACACAAGCCGATCTCGACGGAGCCGCCTCGGCAACCGACGCCTGGCTCTATGCGTCGCACGATTATGCCGGCACCCGCTACACCGACCTCAAAGAGATCACTCCAGCCAACGCCAAAAATCTCCGACCCGTCTGCCTCTATCGCTCCGAGCAGCCGGCCTCGGTGCAGACGAGCCCGCTCGTCTACCAAGGCGTGATCTATCTCACCTTCGGGCGCGCCACGGTCGCGATCGACGCCAAGACCTGCCGCGAGCGCTGGACCTATATCTGGCAGCCCAAGGGCCAGGAAATTTCGCCGGCCAATCGCGGCGCGGCCATCAAGGACGGCACGCTCGTGCGCGGCACAGCCGACGGCTATCTCATTGCCCTCGACATGGCCAGCGGCTCGCTGCTGTGGAGCCAGCCGATCGCGAGTGCCGCCGGCGGGCAGTATTTCTCGATGCCGCCGCTGATCTTCGGCGACCTCATCATCGCTGGTCCTTCGGGCGCCGATTTCGGCGCCAAGAACTGGATCGGCGCGTTCAAGCTCGCGACCGGCGAGCCGGTGTGGAAGTTCAATCTCATCCCCGATCCCGGCGAGCCCGGCTACGACAGTTGGACCAATGCCGAGTCGGCAAAGCATGGCGGCGGAAGCTTGTGGACGCCGCTCTCGCTCGATGCCAAGGCGGGCATCGTCTATTTGCCGGTCGGCAATCCCGCGCCCGATTTCTACGGGGAGATTAGGCCTGGCGCCAATCTCTACACGGACTCCCTCGTCGCGCTCGATGCCAAGACGGGCAAGCTCCTCTGGTACCGGCAGTTCATTCCGCACGACGTGCATGACGCCGATCTAAGTCAAGTCAGCCCGCTGTTCACCACCATGATTGACGGCAAGCCGCATGACGTGATCAGCGTGAGCGGCAAGGATGGGTTGCTCAGGCTGCTCGATCGCAACAGCCATGACCAGTTCTACGAGGTGCCGATCACCACGCGCGAGAACGTCGATGCGCCGCCGACGGTCGAAGGCGTGCATCGCTGCCCGGGACTTCTCGGCGGCATGGAGTGGAACGGCCCGGCCTACGATCCAGGCAGCAACACGCTCTACGTCCCGGCCGTCGATTGGTGCGGGACCTTCAGCAAGGCGCCCAAGGACCCGCCGATCATGCAAGGAATGCATTATTACGGCGGCTCGGTCGTCTCCGACCCGCGCGAGAAGTCGAAGGGCTGGCTGACGGCGCTCGACGCTTCGACCGGGCAAGAGCGCTGGAAGTACGCTTCGCCTACGCCGCTCGTCGCGGGCGTCACGGCGACCTCAGGCGGCGTGCTTTTCACTGGCGACCTCGACAACGACTTCCTCGCCCTCGATGCCAAGACGGGAGAGGTGCTCTACCGCTTCAATACCGGCGGCAGCATCGGCGGCGGCGTCATCAGTTATGCGTTGGACGGAAAGCAGTATGCCGCGACGGTCTCGGGCACCGTGTCCGCCTTTTTCGGCGGCTCGGGCCTGCCGGCGGTGGTGATTTTCGCCCTGCCATAAGCCCCCCGAAACCCCAAGACCATGAAGGAAACATCATGACTACCCGAGTTGCTTCGCTTTTTGCCGCCGCGGCTCTGTTTGCCAGCAGCATGGCGGCGCAAGCTGCCACCGCGCCGGTCGACCCCGACAAGGCGCCAATCGCGGCCGTGGACCGCTTCAGCGACAAGGCGGCGCATTTGCAGTTGCGCACGCCCGACAATCACCTGCCAGGCCCCAACCAGCCGGTCGATTTCGACAGCGGACCGTTCATCACGCAAGGACTCTCGCCCAAGACGGGCAAGCCCGTGCGCTATTACAATTTCGACGTCCAGACCACGATGCCAGCGCCGGTTTACGTTCTCTACCGTGAGGGGGAGGACAAGCCTGTCGCTGCTCAGCTCGACATCATAGACACCCTACCGGGCGAGGCCGGCTACAACGACTTCCGCCAGGTGTGGAAGGTCACCGTGCCAAAGGATTATGTGGCTAATACCGTCGTCGATGCCGGTGCGGTCAAAGATGCCGGCTACAAGATGGAACAGACGCCCGTCTTGCGGAACATGCCGGTCGTGCCCGACAAGTCGACGGCGAAGATGCGGCTCAATGGCGAGAGCGCTGGGCTCGAGAGCGCGTGGTACAAAGGTCAAGTGGCCAAGTTCTTCAGCTTCGACGAAGCGCCGTTGGCCGGCAGTAGCGTTCCGCTGTCGCCGATCTACGTGACCTTCAATATCAATCCGGGACAGCCGAACGGCGGTCCCGGGTCCGGCTTCAAGACCGAGTCGGGCGCCGAGCAGACCCACAACGTCCCCGCCACGCTGCCGGGCGATCAAGGTTATTCACCGTTATGGCTCGTTGCGGTCTATGACGACGCCGACTTCCCGGCGGTGCACGATCTCGCCAGCGCAACCAAGGCCAAGGTGCTTGCGCCGGCTGCCGCGACGGTCAATTGCCCGATCGTCTTCATCGAGCCTTAGAAAAAAAGGGCGGCGGATCTCTCTCCGCCGCCCTCCAAGGCAGGGCACTATCAGGGGGTTGGAGGTAGTCTCACTGTCAGAGGCGATCTCCCTGATCGGGCCCATGCTGGGGGCTGTCGTTCGGCTGGGGGTCATGGTCGTCAGGCGACTGCCGATCGAAATGCGACCCCGGCCCTGGATGGTGAGCGCGGAACCGAGCCTCCATCTCTGCGACCTTGTCGAGCTGCTCAGGCGTCAGCTTCGTCTTGAGCGCGTCGATCGATTTCAGCAACGCCTCGGCGCTCTTGCTGCGGGCAATGGCGTTGTTGGCAAAACCTTCGGCGAGCGCAAAGGGCTGTGGCTTTCCATCGCCGCCTTTGTCGCCGTCAGCCGTTTGCCAGGGCGGAGTGGGGCGCTGCATCATGCCCTGAAGGGCGTCGGTGAAGTCGCGCCAGGCATCGAGCTGATTGGCGCGGATGCCGATCTCGGTCTCCATCGCGTTCAGCCGCTTGGCGATCATGTCGGGGTTGCGCCACCCCATATGATGATGCATGCCGCCTGGGCCAAAGCCGCCGGGCGCGTTGCAGCGCCACATCCGGCCATGGCCTCCAGGGCCTTGCATCCCGGTGTCGAGGCGGTCGCCGTGCTTGGGAGCATCGCTGCCGGATACCGCCCAGGCCGCTTCTGTCAGCTTGGCGCCGCTCGTCTCGCCCCAGGCTCTGGTGAGCAAGGCTAGGCTTGCGAGGCCGAGCACGGCCACGACCAGAATGGGGCCAATCTTTCCAGGGGTATTCATCGAGTAGTGTCCTCTTGTTGAGCGGCCTCATCCGTAGCGCCGCATCGTTGCGCGCGTTGGTCTCGGCGTGTCCGAATGTTGCTCGGCGGGGGAGATATGTGTCGAAACATTGCTGGTTCGCGATCCGGTCGGGCTTTCGTTACAAAATTGCGCTTCGATGACGCCGCGCTCGTAGCTAGAACGAGCGGGCAGACATGAATCTCCTTGCCCACGCGACCATGACCGCAAACGCCCAAAGCATCCTCGTCGTCGACGACGACCCCGAAATCCGCAAGCTGCTGGCCCGCTATATCGAGAGTCAGGGATTCCGCGTCCTCCTGGCGGCCAACTGCCGCGAGCTGCGCGATCAGCTCGCGACCCACCATATCGACCTGATCGTGCTCGACGTGATGCTGCCCGACGGCTCGGGCCTCGATCTCTGCCGCGACCTTCGTTCACAGCGCTCGAGCGTGCCGATCATCCTTCTCACCGCGCTCAAGGAGGACGTCGACCGCATCATCGGGCTCGAGATCGGGGCCGACGATTATCTCGGCAAGCCTTTCAATCCGCGTGAGCTGATCGCGCGCGTGCGCGCGGTGTTGCGGCGCCGCGCCGAGGTCGCGCCCCAGCAAAGCGAGGCAAAAGTCTATCGATTCGAGGGATTCACGGCCGATCCGCAGACGCGGCGCGTCACCGACCCCGAGGGCGGCAGCATCGAGCTGACCGGCGCCGAGTTCGATCTGCTCAAGACGTTTCTCGACAGGCCGGGGCGCGTGCTTTCGCGCGACCAGCTGCTCGACATCACGCGCGGCCGCGAGGGCGACGTGCTCGATCGTTCGATCGACGTGCTGGTGAGCCGGCTCCGCCGCAAGCTCGGCGAAGGCGGCATGTCGCACCTGTTCAAGACCGTGCGCAACGGCGGTTACCAGCTCACGGTAAAGGTCGACGTGAAGGACGAGGCGCCGTGAACACGCTGCGCGCCAAGATTGCCGTGTTGCTGGTGGTAGCGATCGTCTCGGTCGTGGGCGTGCTCACAGTCGTGCTGTTTTATCTGCTCGGTCCGCCCAAGCACGTGCATTCGCTCTCTCCCGTGGCCGAGCAGGTCGAGACGCTGGTTGCCATCGTCGAAGAGGGCAAGACCGATCGGCTCAAGCTCGTGCCCCAGCCGTCGCCGGGTCACGTCTATGCGGGCTTTACCCAACGCTTGCGCGATTCGCTTGCGGCGCGCGGCATCACCCTCCCTGTGACAATTTCGCGCGACGGACGTGGAGCGCCGCTGGTCGTCTCGATCCCCATCGACGACAAGGGGTGGCTTCTGCTTCCGATCACCGACCTGCCGCCGCAAGGCGTGCCCTGGGGCGTCCTGTTCCGCTGGCTTGCCTTGATCACTCTCGGCGCCACGGCGATCGCCGTCTTCGTGGCGAACCGCATGGTGCGCCCGCTCGTCCTGCTTGAGGATGCGGTCGAATCGGTGGGTGCCGACGCTATGCTGTTGCCCGTCTTACCCGAGCGCGGCCCGGCGGAAGTGAGGGCTACGGCGCGGGCGTTGAACTCGCTGTCGGCGCGGCTGAAGAGCGCGGTGGAAAGCCGCATGCGCCTGGTGGCGGCGGCGGGACACGATCTCCGTACGCCGATCACGCGGATGCGGCTCAGGGCCGAGTTCGTCGAGGATCAGGAGGAGCGCGCGCTGTGGCTGAGCGATCTCGACGAGCTCGAGCGGATCGCCGACAGCGCGATCCTCCTGGTGCGCGAGGAATCGGGCAAGGCGCCGCTCGAGCTGATCCGCCTCGACGAGCTCGTGGACAGTATCGGCTCGGAGCTCAGAGAACAGAACCTCGACGTGGTGAACACGGCCGCGGAGCCGGTGACCGTGCGGGCGAGCCGGCTCACGCTCAATCGCGCGCTGCGAAACCTCATGATCAACGCCGCGACTCACGGCGTGCGCGCCCGCGTCAGTGTCGATGGCGCGAACGGAGCGATGGCGCGCATCGTGATCGAGGATGAGGGACCCGGCATCGCCCCCGAGCTGATCGGCCAGGTGTTCGAGCCGTTCTTCCGCGCCGATCCCGCGCGGCGCCAAAACATCCCGGGCGCGGGCCTCGGGCTCACCATCGCACGCGAGATCATCCAACGCGCCGGCGGCACGATCGCCATCGTCAACCGGCCGAATGGCGGCTTGACGCAGGTCGTCGAGCTGCCGAGAGTGGCGGCTGCCGCGTGAGACCGTCACGCGCCCGTCATTTGCCAAGCCAAACACTAGTTCGCATGATGGTTCGGCGCTGCAAGGCGAGAGCTATTCATCCCCCCAGGCCTGCTCCTTTTTCCTGGCGGCAAAGCCTAGAAGCTCGTGCGCCTATCGGCGCCCCTATTCGCGATCCAAGATCTGCACGATAGCGTTCACCTTGTTCGACTTATCGAGGTCGTAACGGAGGATGTTGCCGCCGGCGTGGTAGAGATAGCCGGAGCCGCCATAGATCTCGGCAACAGCGTAAGGCTGGCCGAGCCGCGCCACCACATCGCCGGCGCTGTCGCCGATGCGGAGCCCGGCGACGTTACCCGCGTAGGGCGCTTCCAGCATGATCTCGCGCAGCACTCTGTCGTTTTTGGTGAAGAAGAGGCGGATGCCGTCGAGCGGCATAGCGAGGTCGCCCGCGCCCGACTGGCCGGCGGTGGGATAAGCCTGCTTCACGGCGTCGAACGAGTCGCCGAGCGCGACCGGAACGCCCTCCATGGCAGGCATCGGCTTTGCATCGGCGGGGGTCGCCCCCTGCGCGGCTGCATTCGGCGCGGGCGTATTGCCTTGGAGCGCCGCGATCTTGGCCTTTGCCTCGGCGATTTTACGCTGAGCCTCCTCGACCGACGCGGGTGCGGCTGGCGGAGATGCTTGCTGCTGCTCGGCGGGCTTGGCGGCGGCGGCGGGCTGCGCGGGAGCTTCAGCCACTTGCTTGGGCGGTGTCGGACCGAACGGGGCGAGCCACCAGACTGCCGCGCCGACGACGATGCCGGCGGCCGCCGCCGCGACCAGCGGCCAAAGCAAGCTCTTCTTCGGCTTTGGCAGCGCGGCGCGGAGCGCCGCGACAATGGCCTCCGCGTCGGACGCAAAGCGCGTATGACGAAGCTCGAGCGCATGCCGGCGCGCCAGCGAGGCGAGATCCTCGGGCAGCTCAGCCTCGCTCGGCATCGACGCGCCGTCGATCAACACCGGGATCACCGGGATGTCGCGCTTCAGCGCCGAAGCGATCTCGATGCGCACATAGTCATGGTCGCCCTCGAGCCGGCGGCGGCCTTTGTCGTCAACGGCATTGAGCCAGTGAGGGCCGATGATGGCCAGCAGCACGTCGCATTGCGAGACTTGCGCGTCGAGCTGCTTGACGAAGTCGAGTCCAGGCTTGATGGCGTCGACATCGATGAAGATCTCGCCATGCGAGAAGCTCCGCGCGAGATGGTCGTAGAGTCGTCCTGCCACGCCGGGGGCGTCGTCTCGCCGGTAATTGATGAAGATGCCGGGCATGCTGGGAGGTCGATGGCGGACGCGAATGGTCTATTATAGCCCGCCACGGTCGATAACGGACGTGAACTCGCGTCCATTATAGGCCGCCACGCGGGGGCGCCACCACAGCGTTCCCGCGCTACCAACCGCCTTGCAGCACGATGCTCGCCTTGCCGTTTCCCGTCTGGGCGTAGTCGAGATTGGCATTTCTGCCGAATTGGAACACGCCAAGCGCGTTGTTGAAGCCGTCCTGTGACACCGTTGCGGTATGGCCCTTGCCGCGCTGGACGACGAGCCCGTAATTGCCGGCACCGGTTTGGTTGAGGGCGGCCGCGTTGTCGCTGCCTTTCTGGTCGACCTTGGCGTGATTTTTCTTCTTGTTGCCCTTTTGCTGCTCGACCAGGGAATAGATCTGCAAGCCCGTCTGGAGCAGGTTTGCGGCATCGCCGTGGGGAGTGAAAACCATGGTGACGCCCCCGGCAAAGGCGGGGCTTGAGAGGTTCGCGAGCGCGATCAGCGTTGCCATCAACATGGAGGAGATTTTCAAACGCGGTGTCATTGTCGTCGCTCCTACTTTGCGGTTATGGGCAGGGGTCCGTGCGTCGTTGCCTTGCAGGCCACGGGGTCGTTGTCGAAGGTCACCTTGAGCGTGGCGCCGTAGCTGCCGCCGAGCGGCAACGACACCAGGCCGAGCGAGCTCGATCCACCGGCGGGGACGGTGAAATCGCCCTCTTGCGAGATCGAGGAGCTGCCGGCGCCGTTCTGCCAGATCTTGAGCTGATAAGATCCGGACATTGCCCGGGCGGCGGCGACCTTGCCTTCCAACACGACGCTGCCGGCTTCATGCTCGACGTGAATCTCGCAAGCGGGCAGCTTGGTGAGCTTCGCGCCGTGGGGTGTGCCGTCGTTCTCGACCATGGCGAAAGCGCCATAGCTCACGCCAAGGGGAAGCAATATTGCCGCGAGGGGGGCCAATATCCTGGTCATGGTCAAACCTCCAATGGTTGGGCGAGGACGAGAGGCGCGCTCTCGCGCGCTCCTCTCGCCGCTATGTGGGTCAATCCTGAACGATGACGGAAACGTTGCCGTGTCCGACCTGGGTGACGTGGGCGTCGTTGTTGTGGCCCGCCTGAATCACACCGATGGCGTTGCCGTTTCCGTCCTGCGTGGTGACGGCGGTGTGGCCAGTGCCGAACTGGGCGACGCCGACAATGTTGTGGCGTCCGAGCTGAAGCGTGTCGGCGGAGTTGCCGTAGCCCTCTTGGCCGACCACCGCCTTGTTGTAGGCGCCGGTCTGATCGTTGATCGAGCTGTTGCCGTAGCCGTTCTGGTAGAGCGTGATGCGGTTGCGATGGCCATGCTGGCCGCCGCCGAACTCGTTGTCCCAGCCATATTGTTCGATGTGGACGGTCGAGCCGCCGGCGAAAGCGGGGAGAGAGGCAGTGCCAAGGGTTAGGACCGCGGCGCCTGCGATCAGAAAAGTGCGTAAGGTCATGTCCGTTCTCCAATTTTGGTCGACTGCCGGGTCTTCCTCGGCACGATAGCGACCATGATGGAGGATTGGCTTTGAACGGGCTTTGAACCGGCCGTTCAGCCAGTGTTCATGGGATCGGCGCGGGCGAAGGTCCGTCCTCTCGGCCGCGCGCTCGTGCTATCACCGAGTCATGAGCGGCAAAGCGATTCGCATCATCGGCATCGACCCGGGGCTCAGGCGCACCGGCTGGGGCGTGATCGATAGCGATGGGGTGAGGCTCGTCTACGTGGCCTGCGGCTCGGTCGTGTCGGACGACGGCGAAAGCCTTGGAAGCCGCCTGCGCCAACTTTTCGACGGCCTCTCCGAGGTGCTGGCGCGGCTCTCTCCACGCGAAGCGGCGATCGAGCAGACCTTCGTCAATCGCGATGCCTCGGCCACGCTGAAGCTCGGCCAGGCGCGCGGCATTGCCATGCTCGCGCCGGCGCTGCTCGGACTTTCGATCGCCGAATATGCGCCGAACGCGGTGAAGAAGACGGTGGTCGGCGCCGGCCATGGCGACAAGGGCCAGATTCGCGCCATGGTGAAATGCCTCCTGCCGCGCGCCACTCCCGACAGCGCCGATGCCGCCGATGCGCTCGCCATCGCCATCACCCATGCCCATTCGCGGAGCTGGACCGAGATCGAAGCGCGAGTCGCGGTCGCGCGGGCGAGGGCTTTGCCATGATCGGCAAGCTCACCGGCCGGCTCGATGGCGTCTCGCTCAACGCCGTGATCGTCGATGTCGGCGGGGTCGGCTACGAGGTGACGCTCGGCGCGCGGGCGTTAACGAGCCTCCCGCCCATCGGGCAGAGCGTCACGCTCGCCATCGACACCCACGTGCGCGAGGACGAGATCAGGCTTTACGGCTTTGCATCCGAGCATGAGCGTGCCTGGTTCCGCGCGTTGCAGACGGTGCAGGGCGTCGGCGCCAAGATCGCGCTCGCCGTGCTCGGCACGCTCTCGGCTGAGGAGCTCGCCAATGCCGTGGCGTTGCAGGACAAGGGGCAGGTCGCGCGCGCGCCGGGAGTCGGTCCCAAGGTCGCAGCCCGCATCGTCGCCGAGCTCAAGGACAAGATGCCGTCGCTTGCGCCGGCGATCAGGCCGGGCGGGGGACTCGCTCCTGTCGCCGTGCTGCCTGAGGGGCTTGCCGCGCGCGACGCCGTTTCGGCGCTCACCAATCTCGGCTATGCCCATGGCGAGGCCGCGGCCGCCGTCTCTGCCGCGATCGGCAAGGCAGGACGCGAGGCGCGCGCGGAGGAGCTGATCCGGCGTGGGCTTAGGGAGCTCGCCCAATGAGCGAGAGGATGCTTCAAGCGGCGAGGCGCGAGGAGGACCAGGGCGAGACCTCGCTCAGGCCGCAGGTGCTCTCGGAGTTCATCGGTCAGGCCAAGGTCTGCTCCAACCTGAAAGTCTTCATTGAGGCGGCGCGAGCGAGGCGCGAGGCCCTCGACCATGTGTTGTTCGCTGGTCCCCCAGGGCTCGGCAAGACGACGCTAGCCCAGATCGTGGCGCGCGAGCTCGGGGTGAATTTCCGTGCGACGTCA
>DATHCZ010000214.1:0-32649 GCA_035319265.1 Methyloceanibacter sp. | reverse complement strand
CTCAGGCTCGACTAGGCTCTCAAGCCGAGCTTTGCCGCTTCCATCGGCGGCGGCATCGCCGAAGAGGCGGACGAAGGCGGCATTGTTGGCGCTGATGAAGCCTTGCGAATCAACCGTGGCGATGGCAATGGGCGCCGAGTGGAACAGGCGCGCGAATCTGAGTTCGGCGGCACCTGCCTCCTCGGCCTCTCCGGGGCCTCGGGCGAGAACGAGCGCATGAGCAAGCGCGCCCGAGCCTCCGCGCGGAAGTCGATGCAGGACGCGAACGGGCAAGCTCGTGCCGCCGGCTTTGACGAAGTCGAGATCGAAACGCCGCGTCGCGCCTTGCAGGCTACCGCGCCCCGCGCGCGAGATGAGTGCGGCGCTGTCCTGCGACATGATCTGGGCGAGCTTGAGCGGGCGGTTGGCAACCTCCGATAGGTCGAGGCCGAGCCACTGGGCGAGCGTGGCGTTCAGATATTCGATATTGCCGTCGGCGTCGGCGGTAAAAAAACCGGCCGGCGCGCTGTCGAGATAGGCGATCGCCGCCTGCACTTTAGCGAAGCTCGCTTCCTCGCGCGCGCGGTCTTGCGTGATCTCGTCGACCTGCCACACCGTGAGCGCGCCTTTGCGGCCCGAGCGCGGGTCTGGCGGCATGGGCTGGACCGAGATGCGAAACCAGCGCGGGCTAACCAAGGCGTCCTCCTCGCCTTCGCCCGGCGGCGGCAGGCGGAACTCCTCCTTCAGGGCGCGTCCCTGCTGCGCCGCCCGCGCCAGACGGAAGATCGGCTCGGCAAGGTGCGGATTGCCGCCAAAGGCGCGATCGGGCGACGGCACGGCGGCTTCAGCATCGAGACCGAGGAGGGAGCGATAGGCCTCGTTGGCGTAGAGCACGCGCCCCGCGCCGTCGGCGATCAAGGCACCTTGTGGCAGATTATCGACAAAGGCCTTGGTGATGTCGTTGCGGCCATGGCGCTGGCCGAAATAAAGGATACCGACGGCGCCTGCGAAGAGGCAGAACACGCCGATGACGGCGAGGCCGGCAAGGATCGCGAGAACGAAGGGCTCAGCGATCTCGCGGGACACCATGGCGAGGCTGACGGCGGCGATCGCCAATGTAAGGGCGAGCAGAACGACGAGCCCCACGCTCCCGTCGCGCGTCGGCAAGTCCGTGGCCGGCTCTGAATAGCGCATCGGCGCGTCGATATCAGTCATGCGACGGAAAATACCCGATTCGAATCGTCTTCGCCGGACATTGTCACGGAAACGACAGCAGGCCCATGCGTCCTAAGGACTCCCGAATCTCTCCGCATTGGCGTGGTTAATGGGCTGTTAGCCCTGAACAGGTAGGAAGCAAGCGCCATGACTTTCGACACCCTCATCCTCGCCGTGGCCGCCGGCCTGTTCGTGGTGGCTCTACTCGCCCTCACCGCTTGGGCATTCAAGACGTTCTTCCCGGGCCGGCGCAATGGGCAAGGCTTCGGGCGGCGGGAAAAGCGGCTCGGGGTGGTGGAGACGGCGAGCGTCGATCAGAAGCGCAAGCTCCTGCTCGTGCGCCGCGACGATGTCGAGCATCTCATCATCGTCGGGGGCCCTGTCGATATGGTGGTCGAGACCGGAATCAAGGGACGCCCTCATCTCGAACCTCCGCTCGAAGACGTCATTATCGCCCGCAGCGACACTCGACCCGCCCCAGATTTCAGCCAAAAATAGCGACAAAGACCCCCATTCTTTCCATTGACTGTGACGTATTTGCCACATGCGGTTTCGCTTGTCGGAGCGCCGAGATTGAGGTAAACAAATGCTTCGAGCTTATGGCGGCCCTTCGGGGCAGGTGGTTGAGGCGACGCCGGTACTTTCGACCGCTTATGCCGTAAGAGCGCCGGCAGTTCCCTGCTAATGGTCCGACACCGACCGGCTCCGGCCGGTCATGTCAGTCCCCCAAACCTCTCCACTCCCCGCCCTCCAGCGGGGAGTTTTTTTATGCCAAGCTCGGTCGATCATGCCGCTTCCACTTCGCAGAGCCGCCACGTTTAGCGTTGCCTTCGGCTCGCTCTGCGTGATGGCGAGCCCGCCGAGCGTCGGCGCCGAGGCGATGCCCAAGGACTTCGTCTATCTCACCGATATCGACCCGACCATTCAGCAAGACATGCGTTATGCCGGCGCTACGAATTTCACAGGCAGCCCCGTCGCCGGCTACGACGCTCCCGAATGCGTGCTGGTCAGGCCCGCGGCGGAAGCGCTGAAGCGGGTCCAAACCGAAGTCCGCACTAAAGGGTTCGCGCTCAAAGTCTACGACTGCTACCGGCCCGCGCGGGCGGTCGCGTCCTTCGTGGAATGGGCAAAGACGCTGGACGATCCGAAGGCGAAGGCGGTCTACTACCCGAACCTGCCGAAGTCGGCTCTGTTTCCCGACTATATCGCGACGCGTTCGAGCCATTCGCGCGGCGCCACCATGGACCTCACCTTGGTCCCGCTGGCGCCGAGTGAAGAGGCCGCACCGCAAAGCGGGGGTGCCTGCACCGCGCCGCAGACGGGCGAAGCGCCTGACGGCAGTCTTGCCATGGGAACGACCTTCGACTGCTTCGACGTAAAGGCGAACACGGTTGCCTCGGGGCTCACCGAGGAGGAGCGCACAAACCGCACGATCCTCGTTGATGCCATGCAAGCCCAAGGCTTCAAGAACTACCCGAAGGAGTGGTGGCACTTCACGCTTGAAGGGGAGCCCTACCCCGATACGATCTTCGACTTCCCGATCGAACCGCGCGCAGCCGGCGACAAAGGGTGACGGCGCAGCGGCAATCGGGACGCGTCGAGACTGCCGTCCCGGCGCGGCTCGATCGGCTCGCATGGGGGCGGTTTCATACACTCGTGGTGGCGGCGCTCGGCATTACTTGGGTGCTTGACGGCCTCGAAGTGACGCTTGCAGGCGCGATGGCTGGCGCTCTGAAACAGAGCCCTGTCCTCAAACTCACTAATGCCGAAGTCGGACTCGCGAGCAGCTTCTATCTTGCGGGCGCTGTGCTCGGAGCGCTTGTCTTCGGCTGGCTTACCGACAGGCTCGGACGCAAACGCCTCTTCTTCATCACGCTCGCAGTCTATCTCGTGGCGACGGCAGCGACGGCGTTGTCCTGGAATTTCGCAAGCTTCGCCCTGTTCCGTTTCCTCACTGGCGCCGGCATCGGCGGCGAATACACCGCGATCGCCTCAGCCATTCAGGAGTTCGTGCCGGCGCGCTATCGCGGCTGGGCGGACCTCGTCATCAACGGCAGCTTCTGGATCGGAGCCGCGCTCGGCGCCGGCGCCTCCATCGTGCTGCTCGACCCGGCGGTCCTGCCGGAGGACTATGGCTGGCGCGCCGCCTTCTTCATCGGTGCGGTGCTCGGCCTTGGCATCCTCGTCATGCGCTCATGGATCCCCGAATCCCCACGCTGGCTCATGACGCATGGATGGCATGACGAGGCGAACGAGATCGTCGATGCGATCGAGGACAGACATCGGGCAAGTGGTCATCATGTGCCTGAGGACGAGCCCGCCTTATTCCGCCTCAAGTCGCGGCACTTCACCCCGCTGCATGAGGTGTGGCGGACGCTCTTCCACACTCATCGCCGCCGCACGATTGTAGGCCTCGCGCTGATGGCGGCGCAGGCCTTCTTCTACAACGCGATCTTCTTCACCTACGCGCTGGTCCTCACCGATTTCTACGGGATCGACGCCGGCCAGGTCGGTTGGTATCTCCTGCCCTTTGCCGCAGGCAATTTCCTTGGGCCGCTCTTGCTCGGGCGTCTGTTCGACACGATCGGCCGGCGCCCGATGATCGCCATCACTTATGGGCTCTCGGGTGCTCTGCTTGCCATTACCGGCGCGCTGTTCGCGGGAGGCGTTCTGTCGGCGACGGGGCAGACGGTCGCCTGGACCGTCATCTTCTTCTTCGCCTCGGCGGCCGCAAGCTCGGCCTACCTCACCGTAAGCGAAACCTTTCCGCTCGAGATTCGCGCGCTGGCGATTGCCTTCTTCTATGCCGTGGGAACCGGGATCGGCGGGGTTGGCGCTCCGTGGCTGTTCGGGGCGCTGATCGACACGGGGTCGAGGCTTAGCCTGTTCGGCGGTTATCTGCTCGGCGCGGTACTGATGATGATTGCCGCCATCATTGCCGCGCGCTTTGGCATCGCGGCCGAGCGGAAACCACTCGAAGCGGTGGCAACGCCCCTATCGGCTGCCGATTAATCTTACTCGTCGCGATAGACGCGCTCGCGTCGCTCGTGCCGCTCTTGCGCCTCGACGCTCAAGGTGGCGATCGGCCGCGCATCGAGGCGCTTCAGGCTGATCGGCTCCCCGGTCTCTTCACAATAGCCGTAAGTGCCGTCGTCGAGGCGTGCGATGGCGGCATCGATCTTGGCAATCAGCTTGCGCTGGCGGTCCCGCGCTCTGAGCTCAAGCGCCCGCTCCGTCTCCGAGGTCGCGCGATCGGCGATGTCGGCATGCTGGGCCGAATCGTCCTGCAGATGCTGCAGCGTCTCCTTGGTGGAGCGCATGATCTCGTCGCGCCAATTCATCAGCTTGCGGCGGAAATAGGCCCGCTGGCGCTCGCTCATGAACGGCTCATCCTCCGAAGGACGATAGTCGTCAGGAACCTTCTTTTTCAATGCCCGCATGAGAGTCATATCCAGACGCATTCGTTTCGTCATTGGGCTCAACGGCCCCTGCTCCCTTGACCGGCTCGCTGATGTCGAGATCCCCGCCGGGCAGCCACGTATTTACGGAAGCGAGTCAACAAGTCAAGACGGCAGACTTGGCTTGACAGGAGCGCGTTAGGGCGGCAGCCGAGTCATTGCAATTCCGTCATATTTCATGGCTTGTGGCCCATCCGTTGGCCCAATTGTTGGGCAGCGAAAGCCTGCTCACGCCGATAACCTTGGTGACCAACTCTTTCGCGCGCCAAGCCATCGCGCTATGAGGCGCCTTGGCTTGCGATGGGCGGCGCACGAAAGGACCTTGGCGAGGCGTGCCGATCTCCACCTATACCAGCGGTATCGGCGATGCCTTTCGCAGCATCGGCGAATATGCAAGCGGCCTCGCCGCCCCGACCGTGAGATTGGGCGTCACCGGGCTCGCCCGCTCGGGCAAGACCGTGTTCATCACGGCGCTTGTGCATGATCTGATCGCGGGCGCGCGCCTTCCCTTCTTCGACCCGGCCGCCGAAGGACGCCTCGTGCGCGTTTATCTCGAGCCTCAGCCCGACGATGTGGTGCCGAGATTCGACTTCGAGACTCATCTCGCCGATCTCACCGCCTCGCCGCCGCGCTGGCCCGAGAGCACGCGGCGCATCAGCCAGCTCAGGCTGACGCTCGAATATTCGTCGCAAAGGTTTTGGAAGCGGCAGCTCGGCCGCGACCGCCTCCATATCGATATCGTCGACTATCCCGGCGAGTGGCTGCTCGATCTTCCCCTGCTCCGTCTCGACTATCGCGAATGGTCGCGGGCGGCGCTCGAGCAGGCCGGCACACCCGACCGGAAGAAGGTCGCCAAGGAGTGGCGGAAGGCGATCGCCGAGATCGACCCCAAAGGCCCCGCCGACGAGGCGCTCGCGGCGAAGCTCTCGTCCTCGTTCAAGACCTATCTCACCGATGCACGCTCAGAGCAGTATGCGCTCTCGACGCTGCCTCCCGGGCGCTTCTTGATGCCGGGCGAACTGGAAGGATCGCCGGCTCTCACCTTCGCCCCACTCGATCCTGGCGAGGAGACGAGATTCTCGCGCGGCTCGCTCTGGTGGCTGATGGAGCGCCGCTACGAGGCCTATAAGACGCATGTGGTGAGGCCGTTCTTCCGCGATCATTTCGCGAGACTCGACCGGCAGATCGTGCTGATCGACGTGCTCGCGGCTCTCAACGGCGGCGCCGAAGCCGTCAGCGATCTCGAACGCGCAATGACCGAGATCCTCGAATGCTTCAGAACCGGCGCCAATACGCTGTGGTCGAGCCTGTTCGCGCCGCGTATCGACCGCATCGTCCTCGCCGCGACCAAGGCAGACCATCTGCATCATGAGAGCCACGACCGGCTCGAGGCGATCCTCGCCAAGCTCACGGGACGGGCCATGGCGCGGGCGGAATATGCCGGCGCCGAGATGAAGGTGCTGGCTCTTGCCGCGGTGCGTGCGACACGCGAGGGTGAAGCGCGGCGGAACGGCGAGACGCTGCCCTGCATCATCGGTTACCCGCTGGCCGGCGAGACGATCGGCAAGCGGACCTTCGACGGCAACGAGGAATTCGCTATTTTCCCCGGGGATCTGCCGAAGGATCCCGAGCTCGCGCTCAAGGGCTGGCAGACCGAGCGCGGCGATATGCGTTTCGTGCGCTTTCGCCCGCCGAACCCGATCCCCCTCCCTTCCGGAGGCTTTGCGTCCTTCCCAAATATCCGGCTTGACCGCGCGCTTCAGACGCTGATTGCAGATCGGCTGGCATGAGCAAGAAGGAACATAGAAAACCCGCGGCTTTCCGCGTCGAGGAGGTCGAGGTTTTCACCCCTGAGGTCCCGACCGCGTCGGCCGACGTCGAGGCGCCGTCCTTGCCTGTCGCGAAGGCGCGCGTAGTGCCTGACGTTAGCCGCGGGCTTCGCTGGGGCAGCATCCTCCTCGGCGCACTCGGCGGTCTCGTCGGCCTGATCGCCTCGCTCTGGCTCTACGATTGGGTGCTCGGCCTAATCGCCCGCGACGACTGGATCGGCTGGCTCGCCGTCGCGCTGCTCGGCGTGGTTCTCTTGGCGCTTCTAATGATCATCCTCCGCGAGGTGACGGGGCTCGCGCGGCTTGGGCGGCTCGGCAAGATCAGGCACGAGGCGGATGCCGCGGCGCGGCAGAACGACAAGCCGCTCGCCGTCGATGTCGCAGACCGGCTGAAGCGGCTCTACGCGGGACGCAAAGACCTCACTTGGGGACTCGCGAGGCTCGCCGAGCATGAGCATGACATCATGAATGCGCACGAATTGATGCGGCTCACCGAGCGCACGCTCGTTGCCCCGCTCGATCCTTATGCCCGCGGCATCGTCGCCGCCTCGGCCAAGCGCGTGTCGGTGGTGACGGCAGTGAGCCCGGGCGCGCTGATCGACATGGCCTTTGTCGCCACCGAGAATCTGCGCATGCTGCGGAGGCTCGCGACGCTCTACGGGGCGCGGCCCGGCACACTCTCACTGCTTGCGCTCGCGCGGATGGTGGTGAGCCACATCGTCTTGACCGGCGGCATCGCGCTCGGCGACGACGTCATCCAGCAGATGATCGGGCATGGACTCACCGCCAAGCTCTCGGCCCGATTGGGAGAAGGCATTTTCAACGGCGCGCTGACCACGCGGATCGGCATCGCCGCCATCGATGTGTGCCGGCCGCTGCCCTATATCGAAAGCCAGAGGCCCCGCTTCCGCGAGCTGGTGGCGGAGGTCGCCGGCCTCAGCTGACCCCGCGCCCTCAGCCCAACAGGCGGCAGCCATCGACAGCCACCTGCTGCGACTGGCCATCATTGAATTTGAGCGTGATAGTGATCTTGTCGGCGCAAGCGAGCCCACCGACGCTCACGCGGAAGCCCGTTTTCTGCTCGCTCGAGACCTGCATCTGCGGCATGACCGCCGGCGTGTTGAACGCGTAGGCGACGGCGACCAATCGCTGCTTCACTTCGGCTGGAGCGTCGAGCCAAAGCTCGAAATGATAGAGCGGGCGCCCGCGATCCTCGCCCTTGATCTCGGTCGCCTTCGCCTTCACCCAGCCCTCGACATCGCCGCTTGCGGGAAGACGAACCGGGGCGATTTTTGGAGCGGGCGCAGGTGAGGGCGTTTCAGGCTGCGGACCGGCGGCCGTTATCGAGCCTGTGTCCGAAGGTGGCGGCACCGGTTCGACCGCATCCCACGGGAGCACCTCCCGCCCCTCGGCGTCAGGCGAGAAGGCTTTTGGCGCATCTTTGCGATCGGCGGATTTCCCATCGTGCTTCCAGGGCATGTCCACGGGAATGTCGGCGAGGCCTGCGAGATTCGGCTCGCCGGCTGGGGCGGACGACTCAGGCTGAACGGCCTTAGGCTGAGGGACGGGCTTGGCCGCGACTGGGACCTCGTCGAGCTTGGCGATGACCGTCTCGCCGTTCGGCGCGGCAGATGGGGTGGTAGCCTGCTTCGCGAGAGGAACGAGAAGGACACCGGGTACGCCGATCGCGCCCGCGCTGAGCGCGAGCACGGCTTCGAACGCAAGCAAACCCGCAGCTAACGTGAGACCAATCGTACGGGCGCTGCGAGAGTTGACTATGGCAAGCATATTCGGACCTGCCGAACTGTCGCAAGAATTGCGCGGAAACTATCGCGCGGCCCAAGCATAGCGATCCTGACAGCGAAGGGAAACGGGCTCATCGAAGCACCGTTTGCCGCAATTTGGCGGTGCAACGCTGGCGCGCAAGCGTGCGGTGGATAGCGGGGATAAGCCTCTCGATTTCAGTGCGTCGGACCCCTCCTAGGCTATGCTCTTCCTGTGAGCGGCTCCGACTGTGGAACGGTGCCGGCGGAGAAATCCGAAGGCATCGGAAAGCAGGCGGTAAAGCTCACAAGGCAAGGCAAGCCCGGGGTCGTCCTAAGCCAAGGACGGCTCAAGGCGGAGGGACGCGCAAGCGCGCAGTGCCACGGTCTTTCGGCGTCGCCGCATTACCGTGAGGTGGAGCCGAAGGGGTGCTCCGCGCCGCAAGTCCCATCGCTGAGAGGCTCCAGCCCGGCCAAGGCGGGAGCCGCGTCGTAGCAACGCGACGTAAAATAAGGACCGTGGTCAGGTCACGCCGCCGCTTCACGGGCAACCGTGAGGCCGAGCGCGGGACCAGAGACCGAAAGGTCTCGCGGCGCCGGACCAATCGTCCCGAACGGGCGTGAGGCTCGACATCGCACAGGGAGGCGGGGCCCCAAAGCTCCGCCTTTCCTTTTTTGCGCCCGTTTCTGCGCTTCACCGCCCTCTTCAGCTGACGCCATACGATCGCTAAGATCGCGGCCGCTATGAGAGGGATGCCAAAGAACACGACGCTTAGGACCGCCATTGGCTGCGCCGCTCTGCTCGGCGTTGCAGCGCTCACCGGCTGCGGTGCCGTCGAGAAGTTCCGCGGACCGCAAGAGGGCGCGACATCGGACAAGGAGGCGCGCTACGTCTCGCCAGAGGATCCGCTGGCGCGGCCGATCCAGGTCGGCTGGACTTCAGCGCGGGCGAGCTATTGTGGGTTCGTGTTCAATCCCGACCAACTTCGCGCAGACTTCCTTGCCTCCCAAGCGCGCTCAGGCGTTCCGCCCGAGCAAATGTCGAAGATCGAACATTCTTACGACTATACGCGAGAGTCCGTGCTGGCGTCGATCAAGGACGATCCCGGTTATTGCAACAAGGAGCGCACGGCGGCCATCAGGCGCGACCTTAACCGCTATCTCGCCGGCGACTATTCGCCCACGGCGCGGCTCGCTCAGTAGGCCGCTTACGGCTTCGCTCCACCTACCGGCAGCGGCGGTGGCGTTGGACTGTCGGCCTTCGCGCCCTCGCTCCCCGCGGTTTGAGGGCCCGACCTGATCCGCGCGGCGAGCTGCATGAGGGCAGGCTCTTCGGCTTCGCCGGCGAGAAGATAGGAGATGCCATCCTCCGACCACGCCACACTACCAATCTCGCCATAGCGCTTGAAGGAAGGAGCTTCGCTCGCGCCGCTCTTCATCCCATAGAGCGCAAGCGGCGCGCCGCTCGTGCCGAGATAGAGGAGCTGTGCCAGACGCTCTTCGCCAGAGCGCAAGAGCTGGGCGCGAACGAAGCGATAACCGTCGCGATCGAGATTGGGAAGCTTAAGACCGGGACCAACCGCTTGGCCGAGCTGAACGGCGATGAGGTCCAAATTGCTCTGGCTCTCGAGACCGACTTCGAGGCTCTCGCGGCTGAGCAGCCCTTGCGCGCGGGCGGCGGTCTCTCGCCATGATGGCGCGATACTTCCCGTGTATCCCGGATCGTTGAGATCCGAAAATGAGCGCGCGAAGTCGGGCAGGCTGAGCGGCCAGCCGTAACCGGCAATCATCATCATGAGAGAGGCCGCGAGCCCCACGCCCGCGAGCCCGATCTTCACCGCCGCCACCCAAGGCACAAACAACCCGGCGTGCTCGGGCTTGGCGACGACGAGTTCCTCGCCGGCGAGGATCGTCTCGAAGGCAGCCTCCAGCCGACTGTGAGCGTCCTGCAATGCCTTGACGCGGCGCGCGATGACGTCGTCCTGATCGAGCACCTTCTCCACCGCGTGGGTCTGCTTGCGGGCAAGCTGTCCGTCGACATAGGCCACCAGCAGTTCGTCGCTGAGCTCGGTCATGATGATCCTCTCCCCCCTTGCGGAAAGAGCGCGGTGATGTCGGCGCTTCCTTGGGGTTGGGCGGTAGCGCCCAGTCGGTCGGCGAAAATCGCGCTGGTGCGGACCAACCGGGTGGCGATCGTGTCGGCCGATATGTCAAGCACGCGGCCAGCTTCCACGTAGTCGAACTTCTCGGCGTAGATAAGGAGCAGCGTAAGACGCTGTTGCGCGGGAAGGCTCGCGAGGAAGCCCGTGGTCAGCGCATCGCCGTCATCGCCGAACAGCTCGGCAAAGCGCGCCTCGTCAACCTTCGCCTGCCCCATCGGGTCGGCGTGGTGACCGAGCTCGGCAAGCCACTGGCGGTAAATCTCGGCGAAGGCCCAACCATCAAGCGCCCTGCCCTGCAGATAGCGATGCTGCTCGGCGAGCATGAAATGAAGCGCGCGCCGTAGCAGAGCGGTCGCCTCCGTCCGCTCGCCGACGAGGAGGTCGGCGAAGCGCTTGAGCCTCGGCAGCATGGCGATGAGACCCGGCCGTATGGAGTCGTGAAATTCCTCTGCCTCCACTTCGCAATTCCCCGCCGCTCTTCGTCTGAGTGCTGGCTTACACGGAAACATCCCACGCGAATCAAAAGGATAGCACATTTGCGCGAGGTCCGACTCGACGTCCGCGCGAGAGGCACCAAAAAGCCCTTGCTTTGGGTTGTAAGCTGCCCAATCTTTGCGCAAGCACGGGGACTGCTTGCTAATGTCAGTCGTGACGCACAAGCCCGACCAAACTTCGTCCAAGTCCGTCGAGTCGCAACGCGCAAGCCTCAAGGAGCGCGTGGCGAGAGCAAAAGCCGGAACAAAGGACACGACAAAGAGCGCGGGCGCGGCTGGCGTCGGGGCGTGGTGGAAATCTATCGTCGGCGGTGGAGAGGCGCGCAAGGGCCGCACGGCGGAGCGCATCGCCCATATCGCCGACCAAACCAAGAGCCAAACATCGACGGCGATCGCTTCAAGCAAAGTCGGGCTCGAGCGCGCCGCCAAGATCGGGCGCGAAACCATCCTTCCCGAAATCGAGCGCACCGGTGCCAAGCTCAGGGAGCGCACGCGCCCCGAGCGCCTCAAGAGCGACTATCGCGACTATCTCTTTCGCTTGCATGAGCGCGTTCTCGATCCTTCGACGGAGCAGCTCTTCTTCAAGCCGACGAAGGATCCTGTGGCGCTCAGCGGGCTTACCATTCGCGGACCTAACCGCGCGCACGGCCACGACTACCGAGCGACCCCGTGCAGCATTTTCGAGTGGACCATCGCAGCCATCGACCACGACTTGTCGCGGCTGACCTTCGTCGATTACGGCGCGGGCAAAGGACGCGTGCTGCTGCTCGCCTCGGAGCATCCTTTCGCCGCCGTGGGCGGCATCGAGTTCGCCGAGGAGCTGCACGACGACGCGGTGATGAACATCGCGCAGTTCCCCCGCTCGCGCATGAAATGTCGCAACGTCGAGTGCGTGCTCGAGGACGCGAGCACGCTCGGGCCGCCGGACGGCGAGTCGGTCAACTATTTCTTCAATCCGTTCTCGCGGGAACTGTTCGCCGAGGTGCTGCACAACATCGTGGTGTCCTATCGCAAGCGGCCGCGCCGGCTCTACCTCATCCTCGTCGATCCGGTGGCGACCGATCTCATCGATGCGAGCGGGGTGTTTGCGCGGCTCCAGCTTCCCTTCCCCGAAAGCCTCAAGATCAAGCTGTTCAGCCCCTACGAGATCGCGCTCTACCGGTCTCTGGCGTAGGAGCCTCACCCTGAGGAACTCAAACGCCCGCCGCGAAGGGCGAGCAAACGACTCACTTCACGCCGAGCTTCTTCTGCAAGCTCGACGACGAGGTGGTGTACTGGAAGATCAGCTTCTTGTCGGGATAGACATATTTGTGGGCGGCCTGCGCCATCAGCGCCGCTTCATGGAAGCCCGAGAGGATAAGCTTGAGCTTGCCCGGGTAGGTGTTGATATCGCCGATGGCGAAAATGCGCGGCTCGCTCGTCTCGAATTTCGCTGTGTCGACCGGGATGAGATTCTCCTCGAGATTGAGACCCCAATCGGCGACGGGACCAAGCTTCATGGTGAGGCCGAAGAACGGCATCATCACGTCGACCTTCTGATCGAAGGTCGCGCCGTCGGCGCCCTTCACCGTCACCGAGGTAAGCTTGCCGTCCTCCCCATGAAGCTCCGTCACCTGGCCGAGCTTGAAGGTGATGTCGCCCCTCTCGACGAGGGCGAGCATCTTCTGCACCGAGGCAGGCGCGGCACGGAACTCGGAGCGGCGATGCAGCAGCGTCAGGGATTTGGCCACGGGCTGCAGATTGAGCGTCCAGTCGAGCGCCGAATCCCCACCGCCGACGATGAGAACGTCGCGGCCCCGTAAGGAGTCGATTTTGCGTACCGAGTAGAAGACCGAGATGCCCTCATAGCGCTCGATGCCCGGAAGCGGCGGCCGTTTCGGCGTGAATGAGCCGCCGCCGGCGCCAATCACCAGCACTTTGCATTCGAACACAGTGCCGATGTCGGTCGTAAGCCTGAACCCACCATCAAGGCGCTCGAGCGTTTCGACTCTCTGGCTGAAATGGAACTCGGCGCCGAACGGCTTGATCTGCTCCATGAGCCGGTCGGTCAGCTCCTGGCCGGTCACCACGACGAGGCCCGGAACGTCATAGATCGGCTTCTCGGGGTAGAGCTCGGCACATTGGCCGCCCGGCCGATCGAGGATGTCCACCACATGCGCCTTGATGTCGAGCAGGCCGAGCTCGAATACGGCGAAGAGGCCGACCGGCCCCGCCCCCACGATCAGGGCATCAGTTTTGATCACGTCGTTTGGCATGAACTTCCGCTCAGAACTGCTTGTCGGGAATGCGGACCACGAGCCCGTCGAGATCCTCGGTCACCTTGATCTGGCAGGAGAGCCGGCTCTCCGGCCGAATGTCGAAGGCAAAATCGAGCATGTCCTCCTCCATCTGCTCGGGCTGGCCGGTCTTCTCGCGCCACGCTTCGTCAACGTACACGTGGCAGGTTGCGCAGGCGCATGCCCCGCCGCATTCGGCGGCGATGCCGGGGATCGAGTTCTTCACCGCGGCCTCCATCACTGTCATGCCGGGCTCCGCCTCGACAACGCGCTCAATCCCATCGTTTTGGATAAAGGTAATCCTGGCCATGTCGTTGGCGCGCGAGGCGATCGTCCTAACATTGGGGGCTCCGCACAGCGGCTGACGCTCGCGCCCGAACATGAGCGCGAGAAGGCATTCCCGCTCGCGGCCCGTGCTCTATAGGCCAATTGAGAGCGAGACTCCAGCGCCTTTGACGGCGGTGGCGAAGGGCCGTTAGCGGTCCTTGAGCAGGGACTTGATGTAGGCTTCGGCCTCGCGCAAGGAGGTATCGATGTCGTTGATGCGCGCCTCGCGGGAATCGGCAACGGCCTCTCCCGCGAGGGGCTCGGCGCGTTCAGCGGCCTCGGCGACCCGCCAGGCGCCGACGGCGCGGGCGGAGCCCTTGAGTGTATGGGTCAAGTCCTTCCAGTCCTTGTCGGAGCGACTCTGTCTTAACTGCTCGAGGCAGACGAAGGACTGGGTGCAAAAGAGCTCGAGCACCTCGCGCTCGAGTTCGCGCTCGCCAAGCGTATAGCGCGACAGATGCACGAGATCGACGGGACGTGAGGAGGCCTTGCGGCCTTCGATCGGCTGCCCCGCTTCAGCCCACGACGCCATTTCGCTTGCCATGCTCTTCTTGCTCCCCTTGCCTAATCGAGCGATGAGTTCGCTCGCTCCTGGGCGCCGAATGGGACGCTTTTTTGTTGCAGCGCGGAAGGACAGAGGGCGATTATGTGACGCCAAGACTTGGAAATGCTGTCACCTTCCTGCAACCAGGTCCCTTGGTTTACGCGATTCCTGGTCATTGAACAGCCAAAATTGCCGAATGATCCGAAATGGTTAAGGCGCGTAAACCATACCTGCCGATTAAACTTTTTTTAGCCCTAAAAATTCGTTAACGATGAAGGGAGAGGGGGAAATGTGTCGGGGGGCCTTCCGGATACTCTTATCTGGAGAGAGGCGCTCCGGCTCAGACGCATCGCGCCTGCTGCGTAAGCGTTCGGGGGCGCGCGAATTCTCTCAAGAGATCTAGTCGGTGCGAGGAACGCGTGATGGCGCAAGAGCAAGCGAAAACGCCGCCTGCGGGGGCGGCGCAAGGAGCGAAGGACGACGGCAAGTTGGGTCTTGAAGGTCTCTTCAGACCAGCCGACAGCAAGCCCGGAGAAGCTCCAAATCCAGAGCGCAGCGCCGAGCTCCCGAGACGATCCACCCTTGCCGAGCGCCTCAGGGCCGAACAGCGCAAGCGCGAGGAGCCCAAGCGAGACGACACACGGCGCGACGAAGCCAAGCGCGACGACCGGCGCGATGAGCTCGTGAAGCGCGACGAGGCCAGGCGGGACGAGCAGTTGAAGCGCGACGATCTTTTGAGCCGTCGCGAACCCCGCGAGCCCCGCGAGGAGCCGAAGCAAGAGGAAGCCAAGGGTCCACTCGAATTCGCCGAAACTACGCCGCCTCCCTCGGGCGCTGGCGCCCCTAAGCAATTCACACGCACGCGCCGCCCCGCAGGCCCTCCCCCGCAGCGTAGACTGGCGCCGCCGGCTAACGACGATCTCCCGTCGATCGGCGGGCTTATCTTTGCACTGCAACAGCGCCCTTCGCGCACGCCCTTCTTGGTCGCGCTTGCGGCTTCGGTGGTGTGGTTCATCATCGGCGGGTTTTTCGCCTTCGGCCTCATCTCGGCGCAGATTGCGGCGGGCGGCGTCTCAGGCCTGCTCGGCAGCGCCTCGGCGCTCACGGCAGCCGTCGCCATTCTCGTTCCCATCACGATCTTCTGGTTCCTCGCCCTGCTCGTATGGCGCGCTCAGGAGCTCCGCCTCATGGCTTCGGCCATGACCGAGGTCGCCGTCAGGCTCGCCGAACCGGACAAGCTTGCCGAGCAATCGGTCGCCTCCGTCGGGCAGACCATCCGCCGCCAGGTCGCGGCCATGAACGATGCCATCTCGCGCGCCATCGGGCGGGCGAGCGAGCTCGAAGCCATGGTGCACAGCGAGGTCGCGGCGCTCGAGCGGTCCTATGGCGAGAACGAGCTTCGCGTCAGGACTCTCATTAGCGAACTCGCCACCGAGCGCGAGGCGCTTGCCAATAACAGCGCGCGCGTCAGCGATGCGTTGAAGGGCGTGGGCGCGCAGGTCGCTCGCGACATCGCCGCCGCTTCGAGCACCATCGACAAAAAGCTTGCCGAACGCGGCACGCAGCTGACCGAGCTTCTCGTCTCTCGTTCGAGCGAGGCGGCCGAGCAGGTACACAAAGCCCAGTCGCGGGTTACCGAGGCGATCCCCGGCCTGCTCGATCGGTTGACCAAGGAGCAAGGTCGTCTCACTCAAGTGATCGATGGCGCAACGCAGAACCTCGCGGCTCTCGAGACCGTGGTGGTGCAGAGAACCTCGGCCCTCGACAAGACCATGAAGGAGCGCACCGAGGCGCTACAGGGCTCTCTTGCCGCCCGCATCAAGGGCCTCGAGACCTCCGTCGCGCAAGGCGCCATTCTCCTCGACAAGACCATGAAGGACCGGACCGACGCCTTCACGGCCTCGATCGGCCAAGGCGCCAACATCTTCGAGAAGACCCTGAAGGACCGCACCGAATCCCTTACCGGCACGATCGCTCAAGGCGCGGTCGCACTCGACAAAGCGTTGAAGGATCGTACTGATGCGCTCGTCGGAACGATCGGCCAGGGCGCGGTGGTCCTCGACAAGACGCTGAAGGAACGCACCGACGTTTTGACCAATACGATCGGCCAGGGTGCCGTACTCCTCGACAAGACGTTCAAGGACCGCACCGATGGCTTCGTAACGGCGGTCGGCCAGGGCGCCGGCGGGCTCGACCGGATGATGAGGGAACGTACCGCCCAGTTGACCAACCTCGTGTCGCAAGGGGCCGTCGCGCTCGAGAAGACGCTGAAAGACCGCACCGAGGTGCTTACCGGCACGATCGCGCAGGGCTCGGTGTTGCTCGATAGGACGCTCAACGACCGCATCGGCCATTTCAACGCCATGGTGGATCAGAGGGCGCTCCTTCTCGACAAGCAAATCGTCGATCGCACCAACTCATTCACCACGGCGCTCGATCAGCGCGCGGGAGCGTTGGACAAGGCGCTGCATGACCGCACCACCCAGTTCGTCACGGCGATCAACCAGGGCGCTACGTCGCTCGACAAGACTTTGTCGGAGCGAGCCGAGAGCTTCACCACCTCCCTCTTCCAGCGCGTGCGCGCACTCGAGCAGGCGATCACCCAGCAGACAGGCTCGCTCGACAAGACCATGACCGAGCGTGCCCAGGCCGTGATCATGGCGCTCGCCGAACGGCTCCAGGCGATCGACACGACGTTCAATCAGCGCGCGTCCGAGACCGAGCGAATGCTCGGCGAGCATGCCCGCTCGACGCAAGATGCCTTCGCCAAGCAGACGGCGCAGCTCAATCAGGTACTCGCCAACAACTCGGCGATGATGCAGCAAACCGCGAACCAAGTCGGCGCGCAGTCGAAGGAAGCCGTCGGCGTGCTGACCAGCCAGACGCAGACGCTGCGCGAAGTGTCGCGCGGACTGCTCGACCAGATCCACGGTCTCACCCAGCGCTTCGAGAATCAGGGCCAGGCTATCCTTACTGCGGCCAAGGCGCTCGATTCCTCGAACACCAAGATCGACTCGATCCTCGAGGGCCGCCATCAAGCGATCATCGCACTGCTGCACACCGTCAACACCAAGGCGCAAGACCTCGACAACATGATGCGCTCCTACGCGGGAATGATGGAGAACACCCTCTCGCAAGCAGAGCACAGGGCAAAGCAGGTAGGCACCGCGCTCGCCCGCGACACGGCAGGTCAGGCGCAGGCCGCACTTACCCAAATCGAGCGGCTCCGCGAGGAGGCGCAGTCTCATACGAACCGCGCCGTTGCCGATCTCAAGGGCAGCTTCGAGCAGATTATCACCCAGATCGGCCGCCAGCTCGAGCAGATGCGCGGTCAGTTCGACACCACATCGCGCGGCATGCATGAGGTGGCAAAGAAGACCGCGAGCGACCTCGACGGTCTCCGCCAGGAAATGCAAAAGCGCATGGAAACGTTGCCCGAGCATACCGCTCAGACGACGGCCGCAATCCGCAAGGCGCTCGACCAGCAGGTGAAGGAGATCGAGCAGATCGCGCCGGTGCTGACAAAGGCCGCAACGCAGGCCGTGGCTCAAGCCGCGCCTGTCCCGCCGGCACCGATTGGCGGCTTCGACCTGCCGCCGGTAGGCCGCAGCAGCGGCGGCTTCACGCCCCGCGAAGATGCGAGGCCGGCAACGGGTCAGTACGACATACCGCCCATGCCGAAATTCGATGTGAGGGGCCGTCAGGTCGCTTCAGGCGAGAGTGGAGACCTGGACCAGGTCACCAACAGCCTCGCGCAACAGCTGGGCGGCGCCTCCTATAGCCCACAAGGCGGCGGCCGCGGCGGCAATTTCGGAATGAGCGCAATGCCCGAACAGGGCTATGGCGGAGGCCAGAGCTTCGGCAACCGCGGCGTTCAGCAGGCCTCTTCCCCTCTGGGCGGCGGCAATCAGCTCAGGCTCGATGAGCTCGCGAGAGCCATCGACCAGCGCACCGCGTCCGACGTCTGGTATCGCTTCCGGTCGGGAGACCGCGGCGCGCTCGGACGCCATATCTACAGCCTCGACGGCCAGGCCACGTTCGACGAGATCGCCCGCCGCTACGATCGCGACGCAGATTTCCGCGGAACGGTCGATCGCTATATTGGCGACTTCGAGCGGCTGCTCGGAGAGGCCGAAGCGAGCGATCCGGACGGGCGCATGCTGCAGAACTATCTCGTGTCGGAGACGGGCCGCGTCTATCTCTTGCTCGCTCATGCGAGCGGCCGGCTCCGTTAGAGGCTAGCCTCTCAATATTAGGCTCCCCCAGCCTTGGCCCCCCGCCTTCCCTGAAAAGGAGGCGGGGGGCGAATGTTTTGGGGGCCGCAGCCTTGAGGGCCAAACCCTCATGCTGAGGAAGGCCGAAAGCCCGTCGCGAAGAATGAGGGCAAGACGACGCAGCATGCTTCGAGACGCGTCTGCGGCGCTCCTCAGCATGAGGCTCGTTCAAGGCTAGACGTGGCGGGAGGCGACCCAGGTGGTCGTGTCTTGCAGAACCTCGGTGAAGCCCTGGTTCAGAGCAGCAATGGCGTCGGTTGGGGCATCTGTCGCTGCCGGCACGCGGGCACTGAAGCTCTTGGTCGCGAGCGCCTTGCCAGAGTTCACATTGACCAGCTTGGCAAAGATCTCGATCTCGGCGATGGCCTTGCCGCTCGAGACATCGATCTGGAAGGCACGCAGATCGGTGACGAGGGCATATTGGCCATTGGTCGCGCTGACGGTCCGCACTGCGCCTGAGTTCTGGAAGGTCTCGATGATGCGCGCCTGGACGAGACGCGGCAGCCGGTCGCTCCAGGCGACGCCTTTGTAGTAGGAGACTTGGTCGGCGCTCGGCCGCACCATGAGACGGTCGGTTTCGAGGGCATGGATGGCCGTCGGCTCGTACACTACGAGCTGCCAGGACGCGGCCTTATGGGCGGCGGCGAAGGAGCGCGGGGCGACGAGGTCGTAGGTGGTGGGCGGCCGCGTGCTGGCAAGCGCGCAGCCGGCTAGGGCCAGGCAAAGCAGGCCCGCAGCAAGCGTTGGCGCCGACCGTGACATGTCGATGGCCCCCCTGACAGGAGTCACCCTATTGGCCCCCAAGGGTGGGTTATTGTCCCTTGGGAGTGTATTCCGGGACCTGGTTTCCACCAAGCAAAAAACCTTTTGGATCAGCCTCTAGCTTCTCCAGAATGCGGTTCAATGTAACGGCCGTGCGACGTCCTTCCTGCATGAAGGCGCTGAATTGCTGGAGGCTGTCCTTAGCCTGGCGGGTGAGCCCATCCATGTTGTCCCCCAGCGAGACTTCGAGCTTGCCGGACAGCGTCTTGAAGTTGTCGGCGCCGTCTTTGACATCGCTAATGGCAAGGGCGATCTCGTCCTTCTTGGAGGCCAGCATGGAGGTGACCTGCTCAACGTTGGTGAGTGTGGTGTGGATCGATTGCTGATTCTCGGCGACCACATCGTTCAGCCGGGTCAGCAAAGCGTTGGCGTTGTTCATCACCGCGGGCGCCGCGTCGAACAGCCCCTGCCCGCCGCCCGGATCGGCTTTGATGGTGGGAATTGGGTCGGCGTCGGTCGCCACCAGGAACGGGGACTCGGGCGTACCGGGAGTGATCTGGATTCCGCTGCCGCCGGTGAGCCCCATCGACTGCATGCTGGCACGCGAGTTCTGCCGCACCGGCGTCGTATCGCTCACGCTGATGAGCACGTGGACCTTCCGGGCGTCATCAGGGTCGAGCGAGAAGGACTGCACCTCGCCGACTTTGAGGCCCTGAAAACCGACGCTCGATCCAGTGGTCAGTCCCGCCACCGAGTTCTCGAAGACCACGTAATAGCGTTTGCCGCCGCCCGCGAAATTGCTCATCCAGAACACAAAGATGAAGGCAAAGGCGAGCACGCCGAGAACGAACCCCCCGATCATCAGATAGTTGGCTTTGGTTTCCATCCGACCGGTTCCTCAAATCGACATTGGCGATACAACTAGGCGGAAATCGGGATCTTCGGTCTTTCGCCGGGAGAGGCGGCGCGGGCGCGCTCGCCGCAGAAATATTCCTTGATCCACGGATGATTGGGCTGACGCTGCAACTCCGTGGGCGAGCCGGTGCGCACGATCTTCTTGTCGGCGAGCACGGCCACCCTGTCACATACGGTAAAGATCGTATCAAGGTCATGCGTCACCATATAGACCGTGAGGCCAAGGGTCTGCTGCAGCTTGCGCAGCAAATGGTCGAAATCCGAGGCGCCGATCGGGTCGAGGCCGGCCGTCGGCTCGTCGAGGAACACGATCTCCGGGTCGAGAGCGAGCGCCCGGGCAAGGCCCGCGCGTTTGCGCATGCCGCCTGACAGCTCGGAGGGGAATTTATGCCCCGCGTTCGGCGGAAGCCCGACCATCGACAGCTTGAGGAAGGCCAGATCGTCCATCATCGCTTGCGGCAGCTCGAGATGCTCGCGCATCGGCACCTGGATGTTCTGAATGACGGTGAGTGCCGAGAACAACGCGCCGTCCTGGAAGAGAATCCCCCAGCGCTTCTCGATCTCGAGCCGATCTTGCGGCGCCAACGTCTTGGCGTTCTGCCCGAACAGGCTGACCTCGCCCTTGTCGGGCTTAACCAGCCCGGTGATCACGCGCATCAGGACCGACTTGCCCTGGCCCGAGCCGCCGACGATGGCGAGAATCTCGCCGCGATAGACGTCGAGACTGAGCCCGTCCCAGATCTGCTGGCTGCCGAAGCTCTTGGCGAGCCCCCGCACGCGGATCAAAACCTCGCGTCCGTTTTCGACGATCACACCCCGATCCCCGATAGGAACATGGCAAAGACGGCGTCCAGAATTATCACCAGGAAGATCGCCTTGACCACGGCGCTCGTCACATGCTTGCCGAGCGATTCCGCGCTGCCCTCGACTTTCAGGCCTTCGAGGCAGCCCACAAGGCCGATGATGACGGCCGCGAACGGCGCCTTGATCATGCCCGCCATGAAGTGCTGGTAGTCGACCGCTTCGTGCAGCTTGTCGAGATAGTTCGTGGTATCGAGGCCGAGCACGGCGAAGGCCATCAGCCCGCCACCGGCAAGACCCATGATGTCGCCGAGAAAAGTCAGAAGCGGCAGCGCCACCACGAGCGCCAGCACGCGCGGGAGGACGAGCGTGTCCATCGGATCGATGCCGAGCGTGCGCATGGCGTCGATCTCCTCGCGCATCTTCATCGAGCCGATCTCGGCGGTGAAGGCCGAGCCCGAGCGGCCGGCGACCATGATGGCGGTGAGCAGGATGCCGACCTCGCGAAGAGCGAGGATGGCGACCATGTTGACGGCGAAGGGCTCGGCCCCGAACGGCTTCAACTGGACCACGCCTTGCTGCATCACCACGGCGCCGATCAGGAAGCAGATGAGCGCGATGATCGGCACCGCCCTGAAACCCGCATGGTCGAGATGGTGGACGAAGGAGGTGCGGCGGAAGCGCCAGGGCTGGCGGATCATGCGGCCGAGCGCCGCGGTGACCTCGCCGAGAAAGGCGGTGAGCTGCACGGTGTCGCGCCATACCCCGGTCACCGTCTTGGTCATGTCCTCGAGGAATTGGGTGAAGGGGTTCGGCTTTTCGAGCTTCGGCCGCTCGACATTGCCGCGCTTCTGCACCTCCTCGATGAGGACGCGGAAGCCCTCGGTCGCTCCGGCATAATGGGTGCGGAGCCCTCCCGCCTGCCAGGCGTTGGCGGTGCGCTGCAAGAGCCAGGCTCCTGCCGTGTCGATCTCGGCAATGCCGGCGATGTCCATCTCGCCGGTAAAGTCCGGCGTCGGCGGAATCGGTACGCGCAACCGCTTCAACGCCGTGTCGAGGCGCACAGCCTCGGCGACCGTCCAGGCACCGGTCGCGATCAGGCGGAAAGTCGTGCCCCTGAGCTCGACACGGAAGCCAGGCGCGCGCGCCTGGGTCGGGAGGACAAGCTGATGGTCGCGCTTGAGCATAGGAGAGCTTAGTTTGCCGGATGAAGACGAAAGTCTATGCCCTCTAGAAGGGCACTGTTTTTGAACGAAAATCCAGGAGAAAGAAAGGCGTCATGGGAGGTGGCTTGAAGCTTGCCGTCGGCATTGAGCGCTTTCCAATTCGGGGCGGATTCACCATTTCCCGAGGTTCAAAGCATGAGGCGGTGGTGGTGGTCGCGTCGATTGCCGAAGGCCGCCTCACCGGACGCGGCGAATGCGTCCCTTATGCGCGCTACGGCGAAAGCGTCGAGGCCGTGGTGACGGCGATAGAGGCTTGCGCGAATGCGGTCGCGAATGGTCTGACCCGGGCTAAGCTTCAATCGCTATTGCCCCCCGGCGCCGCACGGAACGCGCTCGACTGTGCGCTGTGGGACCTCGAAGCCAAGCGGTCGGGCAAGCGCGCCGCCGAGCTTGCTGGCTTTCCGCCGCTCCATCCCGTGACGACGGCTTTCACGCTGTCGCTCGGCTCGCCCGAGGCGATGGCGGCAAAGGCCCGCGAGGCGTGCCACTACCCTCTGCTCAAGCTCAAGCTCGGCGGTGACGAAGATGAAGATAAAGAGCGTCTGCGGGCGGTGCGCGAAGCGGTGCCTCGGGCGAGGCTCATCGTTGATGCCAACGAAGCGTGGCAACACCATGAGACGGAATCGCTTCTTGCCGCCGCGGCGGCCGAAGGGGTCGAGCTGGTTGAGCAGCCACTACGCGCCGGAAATGACGGCCTCCTTGCGCAGATCGAGAGGCCGGTCCCCATCTGCGCCGACGAATCCGCGCATGACAGCGCGTCGCTCGAAGCACTCTCCTCGCGCTACGACGCCGTCAACATCAAGCTCGACAAGACGGGAGGGCTTACCGAGGCGCTTCGCACCGCTCAACGCGCGCGAGATCTCGGCTTGAAGATCATGATTGGGAGCATGGTCGCAACCTCGCTTGCGATCGCCCCTGCGCTGCTCCTCGCGCAAGAGGCGGATTGGGTGGATCTCGACGGACCGCTGCTTCTCGCCCGCGACCGCGTGCCGGCACTCGCTTACGAAGGCGCCCTCGTCTCTCCGCCTCCGCCCGCGCTGTGGGGGTGAGGCGAGAGCCTCACGGCGTCATGACGAGCGGACAGAAACTCACATCATGCCGCAGCCGCCCAGCAGCTGGTCAGCTTTGGCTTTCTGATCGTCGGTGAGCACGGCGTAGAGGGCCTCGGTCGCAGGCTTGAGTGCCTTTAGGCTGTCAATCATCGTCTCCATCGCCTTGATGTGGGCGTCGAGACGGGCCATCGCGTTCCCGCTCTGCATGATTTGCATCATGTCAGCGTGCATGCTTTGCATGGCAGCGCCGCGCGTTCTAAACGCCGCCACGTAATTAGCCCAGGCCTCTTCCTGAGCCGCGGTGATGCCAAGCTCGGCCTTCTGATAGGCGAGACGAGCTTCCATCATGGGGCCGCTACCCATCATTCCCATCATGGGGCCGCCGCCCATCATCATTCCCATCATGCCGCCCATGCCAGGTCCCATCATGCCCCCGGGGCCCATCATACCGCCCATCATCCGGCAGCCGCTCATGGCGCCGGGTCCCATCGTGTTATCGGCACCAGGGCCCATCATCGGGCTAGCGCCTGGCCCCATCATCGGGCCAGGGCCCATCATTCCGCCTTGCTGGCCCTGCTGCGCCAGTGCCGGAAACGTGGCCGCGGCAACTGCCAAACCGCTTGCAAGAGCCAATCTGCCGAGCATTCGCATCGCTTTCTCCTCGGGGCGCGTCCGACCCAACTCCAGTGTTGAACCGAGACTATAGAGCCCGAAGCCATCGGCTTTGAGACAGATCAACCGCCGAAACTGCGATCAAACGTCGTTTTCGGCTTAACGAATCCCTTGCCGTTCGCCGCTAAGCTCCGCGCTCGCCCCCGAATCACGTTAGCCTCATGCCCATGCCGGAACGCGCCAAAGACGGCACCAGCCCCTCACCGACAGACGCCCGCCGCCGGTCGCTCGCCGAAGACTACGCCGCGATCGAGGACGCGCTCGCGGCCACGCCGCGTGGACGCTGGTTCTTGGCCGAATATGCCCGCCGCAACCGCGCGGCAGAGACCGAGTTGCTGCTCGAAGCGATCGCCAAGCTCGAGACGGCCGTGCTCAAACCGCAGCGGCAGACCGCGATCGCGCCCGGCCACGTGTTCACCGAGCTTGTCGAAATGAGCGAGGCTATCGCGCGCACGCGCCGCGAGATCGCGCAGATCAAGCCTCCAATGCAGTTCGACCAGCAGCTCGTGAGCGCGACCGAGGAGCTCGATCACATCGTCGAGGCGACCCAGAAGGCGACCTCGGATATCCTCGCGGGCGCCGAGGAAATCCAGGAGGTTGCTTGGACGTTGCGCGAGCGGGGAACCGACGTCGAGCTGTGCGACAAGATCGACCAGCGCGCCACCGATATCTATACCGCCTGCTCGTTCCAGGACATCACAGGGCAACGCACCGGCAAGGTAGTGCGCGCGCTCCGCTTTATAGAGCAGCGCATCAACGCCATGATCGAGATTTGGGGCGTTGACGACATCGCCCATCGTGTGGACGACATCGCAAGCAGGATGCAGACCTATGCCGTGACCGCGCTCCGCGAGGGGTCCGATCTGTTGAATGGGCCGCAGGGCAAAGACAAGGGCCTCAAGCAGGACGATGTCGACCGCATGCTGACTTTACGCGAGCAGCCGCCGGCGAGCGGGGCGGGGCAAGAAGCACCTCAGCGGAGACCGGAGGAGCCCCACATTTCGGGGTCAAGGGTCGCTAAGGACGGGGGCCCTTTCGAGCGTCCCGATCCGCTGACATTCGTGGAGCTTGATGCGCTCAAGCGCGCGTCGCTGTTCGGCTAATCCAATTTTTTTCAGGCTTGTCGGTGCCTTACAAAAAATTTGGACGATTCTTGCCCGCCCCCCTTGAAGGGCAGAAGTCCCTTTACCATGTTTAGGAGGACGCGAATTCCCCCAAAGCGTCCCCCAAACTGACGCATGAGAATGTGACGGCCCGGTTCCCCCCAACCGGGCCGTCTTCTTTTGTTTTTGCTTCTGCGGGGCGCGTTTGCCCCGCCAGCGGCGAAAGCGGCGGCGCCTCTGAGGCAAGCCTAGATTGTGCGCGATCAGCATGTTCTCGATGAACTGCCGCGCCGAGTTCTCCCAGCTATAGGTCAACGCATGCGCCCGCGCAGCGCCGCGATCGAGCTTGAGCGCGGCAAGCGCGGCAGCCTTTAGATCCGAGCCGAGAACACCAGCGCGCGGATCGGTGATGACGTCGCGCGGCCCGCTCACAGGATAGGCGGCAACCGGCAAGCCGGACGCGAGGGCCTCAAGCAATACGAGGCCGAATGTGTCGGTGAGGCTCGGGAACACGAACACGTCGGCAGAGGCATAAGCCTGGGCAAGCTCCTCCCCATGCTTTGCTCCCGGGAACAGCACATCCGGATAGAGCCGCATCAACTCGGCCGCCTGCGGGCCGCTGCCGATAACCACCTTGCGGCCCGGTAAGTCCAGATCGAGAAAGGCCTTGATGTTCTTCTCAACGGCGACACGACCGACATAGAGGAAGACGGGCCTCTCGCCATAGAGGCGAATTTTACGCGGCCTGAATAGCTCGGTATCGACGCCGCGCGACCACGGCATCAGCCGCTCAAAGCCGCGGGCAGCGAGGTCGTCGGCGACCGACTTGGTGGCAACGAAGGTGCCGGCCGCGCCGTTGTGGAAGCGCCGTTGCACCGCGTAGCACCACTCTTCAGGGATGGGCAGCCGCGCCGATACATATTCCGGAAAACGCGTGTGATAGCTCGTGGTGAACGGTCGATGCATCTTGCGGCAATAGCGCCTGGTCATGAGCCCGATCGGTCCCTCCGTAGCGATGTGGATGAAATCGGGGCGCGCCGCGTCGACATGGCGGGAAATCGCGCCAGGGGTTACGAGCGACAGTCTGATCTCGGGGTAAGTGGGACAAGGCAGCGTGTAGAACAGGTTGGGGGCGAGAAAGCTCACCTCGCAGCCATGCTTAGGCGCCTCTAGAGCGAGCCGCTCATAAGTGCGGACCACCCCATTCACTTGGGGATGCCAGGCATCGGTCGCGACCAGCACCCGCATCAAGCGGCAGCCTCGAGCTCCTCGACGAGGGCTTGGGGCGAACTCATGCCCTTGGGCGTGGGCGTCCAGCGGATGATCTCGAACACCCCTTCCTCGGTCTCGGCCACGGCAGTGCAGCTTTCGACCCAGTCACCGGTGTTGATGTAGATCACGTCGCCCACTTGGCGCATGGCGGCATGATGGATGTGGCCGCAAATGACCCCTTGCGCTCCGTGTCGCCGCGCCTCCTGCGCCAGCGCCGTCTCGAACTCGCCGATATAGTTCACCGCGCGTTTGACCTTGTGCTTGAGATAGGCCGACAGCGACCAGTAGGGCATTCCGAACCAGCGCCGCAAGACGTTGAAATGGGTGTTGGCCCAGAGAGCGAGTTCGTAGCTCCAATCGCCGAGCAGCGCGAGCCATTTGGCATAGCGCACCACGACATCGAACTCGTCGCCATGGATGACGAGATAACGCCTGCCGTCGGCGCCGACATGGATGGTGTTGCGCTCGATGGCGATGCCGCCGAAATGCACACCGCAATAGTCCCGCAGCGCCTCGTCGTGATTACCGGGGATGAGCACGAGATCGGTGCCCTTGCGCCCTTTGCGCAGGATTTTCTGCAGCACGTCGTTATGCGCTTGCGGCCAATAGATGCCGCGCTTGATGCGCCAGAAGTCGACGATGTCGCCGATCAAATAGATGCAAGACGCATCGTGGCAGCGGAGGAAATCGAGGAAGGCTTCTGCTTGGCAAGCCTTAGTGCCCAAATGCAAATCGGAGACGAAAAGTGCGCGATAACGCCTAACCCCCGGCTCATGCTGCACGTCATCATCCTGCATTTTCAACACGATGAAGCGGGACTTAAAGTGATTTTGTATCAGCGATGTGACATGGGGCGGGTGGAGTGGTTAAGGGCGACGGCGTGAGCGACGACCATCTCAAGACGCGGCTTCAGCAGGCGCTCGGCTCGCGCGTGGTCGAGGCAAGCGCGCTTCCCATGGGCTTCGGCCTAACCGGCCTTGCGATCACTCTTGCCGACGGGCGGCGGCTTGCAGTCAAGGCGGACAAAGCTGATCACGGTGAAACGGACGGGCTCGAGCTCGAGGCCTTCATGCTCGGCGAGCTTGCGCGCCTCTCAGAGCTCCCCGTGCCGCGCGTGCATCATGCTGCGCGCGATCTCCTCGTTATGGACTACATCGAGAATGACGGCGGTGGCATCAGCAAGAGCGTCGAGCGCCACGCCGGCGAGCTGATCGCAAGATTGCATGCAACTCCGCGCGAGCGATTCGGTTATTCGCGCGACACGCTGCTTGGCCCTCTCTATCAGCCCAATCCCCAATCCTCTCTCTGGGTGCCCTTCTTCCGTGACCACCGTCTTCTCTACATGGCGCGGGAGGCCCATCGCGAGGGGAGTCTCCCCTCGCCGCTCCTCACGCGAATCAAGCGGCTGGCTGAGCGGATCGAGGATTATCTCATCGAGCCCCGTTTCCCGAGCCTGTTGCATGGCGATCTCTGGACCGGGAACGTGCTCGTTCGCGAGGGCCGCATCGCAGGCTTCGTCGATCCCGCCATCTCTTGCGGGCACCCCGAGATCGAGCTCGCATTCGCCACGATGTTCGGGACGTTCGGGAAGACCTTCTTCGAGGTCTATGAGAGCCTCTTGCCGCTGGAGCCTGATTTCCACGAGCTCAGGGCGCGCCTCTACAATCTCTACCCGAGCCTCGTCCATGTCCGGTTGTTCGGGGCGGGCTATCTTGGGGAAATCGAGCGCACGCTGGCGAGGATCGGTTTTTAGTCAAAAAAGAACCGGCCCGGGCATCGCCGGGCCGGTCTTCCCTGCGAAACGAGCCGAGCTCCAAAGGCATAGCCTTTACAGCGGGCGTCGGCTCGCCCCCCCATCTTTTTCCTGAGCCGTATCGGTCTGTCAGATCCCTCTCAGCACTGCTTTCGTTCGTTCGGTAACTAGGCCCCCCAGCCCCGTCCCCCATTCATGCCGCAAGGCTAGCCTAGCGCGCCGTCATGCTTCAACATTATGCAAAGGGGTCGGCGCAAATCGGCCAATGACTGTTGCGCAAATACCAATGACGGATTTCCGAGGAGCGGCCGTAAGGAGCACAAAGGCTCATTTACAATTAGAGATCAATGCTGTGCGTGACAGTCATGAGACTGCATGATGACGCAACCGACAATTTCGTCTGCCTCTTTAGATTGCATTTTTGCCCCGTCGGGACGGAAAACTTTGTGTGTCGTTGTTGCACATCGGCAACTGACCTGCAGCCGTGACAGCAAGTGATTTGTGCGCCGTAAATCGAAGGGGGCAACGATTGCAAAGAATCGCGAGAAAAGGGAGCTAGCGTCGCGATTCGCCCGCGATCGGCGCCCCCCATTTTTAAAAGAGCGGGCCCTCTGCTTGAGGGTGCGCCGTTCCGCTCAACCCTAGCGATGCAACGCGACGCTTGCCGCCTGGCGATAGGAGCCTGACTTGGGGTCAAGCTGAACGATATTGATCGTGTGGCTCGAGCCCGAAACGTTGATGCTCATGCGGCCCGAAAACTTATCTCCGCTGATGATCGCGTGCACGGTATTGCCGCTCGCCGTCCCGCTCACGCTGCCGGCGGCGTCGTAGGTGGTCTCGCTCCACGAGCCGTTGATCTTGCCGCCGCTATAGGTGAGCTTGGAGCTGGTGTTGAACTTATAGTCGGTGCTCGCACAGCGCATATTCTGCGTAACGGCACTCCCCTGAACGTTATAGGTGACCTTGCAGCTCACCTTCTCGGGGTTTCCCTTGCCGGGGGCCACCGTGCCGCCTCCCGACCAATAACCGTTCAGGAGATCGAACGGGTTGCCGGTCCCCTTCGGCGGGGCCTTTTTCGTCGCCGATTCGGCCGGCAGCGACAGGAGCGCCACGAGCAGAAGCATCATGATCGGCGTAACCTTACCGATCCAGTTCGGAAGCAGGCGAGGTGCCATGGAAGCCTATCCCTCTGAAGTTGATCGCTAAAGATTCGCATCTTGGGCGAACGCCCGGTGCGATGCGGGCCGTTGCCGCCCCCCGTGTCCCCGTGCATCATGCAAAAAAATGGAAGCCGGGGGAAGACGATGAAGCTGTTACGTTATGGAAAAGTCGGTCAGGAAAAGCCAGCAGTTCTCGATGCTGACGGCCAGATTCGCGACCTCTCCGCTGCTGTGGTCGATTTCGCCGGCGAGGTGCTGGGCCGCGAAAGTCTGAGTCGAATCAAGGCGCTCGACTTGGCCACTCTTCCGCTGGTTGAGGGCACTCCCCGTATCGGGGCCCCGGTCGGTGTCGTCCCCAAGTTTCTCGGCATCGGTCTCAACTATCGCGACCATGCCGCCGAAACCGGCCAGCCGATTCCCGAAGTGCCGATCGTGTTCGCCAAGGCTAGCTCCTGCGTGTCGGGCCCCTACGATCCGATCCTTCAGCCTAAGGGTTTCGATCGCATGGATTTCGAGGTCGAACTCGCCGTCGTCATCGGCACCCGCGCCAAGACCGTCTCGGAGGCTGACGCGCTCGATTACGTCGCCGGCTATTGCATTTGCGACGACGTCTCTGAGCGGAGCCTGCAAAAGGGCGGCCCCGGCGAATGGATCAAAGCCAAGAGCCATGACAGTTTCGGGCCGCTCGGCCCCTGGCTCGTGACCACCGATGAGATCCCCGATCCGCAGACGCTCGATCTCGCCCTCGACTTGAACGGAGCGCGCATGCAGACCGGCAATACCTCGACCATGATTTTCACGGTGGCTGCGCTCGTGAGCTATATCAGCACGTACATGACGCTCGTGCCGGGCGATGTGATCACCACGGGCACACCACCCGGTGTCGGCATGGCGCGGAACCCGCGCGTGTTCTTGAAGCCCGGCGATGAGCTTCGCCTCACCGTCTCCGGGCTCGGCGAGCAGCGGCTGAAGGTCGTGGCCGAGGCTTAGACTCTCCGAGGCCAGAAGGCGTGGAAGTGATGCACGGGGCCCCTGCCCTTGCCGATGTGAAGTCCGTCGGCTGCGGCGATCGCGGCGGTGACGTAAGTCTTTGCCGTGTTCACGGCTTCGCGGAGAGAGGCGCCTTTGGCAAGCTCGGCGGCGATCGCTGAGGAGAGCGTGCACCCCGTGCCGTGATCGTGCTTGGTGGCCACGCGTGGCGCCTCTAGTCTCATCTCACCGGCTTGATCGACGAGAAGATCGACCGCCATTGGGCCTTTGGCGTGACCGCCTTTGATGAGCACGGCCTTCGCGCCGAGCCGCCTGAGCTCTTGCGCCTGGGTGCGCATCTCCTTTTCGTCTATTGCCTCCGTCGTGCCGAGGAGCTGGGCGGCCTCCGGCAAGTTCGGGGTGATAACGACGGCGCGCGGAATCAAAACGCGCTTCAGCGTGGCGATCGCCTCCTTGTCGAGCAGGACCGCTCCCGTGGCGGCCACCATCACCGGATCGAGCACCACGGGAACGCCGGGGAAGCTCTGCAGCCCCTCGGCGACGGCCTCGATGATGGGAATCGTCGCCAGCATGCCGATCTTGATCGCGCCGACCTTGAGGTCGCTAGCCACAGCCTTCATCTGCGCGATCACAAAACCGGACGGCACGACATGCACGCCCTCGACGCCCAGCGTGTTCTGAGCAGTGAGCGCGGTGATCGCGGTCGCGCCATGAACGCCGAGCGCGGCGAAGGTCTTGAGGTCGGCCTGGATGCCGGCGCCGCCCGCCGAATCGGAACCGGCGATGGAAAGTGCGATGGTTGTCATGGCGTAACTATCGGCCGATCCTGCATGATGCGGAAGCGGGGCATCAGCCGATGGTGGCAAGCCCAGGGAAAAGCTGGAGCATCCAGGCTGAGAGCAAGGTCATCGCGTTGGTGAGAAAAAGGATGCCGGTCAGAACGAGAAAGCCGCCCATCACCTTCTCGACCGTCGCCAGATGCCGGCGGAAGTGCTGCATGGTGCTCATGAAGGGACGGATGGCGACCGCGGCGGCGACGAAGGGAATACCGAGCCCGAGCGAATAGACGAAGAGCAGTCCCACACCCTGGCGCACCGAATCCTCCCCCGCCGCCATGGCGAGGATCGCGCCAAGTACCGGTCCAATGCAGGGGGTCCAGCCGAAGGCAAACGCTAGCCCGATGAGATAGGCGCCAATGAGCCCGGCCGGGCGCTCGTCGGCGTGATAGCGCGCCTCGCGGTGGAGGAGTGGAATATGGATGATGCCGAGGAAGTGCAGCCCGGCAATGATGATGATGACGCCGGCGAGCTTGCTGAGCAGCGCGAAGTTAGCGATGAGCAGCTGCCCGACCGCCGTGGCCGTTGCGCCGAGGGCGACGAACACGGTGGTGAAGCCGAGCACGAAGGCAATCGAGGACATTACGACAGTCGCGTAGACATGCGACGGTGTCTCGTCCTCGCCGGCGAGTTGGTCGAAGGTGGCGCCGCCGAGAAAGCAGAGATAGGGCGGCACGAGCGGCAGCACGCAGGGGCTGAGAAAGCTCAGCAGGCCTGCCAACAGCGCTCCGACATAGGTCACGTCCACGTTCCAACCTCTCGATGTCATTGCCCGCGCAGGCGGGCAATCCAGTAAACACAACCGCTTCAATAGGCTACTGGATTGCCCGGTCAAGCCGGGCAATGACAAGTCACGTTAGCGTCAGTTTCGAGATCAGGCCGCGGCGGCGCGGGCGCGCAGGGCCGCGGCCCTGATGGCGGCGATGTTCTCCTGATAGGCGCCGCCCTTGAACACGCCGGAGCCCGCCACGATCACATTCGCCCCCGCCTCGACCACGAGCGGCGCCGTCTCAGCATTGATGCCGCCATCAACCTCGAGGTGAATCGGTCGCCCGCCGATTGCCGTGCGGATCGCTCTAATCTTGTTGAGCTGGCCCGGGATGAAGGCCTGGCCGCCAAAGCCCGGGTTCACTGTCATCACCAGCACGAGGTCGACCTTGTCGAGCACGTAGTCGATCGCCGTCTCTGGCGTCGACGGGGTTATCGAGACGCCGGCCTTCTTGCCGAAGCTCCTGATCAATTGCAAAGAGCGATCGAGATGCGGGCCGGCCTCCGCATGGACCGTAATGATGTCGGAGCCCGCGTGCGCGAAGGCTTCGATATAGGGGTCGCAGGGCGCGATCATGAGATGCACGTCGAAGATCTTCTTCGAGTGGGGACGAAGAGCTTTCACGATGTCGGGTCCGATGGTGATGTTGGGCACGAAATGCCCATCCATGACGTCAACGTGGATCCAGTCGCAGCCCGCCGCATCGATGGCGCGCGCCTCCTCGCCGAGCCGCGCGAAGTCGGCCGAGAGGATCGACGGGGCAATAATGATATCGCGGGCCATGTCTGACACCATTGTCATTGCCCGGCATTGACCGGGCAATCCAGTAATCACTCCCTTCGCAGATAACTGTGGATGGATGATTACTGGATTCCCGCTTTCGCGGGAATGACAAGAATAGGCTTAGGAATGGCTGGTGCAGCGGGCTCCGCTTTGCGCAAGTGCCACGACCCCCGGCAATTTTGCGCCGCCGAGCCATTCGAGAAAGGCGCCCCCTGCGGTCGAGACATAGGTCAA
>DATHCZ010000213.1:0-6386 GCA_035319265.1 Methyloceanibacter sp. | reverse complement strand
CGAGATCACCTTGCCGTCGAGCACGATGGCGAAGGGCAGCCCAACATTCTCCTGAGTCACGAGCGCGAAGCGCTTGGCGCCGGTGGCATCGAAGCGGAAGGTTACCACAGGCTCGCCGGTGCGCTGATCGAACGCGGCCTGCGCATCGACGAGGTTCTGGCCGCTGACGAGCACTTGGCTCTTGAGGACATAGGGAATCTGAGGTGACCCCGGCGGAGCGCCGCTCGGAGGATTGCCGTAGACGAGCTCGTCGCCGATCGGCACTTGCTTGCTCTCCGCCACCTGCACCGCGTTGACCGACGGATCGACCAGCTTGAACTCCAGCTTGCCGGTCTCGCCGATCAGCTTCTTCAGCCGCTCGACGTCAGAGATGCCGGGGACCTGGACGAGGACGCGGTCACGTCCTTCGCGCTGGATGCTTGGCTCGGTGGTGCCGAAGGCGTCGACGCGCCGCCTGATGGTCTCGATCGAAGCCTGGATGGCGTTGCCCATGCGGTGGGTCATGCCGACATCGGTGATGGTCAGAGAGATACCGTCGGTCCCGTCCTTTGCGACGTCCATGTCGTAGCCGGAGAAACCCGAAAAGACGTTGCCGCCGACCGGCTGGGCGAGCTTGCGCAGCTCGTCATAGGCCTTGTCCACGTCGGCGGCGTCGCGGACCTTCACCGACACCGAGCGATTGGCGACATTCAGAGTGAGATCGGTATAGCCGATGCGGGCGCGGCGCAGCGTTTCGCGAATGTCGCCGCGGGTGCTATTGAGCCAGTCCTGGACCATCTCCTTCTCGTCGATCTGATAAAGGAGATGGGCGCCGCCTTGCAGGTCAAGGCCGAGATTGACCTGCTTGTGCGGAAGCCAAGCCGGGAGGCGCGCCATGGTGGCGGCGGGAAACAGATTGGGAAGTGCGAACAGAATGCCGGCGATGACGACGCCGAACACCAAGATCATCTTCCATCGTTGAAAGTGTAGCATGAAGCCTTGAAACTCCGGTCAGGCTCGCGGTTGAAGCATCGGCATGTCGCGCTTCATTCCGACGCCGCCTTGTCCTTTTCTTTATCCTTATCCTTGGCCTTAGGGGAAGTCGCTGCTTCTCCCTTGCCGCGCACTTCGGAGATGGTTGAGCGCAGAATCTTGATCTTGACGCCTTCGGCGATCTCGACCTGAAGCTCCTGATCGTCGACCTTGGCCACCTTGCCGATGATGCCGCCCGAGGTCACGACCGTGTCGCCACGGCGGACGCCCGCAACCATCGCCTGATGCTCCTTGAGCCGCTTCTGCTGCGGCCGGATCATCAGGAAATACATAATCCCGATGATTAGCATGGTCGGGATGAGCAGGCTATTCAGCATGCCGAACGTATCCTGGGCGGCTTGAGCGTAGGCGAATCCGGTCATTGCTCCTGTCCTTTGCTTGGCTTAAGGATGGCCGCCCCCGGCCAACGGCCCTTTCCCAGGCCTTATCGCGAAGTGGCGCGACTATAGCGGCCAAATATGCCTTTGCAACGGGCGTGGACCATGAACTTTCAGGAACCGATCTCGGGGCTTATCGAACGCATCGCCCGCGCGCTCGAGCGGCTCGGACCGCGTGAGCCCGAGCTACCGGACTTTGCGGGGAGCGATGCCTTCGTCTGGCATGCCGAGACCGAGACGTTCCTTCCCATTGTCGCCGTCAACCGCGTGCCGCTCTCCCTGCTCAAGGGGATCGACAACATGCGCGATACCCTGCTCGCCAATACCACGCGCTTCGCTCGCGGCCTCCCCGCCAACAACGCGCTGCTTTGGGGCGCGCGGGGCATGGGCAAGAGCTCTCTCGTCAAGGCAGTCCATGGCGAGGTCGGCGGCGTGAAGCTTGTCGAGATTCATCGGGACGATATCGCCTCCTTGCCGTGTTTGCTTGGGCATCTCCGCGCAGAGCCAGGCCACCGTTTCATCTTGTTCTGCGACGATCTTTCCTTCGAGGCCGTCGACACGTCATACAAGTCGCTGAAGGCGGTGCTCGAAGGCGGCATCGAAGGTCGCCCAGCCAATGTTTTGCTCTATGCGACTTCGAACCGGCGGCATTTGATGCCGCGCGAGATGGTCGATAACGAACGCTCCACTGCCATCAACCCCGCCGAGGCGGTCGAGGAGAAGGTGTCGCTGTCGGACCGCTTCGGGCTGTGGATCGGCTTCCACAATTGCAGCCAGGACGACTACCTCGACATGGTGCGCGGCTACGCGGAACATTATGGGCTTTCGGTCACGCAACAGGAGCTCGATCGGGACGCGCTCGAATGGGCGCGTACGCGGGGCAGCCGGTCGGGGCGCGTGGCCTGGCAATTCATCCAGGACCTCGCCGGGCGGCTCGGCAAGCCGCTCTAACTAGTTGCTCGCCGCTTCGCTGCTCATGAACTTGGTGGGATCGACCGGGCGCGAGCCCTTGCGTAGCTCGAAATGCACCTGGGGCTGGCTGACCGATCCCGTGGCACCCGCCTTGGCGATGATCTGGCCGCGCCGCACCTTGTCGCCGCGCTTGACCAGGATCTCCTCGTTATGCGCGTAGGCCGACACCCAATTATTGGCGTGGCGGATCAGAACGAGATTGCCGTAACCCTTGAGCTCGTTCCCCGCATAGGCGACGACGCCGTTCTCGGCGGCGAGCACAGATGTTCCTGCAGGGACCGCGAGATCGATGCCGTCGTTATGGCCGCCGTCGGGCCTGGCGCCGAACTCGGAGATGACGCGGCCCTTCACCGGCCAACGGAAGCTGTTCCCGGACATGGGATCCGGCGTCGGCAATTGCTCGTTGGTCGCAACGCGGCCGCTTCCTTCGCCGGTGATCTCGGGAGAGGCCGCCGCCTCAGTCGCGGGCTTCGTCTTTTGATCAGGTTTATTCTTGGCTTTGGCTCCGTTCGCCTGATCGTCCTCCTCCTCGGCGAGCGAAGAGCCCTGACCGGGGCTGCCCTGCCCTGTTGAAGCTGCACCGGGCGCCGTGATGGTCGTCGTCTTCACCACATGGACTTGCGGCTCGGTCGCACTCGCGGGCTTTGTCTCCTTGGGCGCGTTGGCGGCGACATTTTGCTTCGTTTTGGCCGGAACCGCGAGCACCTGGCCGACTTGCAAACTATTGGCGCGGAGCTTGTTTCGCTCCATCAATGCCTTCTGGCTGACTCCAAGCTTTGCGGCGATCGAGTAGGGCGTGTCGCCCTTCTGAACCTTATAAGTCTCGCCGGTCGGCGCGGGTGACTGAGCCTCTGCGGTCTGCTGAGCCTTCGCACCTGCCGCCGCCGTCTGCTGCTGAGCCTTGGCGCCCGGGATGACGAGCTCCTGACCAATATGCAGGCGCCCGTCACTCAGATCATTGGCGCCCATGATGGTCTCGACCGGAACGCCGTAGCGCCGCGACAGCACCGACAGAGTGTCGCCCTTGCCGACCTTGATGTGCAGACCGGCGACCGGTTTGTCGTCACGCAGCGCGCTCTCGCCATGCGGGGCGATGCCCCCGGAATAGGTCGTGCGCGCGATGCGCGAGCGGTCCGGCGGGGGGACCGGAGAGTAGGACGCGGGCTTGGGCGTATAGTCGGGGGGCGGCAACGTCGTCCGGGCGACCTGCCCTTGGTAGCTTCCTCCGGAACTATAGACCGACTCCGGCGGCACGGGGATTGACGAGGTCGTGGCGGGATCGGCATTGCCCTCGCCTGAATTATTGTCCGTAAGGTTGAACGAGGGAAAGTCGAAGCGCGACATGCCCGAGCTACAGCCGGAGACGCAGAGCGCAACGCTTGTCGCGGCGACAATTCTCCAAGCGCCGCGGCCGAAGCTTGACCAGAACGCCTGACGCATACTCCTCAAGTCCCTCAACTCCCGCCGCTTGCTGAGTAAAGCGCGCGAGCGGTTACCAAGCTGTTAAGACTCTTTGCGTGCGCTGGCTAAAACGACTCGCTTGCCAGGAGCTTAGGCGCCGCCGGGCTTGGTGCTCCCGCGGCTCTTCCCCTGGCGTGCCGTGAGCCCTGCCCTGCCGTGCACCAGCGGCACGAAGCGCACGGGGAGAAGCTCTATCCCGCTTAAGCCGGCCTCGCTCTTGTCGATCTGAACGAGCATCTGAGTGTCGCGCGTTTCGCCCAAGGGAATGATCATGCGGCCGCCGATCTTGAGCTGGTCAATCAGGGCGGATGGAGCCTCGGGCGCCGCCGCCGTGACGATGATGCGGTCGAACGGCGCCTGCGGCGGCCAGCCGAGCCAGCCATCGCCGATGATGGTGGTGACGTTGGTGATACCGAGTCCGGCGAAACGCCGGTCGGCCGCCTTCTGCAGCTCGCGCCAGCGCTCGACGGTGTAGACGCGGCGGCAGAGATGCGACAGCACCGCAGCCTGGTAGCCCGAGCCGGTTCCGATCTCCAACACCTTGTGGCGCTCGTCGAGCTCGAGATGCTCGGTCATGAAGGCGACCACGTAAGGCTGGGAGATGGTCTGGCCGCACTCGATCGGGAGCGCGATATCCTTATAGGCGTGGTCCTCGAAGGCCGGATCGACGAACAGCTCGCGCGGCACAAGCTCGATGGCACGCAGCACCTTGGTGTCACGGATGCCGCGACGCCTGAGCTGCATGATCAGCTCGATCTGTTCCTGGGCCCTCGCCATGTCTCCCACCCCTTTCCGAGGTGGCGCGCTAGTATCCGACGATTCTCAGCCCCTGTCGCAAAGACTAATTGCCATGCCTGTCCAAGATTTTGGCGAGCTCTGCTCGGGTCTTGCGGTCGGTATAGTCGAGACAGAGCGGCGTGACCGAGATCAGGTTCGAGCGCACCGCCCAGAGGTCTGTGCCTTTGGGCGGCTTGGCACTGCGGCGCTCGAAGCCGATCCAATAATAGGCCATCCCGCGCGTATCGAGGCGATCCTCGATGCGGAGGAGGCCTGGATTGCGCTGGCCCTGATCGGTCGCGACCGATCCTTTGACCTCACCAGGCGCGCAGGCCGGGAAATTGACGTTGAGCACGATTCCTTCCGGCCAGCCGGTGTCGAGCAGCTTGCGCACGAGCTCTGCGCCGTGGCGCATCGGCGTCTCCCAATTAGGCGCGCCCGCCTCCGCGCTCCCTTCAGCCTCGAGTGCGAGGCTCATGGCCATCGACGGGACGCCGAGCAGGGTGCCCTGGATTGCCCCGGCGACCGTGCCCGAATAGGTGACGTCGTCGGCGAGGTTCTGCCCGCGATTGACACCGGACAGAACCAAGTCGGGCGGCTCGTCGCGCAGGAGGTAGCGCACGCCCATGATCACGCAGTCGGTGGGCGTGCCCTTGACCGCGTAGCGGCGCTTGCCGAGCTCGCGCATGCGCAAGGGCTCGGCAAGGGTGAGCGAATGCGAGGCGCCGCTATTGTCGGTCTCCGGCGCCACCACCCACACGTCCTCGGTGAGATCGGTCGCGACCTTCTCGAGAACGTCGAGGCCCGGCGCCTCGATCCCGTCGTCGTTGGTGATGAGAATGCGCATCGTTACGTGGCGGCGGCGATCTTGGTGAGGCCGCCCATATAGGGCTTGAGCGCGTCGGGAATGCGAACGCTGCCGTCTTCTTCCTGGTAATTCTCCAGCACGGCGATCAGCGCGCGGCCGACGGCGACGCCTGAGCCGTTCAGCGTGTGAACGAACCGCGTCTCCTTGGCGCCCTTGGGCTTGTAGCGCGCGTTCATGCGCCGGGCCTGGAAGTCCCCGCAGTTCGAGCAGGAGGAGATCTCGCGATACGTCCCCTGCCCCGGCAACCACACCTCGATGTCGTAGGTCTTCTGCGAGGCGAAGCCCATGTCGCCGGTGGAGAGCACCATCACGCGGTAAGGAAGTCCGAGCTTTTGCAGCACCGTCTCGGCGCATTTGGTCATGCGCTCGTGCTCCTCGGCCGACTGTTCCGGCGTGGTGATGGAGACTAGCTCGACCTTGAAGAACTGATGTTGGCGGATCATGCCGCGCGTATCCTTGCCGGCCGCGCCCGCCTCGGCGCGGAAGCATTGCGTGCCGGCGGTTACCCGCATGGGCAGCTTCGCCTCGTCGACGATCTCCTCGCGCACGAGATTGGTCAGCGGCACTTCGGCAGTGGGAATGAGCCACCATCGTTGTCCCAGCAACAAGAGTGCTCTGGCGGCAGCCGCGTAGTCGCCCCTCTTGATGACCTCGTTTCCTCGCATCGCCTCCTGGATTTCAGTGTCTGTGGGCTTTCGGATGGCTGAGAATTGGTCTTCCTCAAACTTTGGCAACTGGGCGGTGCCAAACATGGTGTCGTCGCGCACGAGAAGCGGCGGCGCGATCTCGGTGTAGCCATGCTCGCTCGTGTGCAGATCGAGCATGAATTGCGCGAGAGCGCGCTCAAGCCGCGCCAATGGACCCTTCAAGATCACGAAGCGCGAGCCCGACAGCTTTGC
>DATHCZ010000212.1:0-12297 GCA_035319265.1 Methyloceanibacter sp. | reverse complement strand
GTCGATGCTGGCGCGGCGGCTGCCGTCGATCCTTCCCTCCCTCGAGCCGGCCGAGATGCTGGAAGTGAGCATGCGACCTCGGTGGAGGGCGCATCGGACGCGCGCGGCCGTTCCGTGCGCCGCATCATTCGGCGAGCATGGCGGCGCTCGTGGGCGGCGGCACGCGGCCGCGTCCAGGCGAAGCCGCCCTTGCCCATCTCGGCGTGCTGTTCCTCGACGAGCTGCCGGAGTTCAACCCGCAAGTGCTCGATGCACTGCGCCAGCCGCTCGAGACGGGTGAAACGGTGATCGCGCGGGCGAACCACCGCATCGCCTATCCCTCGCGCATCCAGCTCATTGCCGCGATGAATCCCTGCCGCTGCGGGCGAGCCGGAGAGCCCGGCTATATCTGCCGCCAGGGGAGATCATGCGCAGAGCGCTACCAGGCGCGCATCTCTGGCCCGATGCTCGACCGCATCGATCTCCAGATCGAGGTGCCTGCCGTCTCTGCCGCCGATCTCGTTCTGCCCAAGGCCTCGGAAGGAAGCGTGGAGGTTCGGGCACGCGTCGCGCTTGCCCGCGCGATCCAGTCGGAGCGCTATGCCGCGCTCGGCTGCCACCGCATCCGCACCAATGCCGAATGCGACGGTACGCTGCTCGAGGAAGTCGCTTCGCCCGAGCCCGCGGGACTGACCCTGCTTCGCGACGCGGCCGATGCGCTTTCGCTCAGCGCGCGCGGCTATCACCGCACGCTTCGCGTCGCCCGCACGCTCGCCGATCTCGACGGCGCCGAGCAAGTCGGCCGCATCCATATCGCCGAGGCTCTCAGCTATCGCGGCGAGACGCTTCGCCGCGCCCAAGCCGCCGCTTAACCATCTGATCTAATTGTACTTTTGAGAGGCGAGCTGGGATGCTTTGTGCTCCGCTAAAGCCTTTTTCAAGCATTCTCTGCTTGGTTGGCCCCCAAGGGAAAGCCGCCGGCAACGACCGGCCGTAGCGAGTGGCGTCAGGTGGAGCGGAACGACAAGCTAACGCGCGCGGAGCGGCGCGGCGAGGGCGCGGCATCCCCTCCTGCCGGCGTCCCGCCACGCCGCGGCGAAATCGCACGCAGCCTCGACTCGGACCGGTCCAGCAGGATCGTGCTCCGGATCGCGCTCGCGTTATTCTCCGTCTCGCTTATCGCCCTGTCCCTGGCGACGCTCGGAACGCCCGTCACACTCGCGCTGCTGCCGCTCATCCTCGCATTCGCCATCGTCGTCGAGCTTCGGTTCGCGCGGCGCGACAAGGATGCCAATGAGCGGCTCGCCTCTCTCGGCCAACGCCTCGATGCCAGCCTCGAATCGCTCAAAGACCTGCAGTGGGAGGTGCGCGAGCGCGAGGCACGCTATCGCGACCTTCTCGACCACCAGGGCGACGTCATCGTCCGTCGCGACGCTGAGGGACAACTCACCTTCGTCAATGATGCGTTTTGCCGGACGTTCGATCTGAGCCGCGAGGCGGCGCTCGGCAAAGTGTTCCGTCTTCCGCTCGCCGGCGGAGGAGCGGCCGACGACGAGGCCGTCCCCGCTTCCCCGACCGACACCAACGAGCGGCGGAGTCGGGTGGTCGAGCTTGAAACCTTAGCGGGGCCTCGGTGGTTTGTGTGGGAGGACTTTACCATCCTCGGGGGGGACGGTCGGGTGAGCGAGATCCAAAGCGTCGGCCGCGACATCACCGAGCAGCGGGCATCCGAGCTTGCGCTCGCGGTGGCGCGCGACCAGGCGATGGAGGCAAGCAACGCCAAGTCGCGCTTCCTCGCCTCCATGAGCCATGAAATCAGGACGCCGATGAACGGCATTCTCGGCATGACAGGCCTCCTGCTCGATACCGAGCTTTCGCCTGAGCAGCGCACTTATGCGCGGGCCATCTCCACTTCGGCCAAGACGCTCTTGTCGTTGATCGATGAGGTGCTCGATTTCTCCAAGATCGAGGCCGGCAAGGTTGAGCTCAGGGCGGCGCCGTTCGAGATCGCCGATGCCGCGCAGAGCGTGGTCGAGCTGCTCGCTCCGCGGGGCCGCGACAAGGGGCTCGAAATCGGCTGGCTCGCCTCGCCCGATCTGCCGCGGACGGTAATCGGCGATGAGATGCGCGTGCGCCAAATCCTGCTGAACCTCATGGGCAACGCCATCAAGTTCACCGAGCGCGGTGGGGTGGCCCTGACCCTCCAACCGGCGCCCAGCGTAGCGCGGCAAGAGAACGACGGCGGACCGCATTGCATGCTCCGCTTCGCGGTGCGCGACACGGGGCCCGGCGTTCCGCCCGACGCCATCGAGCGCATCTTCGCCGAGTTCGAACAGGCTGATTTCGGACCGGCGCGGCGTCATGGCGGCACCGGCCTCGGGCTTGCCATCTCAAAACGCCTGGTCGATGAGATGGGCGGCCGCATCGGCGTGGCGAGCGTCCCCGGCGCCGGGGCCACCTTCACCGTTGATCTGCCCTTCGCGACGCCCGCCCAACAATTGGCGCTCGGAGCCTCGTGGCCGAAGCCGCCCGCCGGCGAAAAGGTCCTGCTCGTACTCGAAGGCACGATCGAAGCAGCCGTCGTCAGCGACCTTTTGGTTGCCATGGGAGCGGCGGTCGCCCGGGTCAAGCTGAAGGACGCCGAACGGATCGCCCAAGGCGCGGCAATGTCGGGTCATCCGTTCACCGCGGTTCTGACCGACCGGGCGGCCATTGCGGCGGGCGCCGCGCGCCTCTTGCCCCAACTGCGCCGCGCGGGAAATGAGAGCGATCCCCCGCGCGCCGTGGTCATCGTTGATCCGGTGGAACGCGGCGACATCCCGTCGTTCCGCGCTGCGGGTTTCAACGGCTACCTAGTAAGGCCGGTCAGGCCGCTCTCGCTGTTGACCCAACTTTTCGGCGACCGGGAGCAGCAACCGGTGAGAGCCACCGAGCTGCGCGCTGCGGATGGAGCCGCTGACCTCACCGCCCAGGCGGAAGGCGCAGGGAGCTTGATTCTGCTCGCCGAGGACAACGACATCAACGCGCTCCTCGCCTCGACGGTTCTCGAGAAATCGGGCGCGCGCGTGGTCCGCGCACGGAACGGCGTCGAGGCCGTCGCCAAGGCGCGTAACGAGCTCACCCAAGGCAACGGGTTCGACCTCGTGTTCATGGATATCCACATGCCGGACATGGATGGGGTGGAGGCCGCGCAGCGCATCAGGGAGCTGTATCCCGACGAGGCCCGCCCGGGCGCCGGCCGGCCGCCCATCGTTGCCCTGACCGCCAACGCATTTGCCGAGGACCGCGCGGCCTATCTCGCCGCAGGGCTCGACGATTACCTCGCCAAACCGTTCGAGAAGGGCGATCTTGCGGCATTGTTCGCCCGCTGGCGCGTCGAGAAATCGGGGGAAACGCAAGACGTAGACCTCGGCGCCGCTTGAGCTTTCGGCCTGAACCACCAAATGAAGCTGTGCGTTCGTCCCCAGACTGTCACATAGGCTTCGAATTGGTTTGCTAACCGGCTTTCATTATGGCCGAATCGGGTTCAGTCGCCGCGGGTATGGTTGCATCGGTCGCCCGCGGAACTCCCCGAAGCACTCACCCGGCCCACGGGCCTTTTCCATGCCGATGAAGCCAGCATCAGGACGTTTTGCCGGCAGAGTTCGCGGGAGTTCGATGTTTCCAGGCCTCATGTTCAAGCCGGGCCCCCGCGGCGCTCTGCCCTTCATGGGGCGGGGCCGGTTCAATGTCGCTGCCTTCGGGCGGCGCTTCCAACCGCCTAAGATCTACGGCAGGCTCGGCTCACTCGAGGTGAGGCTCGCGCGCAAGAAGAGCGAGATCAGGCGAGCGCAGCGGTTGCGCTACAAGGTGTTCTACGAGGAGATGTCCGCTATTCCCGGAGCGCTCGCCATGCTGTCGCGGCGCGACGAGGACGCTTATGACGCGGTGTTCGACCATCTGCTCGTGATCGACCGCGGCGATGCGGGTGACGGGCGGCCCTGGCGGCGGCCTAAAGTGGTCGGCACCTATCGCATGCTGCGCCAGGAGGTCGCCGATCTTCATGACGGGTTCTACACGCAAGGCGAATACGATATCGCGCCACTGCTGGCGGCGAGGCCCGATTACAGCTTCATGGAGCTCGGCAGGTCCTGCGTGCTGAAGCCCTATCGCAACAAGCGCACGCTCGAGCTCTTATGGCAGGGGGTGTGGTCCTATGTGCGCGAGCACGGCGCCGACGTGATGGTCGGCTGCGCGAGCTTCGAGGGCACGGATCCTTCCGCGCATGCCGAGGCGCTGAGCTTCCTCTATCACACCGCTCTCGCGCCCGACGACTGGCGCGTGCGCGCGCACGAGCATCGCCGCGTCGACATGAACATGATGCAGCGCGAACAGGTTAACGCGCGAAAGGCGCTGAAGGCCCTTCCGCCCCTCATCAAGGGCTATTTGCGGGTGGGCGCCTATGTCGGCGACGGCGCGGTGATCGACCATCAGTTCGGCACCACGGATGTCTTCGTCATCATGCCGGTCGAAGCGATCAACTCGCGCTATTTCGACCATTTCGGCGCTCCCGACGAACTGGTCGCAGCGGGCACGGCGGTATCTGGGCCGCTGAACTAGAGCCGCTCGAGGAGTCGCCTCGTTTGACGGGCTCGCGGGGCGCTCCTAGATTTCCCTCATGCGCCATACCGACGCCAACGAGTTGAGAGCAGCGGCCGAGGCCGCTTTGCCGCTGCGCCAGCTTAACGAGCGCAGCCGCGAGATCTTCAAGCGCATCGTCGAGACGTATCTTGCGACCGGCGAGCCGGTCGGCTCGCGCAATCTGTCGCGCGCGCTGCCGATGACGCTGTCGCCGGCTTCGGTCCGCAACGTCATGTCGGACCTCGAGAATCTCGGCCTCATCTATGCGCCGCACACGAGTGCGGGGCGGCTGCCGACGCAGACTGGCCTCCGCCTGTTTGTCGACGGCTTGCTCGAGATCGGCGACATCAGCGAAGAGGAGCGCGGCCAGATCGAGAGCCACATGGCGGGAAGCGGGAGGCGCCGCGCGGCCGAGGACTTTCTCGCCGAGGCCGGCGAGATGCTGTCGGGCCTGTCGCGCTGCGCCGGGGTGGTTTTGGTCGACAAGCAGAGCAAGCGGCTGAAGCAAGTCGAATTCGTCAATCTCGGCGAAGGCAAGGCACTCGCCGTGCTCGTCAGCGAGGACGGCGACGTCGAGAATCGCATCATCTCGCTCGCCGAGGGACTGCCGCTCTCCTCGTTGCACGAGGCCTCAAATTATATCAATGCCCGCATCGGCGGCCTGACCCTTGCCGAGGCGCGCGGGCGCATCGAGAGCGAGATCGAGCAGCGGCGCGCCCAGCTCGACGAGTTGACCGCACGCATCGTCACTGACGGGCTCGCCACCTGGTCGGGCAGCAGCGATGAGCGCAAGAGCCTCATCGTTTGCGGCCGCGCGCATCTCTTGGAGGACGTGAGGGCGATGGAGGACCTCGAGCGGGTGCGGCTGCTGTTCGAGGATTTGGACGCCAAGAAGGACCTGATCCAGCTGCTCGGTCTCGCCGAGCGGGCGGACGGGGTGCGCATTTTTATCGGCTCCGAGAACAAGCTGTTCTCGCTGTCGGGCTCGGCGTTGATCGTCTCCCCCTTCGAGGACACCGAGCAGAAGATCGTTGGCGTGCTTGGGGTGATCGGCCCGACGCGGTTGAATTACGCGCGCATCATTCCCATGGTTGACTACACGGCAAGGTTGCTTGGGCGCCTTGTCCCTTGATTTTTGCCGCTCTACGGTCGATATCCGGCTCTGACTTCTCAATTTCAACCGATCCACTTCGCCGAGGCGAGCATGCCCGACGACAAGACCGATCCGCGCGAGGCCAACGAGGATCAGGCAAGACCCGCCGATTCCCGTAAGGCCGAGACGCAAGATGCCGCGGCCGATGCCGGTGGGCAGGTTGGCGCCGACCTGAACGCGCTTCTGTTGGAGAACGCCGACATGCGCGACCGCCTGCTCCGCACCATGGCCGATATGGAGAATCTGCGACGGCGCACCGAGCGGGAGAAGTCCGATACGTCGCGCTACGCCATCTCCAACTTCGCCCGCGACGTGCTGACGGTCGGCGACAATTTGAAGCGAACCATCCAGCACGTTCCCGCCGAGGCCGCGGCGCAGGATCCTGCGCTGAAGAGCTTTCTCGAGGGCGTCGAGATCACCGAGCGAGAGCTCTTGAACGTGCTCGAGCGACACGGCGTCTCTCTCATCGAGCCGCTCGGCCAGCGCTTCGATCCGAACTGCCATCAGGCCATGTATGAAGTGCAGGATCCCGACGTGCCGGACGGCACGGTGGTCGACGTTATGCAGGCTGGCTATACGATCGGCGACCGCTGCCTTCGGCCGGCCCTCGTCGCCGTCGCCAAGGGGGGCGCCAAGCCGGCGGCACAAGCAGGCGGCAATGGCGCGCCTGGCCCTAAAGCCGCCAACGACGATTTCCCCGGAGGCGTCAACCCGAGCGACTGAGTCAACTCAATTCGGCTGGGTCACGCGGCGGAGGGTGAGATTGAAGCGGCCGCCCTCCGGTAGGAGGTCCGAAGTGCAGGGAATGACACGATCGATGCCGTGATAAGCGAGCCGGTCCTCTCCGCCCAAGACGACGACATCACCTGACTTGAGCTCGATCGTCCGCGCAGGCTCTTTGCGCGACCGACCGCCGACGCGGAAGATACCCGTGTCGCCGAGCGACACCGAGACGACCGGTGCCGCGAAATCCTCCTCGTCCTTATCCTGGTGCAGGCCCATCTTGGCGGTGCCTGCGTAATAGTTGACAAGGCAGGCCTCCGGCGGCGCGGGATAGCGAGCCACCTCCTGCCAAAGATCGAGCAAGCTCCTCGGGATTGGCGGCCAATGCATGCCCGTCACGGGATGGGTCTCTTGATAGCGATAGCCGCACGCCTTGTCGGTGACCCAGCCGAGCCTCCCGCAATTGGTCATGCGGACGGACATAGGGTTGCCGGAACGCGGCATGGTCGGCGTGTAAAGCGGCGCCTCGGCGATGATCCACCGGATTTCCTCGACAAGCGCTGTTTGCGCCGCCAGATCGAACCTGCCCTGAAAATAGTCCACGTCTCTTTGCTCCGCCGCACGGCTGCCGTACCTTCAAGCTATAACCATCGAGAGGCGGCAAGACCAAGGAGCAAGAGATAGTGGCGAGCGGGGCGCGCAAGCTCAATCCGGACGGTTATGTTCACGCGCGGGATGATGCCGAATATCAGCGTCTGCGCGATCAGGCGCGCATGTGGCAGAAGGCGACAGAGCACGTGCTCGATGCGGTTGGTCTTGCGGCGGGCATGAACGTGCTAGACGTCGGGTCTGGCCCCGGTGCCGTGATGCGGCTCATGGCAAATCGTGTCGGACCGGAGGGAAGGGTCACCGGCATCGACATCGACGCCAAACTCGGCGCCCAGGCGCTCTCCGCTCTTCGGGCCGAAGGCGGCGCCAAGTTCGAGCAGATCGACGCCAATGTGCTTGATCTCGAAACGGTGCCGGGGGCGCCATTCGACCTCGTGTTCTGCCGGATCTTCCTTATGCATTTGCAGGATCCCGTCGCGGTGCTCGAGAAGATGCAATCCTGGACGAAGCCGGGCGGCGTGATCGCGGTGCAGGAGTTCGATTTCGGCTCGATCGCCATCGAGCCGCTCTGCCCCGCCATGGTCGAGTTCAATCGCCTGTTCGAGGGCGTGTTCAGAGCCCACGGCCGGAACCTAAGAGCCGGACGTCAATTGCCGGCGCAGTTCGAGGCGGCCGGGATCGGCCTTCCCGACGGGACGAGCGCCGAAGCAAAATTCCTGCCGCTCAAGGACATGGCGACGATGTTGATCGGCGTTTATCAAGGGCTGTTCGCGGCTGGCGCCGAGCTCGGCATCGCCGACAGCGCGCGCGCCGAAGCCTTCAAGACCGACATGACCGAGGCCGGAGAGGATGGGCGCTATTACTGCCTTACGCCCACCCTTATCGGCGCCTGGAAGCGGCTTGCATGACGAATGCGCGCGGAATGCGTGGCATTGTCCCGCTTCTCCTTGCGGGTCATAGGGTTGCCACCTATATAACCGCGGAACCCCGCCGGATGAGTCGGCGGGCTTTGCCGAAATCCTTGGGGACCGACGCTCCGCTTGCAGGAGGGGATTGCCGGGTGCCGATTTAGGGCCCGCACGGTCTGCCAGAAAGAGAGGACATAAATGGCGAAAGTGATCGGAATCGATCTCGGCACCACCAATTCCTGCGTCGCGGTGATGGAGGGGAAGAATCCCAAGGTCATCGAGAACGCAGAAGGCATGCGTACCACCCCATCGATGGTCGCCTTCACCGATGACGGCGAGATCATCGTAGGACTTCCCGCCAAGCGCCAAGCCGTCACCAATCCCGAGAACACCTTCTTCGCCATCAAGCGCCTGATCGGGCGCCGCTGGGACGACCCGATGACGGAGAAGGACAAGAAGCTCGTCCCCTACAAGATCATTCGCGGCGACAATGGCGATGCCTGGGTCGAATCGCACGGCAAGAAATATTCCCCCTCGCAGATCTCGGCCTACATTCTCCAGAAAATGAAGGAGACTGCCGAGTCCTATCTCGGCCAGAAGGTCGAGCAGGCCGTCATCACCGTCCCCGCTTATTTCAACGATGCTCAGCGTCAAGCGACCAAGGACGCCGGCAAGATTGCCGGGCTTGAAGTATTGCGCATCATTAACGAGCCGACCGCCGCCGCGCTCGCCTATGGGCTCGAGAAGAAGGCGGGCGAGACGATCGCTGTCTACGACCTCGGCGGCGGCACGTTCGACATTTCCATTCTCGAGATCGGCGACGGCGTGTTCGAGGTGAAGTCGACCAACGGCGACACCTTCCTCGGTGGCGAAGACTTCGACATGCGCATCGTCGATTACCTCGCCGCCGAGTTCAAAAAGGAATCCGGGATCGACCTGCGCGGCGACAAGCTCGCACTTCAGCGCCTAAAGGAGGCGGCCGAGAAGGCCAAGATCGAGCTTTCATCGACGCAGCAGACCGAGATCAACCTGCCCTTCATCACGGCCGACAAGTCGGGTCCGAAGCATCTCACCATGAAGCTCACGCGCGCCAAGCTCGAGAGCCTGGTGGACGATCTCATCCAGAAGACGATCGGCCCGTGCCAGAGCGCGCTGAAGGACGCAGGCCTCAAGCCCGCCGAGATCCAGGAGGTCGTCCTCGTCGGCGGCATGACGCGTATGCCGAAGGTGGTCGAGACGGTGAAGAATTTCTTCGGCCGCGAGCCACATAAGGGCGTCAACCCCGATGAGGTGGTGGCGATCGGCGCCGCCATTCAGGCTGGCGTGCTGCAAGGCGACGTCAAGGACGTGCTGCTGCTCGACGTCACTCCGCTGTCGCTCGGCATCGAGACCCTGGGCGGCGTGTTCACGCGCCTCATCGACCGCAACACCACGATCCCCACCAAGAAGAGCCAGGTGTTCTCCACCGCGGAGGACAATCAGAACGCGGTCACCATCCGGGTGTTCCAGGGCGAGCGCGAGATGGCTGCCGACAACAAGCTGCTCGGCCAGTTCGATCTGGTCGGCATTCCGCCGGCACCGCGCGGCGTGCCGCAGATCGAGGTGACCTTCGACATCGACGCGAACGGCATCGTCAATGTGTCGGCATCCGACAAGGCGACCGGCAAGGAGCAATCGATCCGTATCCAGGCGTCGGGCGGTCTCACCGAGGCCGACATCAACCGCATGGTCAAGGAAGCGGAGAGCCACGCCGAGGAAGACAAGAAGCGACGCGAGATGGTCGAGGTGAAGAACCAGGCCGAGGCGCTCGTCCACTCGACCGAGCGAATGCTGAAGGACTACGGCGATAAGGTCCCGGCAGGGGACAAGGCCCTGGTCGAGAGCGCAGTCACCGACCTAAAGTCGGTGCTCGAGAGCGACGACAAGGACGCGATCAAGCAGAAGGTCGACGCTTTGGCGCAGGCCTCGATGAAGCTCGGCGAGGCCATGTATCAGGCAAGCCAGGGTCAAGCCGCCGGCGGCGCCGGCCCCTCGGCTGGCGCTGCTGGTCCTGACGACAAGGTCGTCGACGTCGACTTCGAGGAAGTAAAGGACGACGACAGCAAGAAGTCGGCGTAGGTTTCATGGCGCGGCGTCGGGTCGAACAAGGCTCGGCGCCGCTGCCCAAGACAATAGGCTTACGCGCCGCCAGGCTGAGCGCGGTGTAAAGGGCCCCAGGGGCGATGGCTAAACGCTGCTATTACGAGGTTCTCGGCGTATCGCGCGGTTCAGGTGAAGGCGAAATCAAGTCCGCGTTCCGCCGTCTCGCCAAGGAATGTCACCCCGACCGCTGCAACGGCGACCCCAACGCCGAGAAGCGCTTCAAAGAGGTCAACGAGGCCTACGAGGCGCTGAAAGACCCGCAGCGCCGCGCAGCCTATGACCGCTACGGTCATGCCGCCTTCGATAACGGGCTGGGTGGTGGCGGCGCGCACGGCTTTGGCGCCGATTTTTCGGCCTCCATGTCGGCCATGTTCGACGATCTGTTCGGCGAGTTCATGGGTCCGCAACGCCGGCCTCGTCAGCGCTCGGCGCGCGAGCGTGGCGCCGATCTCCGCTACAACATGGAGATCACGCTCAGCGAGGCCTATGAGGGCAAGACCGCCCAGATCAGAGTGCCGACCTCCGTCACCTGCGAGGCCTGCTCGGGCTCGGGCGCCAAGGCGGGCACCTCGCCCACCTCCTGCCGGACCTGCGGCGGCATCGGCAAGGTGCGCGCGAGTCAGGGCTTCTTCACCATCGAGCGCACCTGTCCAACCTGCCAGGGACGCGGCGAGACCATCGAAACCCCCTGCCCGTCGTGCTCGGGGGCAGGCCGCGTCACGCGCGAGCGGACGCTCTCGGTCACCATCCCGATCGGCGTCGAGGACGGCACCCGCATCCGGCTTGCCGGCGAAGGAGAAGCGGGATTGCGCGGCGGACCGCCCGGCGACCTCTACATCTTTCTCTCCATCAAGCCGCATGAGTTCTTCCAGCGCGACGGCGCCGATCTTTTCTGCCGCGTGCCGATCGCGATGACGACGGCAGCGCTCGGCGGCCAGATCGAGGTGCCGACCATCGACGGCGGCAAGACGCGGGTGAAGATCCCGGAGGGGACCGAGAGCGGCAAGCAGTTCCGCCTCAAGGCCAAGGGCATGCCCGTGCTTCGCTCAAAGCAGCAGGGCGATCTCTATATCCAGGTCGAGGTCGAGACGCCGAAAAATCTGTCGCGCAAGCAGCGCGACCTGCTCAAATCCTTCGAGGACGCCTCGAATCCGAACACGAGCCCGGCCTCGACCGGGTTCTTCGCGCGGGTCAAGGAGTTCTTCGAGGGCATCGGCGAGTAAGCCTACCCTTACCCTCTCACTTTGCGTAGATTGACCGCCGCAGCCGTGCGCCAACGGCTTGCGTTCTTGCGCACTCAAGCGCCGAGCAAGCGAGACCGCCAATGACCGTCGAGCCCGCCTTGCGCGACCCGCAAAGGCCAGTCGCGAGCGAGACGCGGCGGAGCGGCGCGCGCGACGCGGCGCGTGCCGCCAAGATCACCGCCGCCGTGATCGCCGTCATCGCCGCCGCGGTCGGACTTTGGTATGCGCGGACCGCCATTTTGCTCGCCTTCGCCGGCATCCTGCTCGCCATCGTGTTCTACGGCGCGAGCAAGGCGCTCGCCGAGCTGACCAAGCTGCCGCGGCTCATGATGCTTGCGGTGGTGGTGTTGTCGACGGCGCTGTTCTTCGTGATCGTATTCTCCACCGCGGGCCCCACGCTCACCCAGCAGGTCGCCCAGCTCGCGCGCGGCCTCGCGGCAGGTGCCACGAGCCTTACCAAGGAGCTCGCGAGCTTCGCCGATCAGACTGCCATCTTCCAGAACATCGATCTCGTCGACGTCGTCGGCAAGTTCCTGAGCCCGTGGGGCATCGCCACGGGCGCGACCTCGGTCGCGATCTCCATAGTCGGCTTGTTCAGCGCCGGCTTGATCGTGCTCTTTTTCGCCATCTATTTTGCCGCCGATCCGGACACCTATGTCGACATCGTCGCGCGCCTTTCGCCGCCCGAGCGGCGTGTCGCCATCCTCGAGGTGATGTACGAGACCGGTAACCGCTTGCGGCGCTGGCTGATCGGCCAGGGCATCTCCATGGCGACGATCGGCACCCTCACCTACGTAGGGCTCCTCATTCTCGGCGTGCCGATTGCCTTCGTGCTCGCGTTGTTCGCAGGCCTCGCCGGCTTCCTGCCCTATCTCGGTCCGATCATCGGCGCCATCCCCATGGTGCTGGTCGCCGGGGG
>DATHCZ010000211.1:0-2151 GCA_035319265.1 Methyloceanibacter sp. | reverse complement strand
TCGGCTCAGACGAGGTGTGGGACAAGGCGGAAGCCGCGCTGAAGCGCGCGGTTGAGGCGGCGGGCTTGAGCTACGAGCTCAACCCGGGCGAGGGCGCTTTCTATGGGCCTAAGCTCGAATATGTGTTGCGCGACGCCATCGGCCGCGATTGGCAATGCGGCACGATCCAGGTCGATCTCAACATGCCGGGCCGGCTCGGCGCCTTCTATATCGGTCCCGACGGCGAGAAGACGCTCCCCGTCATGATTCACCGCGCCATGTTCGGCTCGCTCGAGCGCTTCACCGGCATTCTCATCGAGCATTACGCCGGGCATCTGCCTCTGTGGCTTGCGCCGACGCAAGCGATCGTCGCGACCATCGTGTCCGACGCCGACGATTATGCCAGCGCGGTGCTGGAGAGGCTGAAGAAGGCCGGGCTCAGAGCCGAGGCCGATCTCCGCAACGAGAAGATCAACTACAAGGTGCGCGAGCATTCGCTCGCCAAGGTTCCGGTGCTGCTCGTGGTCGGCAAGCGCGAGGCCGAGGAGAAGACCGTCTCAGTGCGCCGCCTTGGCTCGCAGAAGCAGGAGGTGATGAGCCTCGATCAGGCGATCGCCGCACTGATCGACGAGGCCGTGCCGCCTGATCTGCGCGGAGCCGCGAAGGCCAAGGCGGGCTAGTCTCGTCCGAGATGGCAACGTTTAATCCGATCCTGACCATCGGGCATTCGAACCACCCGCTTCTGCGTTTTCTGGATTTGCTCGGACGGGCGAAGGTGACGGCGGTCGCGGATGTTCGCTCGGCGCCGGTGTCGCGCTTCGCTCCCCATTTCAACAAGGCCCGCTTGGCCAATTCGCTTCATGAGAAAGGCATCGCCTATGTCTTTCTCGGCCAAGACCTCGGCGGCCGCCCGGAGCAGGGCGCGCTGTTCACCGATGGTGTCGCCGATTACGAGAAGATGGCCACGGTTCCGGCATTTCGATCAGGCATCGAGCGGCTCATCGCAGGCGCGCAAAGCCATCGCATCGCTGTTCTCTGTGCCGAGGCCGATCCCCTCGACTGCCATCGCTGCCTGCTGGTGGGACGCGCACTGACTGAGGCCGGCGCGGATGTCGGGCACATTCTTTCCTCGGGCGAGATCATTAGCCACGAACAGGCGGAGGATCGGCTCGTTGAACTCGCCGGGTTCACCGCTGCAGGCTTGCTGCCAGCCTCGCGGGTAGAGCGCCTAGACGAGGCTTATCGCCTCCGCGCGCGCAAGGTCGCTTATGCGATGCGGACGTCGTCGGTCAACGCGCGGGGCGTAACAACGCGCCGGGATTGATGAGCGGGGCGTTCGGATCGGCCGGGTTGCTGTCGAAGCCGAGGCCGGTATTGCCCGAGGGAGCGCCGTCGCCCGCGATCGCACCGCCCGAGGGAGCCGGCGGTGGGGATGGCGGCGGCGGGGGCGGCGGATCGAGCAGTTGCTTCAGGGCCTCGGCGCTGGTCGGGCCGTCATCGACCACCACCTCGATCTGCTTCGGCTCACTCGACTCGATCGAGAACTTCCGCGTGTAATCCACCCCGCCATGGTCGGCGACGACGGCGTAACTGCCGTTGGCGAGAATATGGGTCGGCAGCGCGCCTGCGTTCTCCTTCACCACGTCGCCCGCAGAGGTGAGAATCTTCCATTTGGTGTCGGCAAGCGCCTCGCCGCCGAGGGTCTGCACCAGCTTGAAGGTAATCTTGGCGCCGGTCTGCTTGACGGTCGCCTCGGTGATTTTGCCGGGCTCGACCGTCACGTCGCATTTCACGCTCGCATTGGCATCGCCGTAAAGGCTGACGATGTGGTAGGCCCCGGCGTTGAGGCGGATGACGACGCCCGGCTTGGCGTTGTCGAGGATCCTGTGGCGATTGCCGAATTGATCCTCCTCGTCGGAGAAAATGTCGAAGCGGACGCTTCCCTCCGGCAGCGGATCGCCATTCGGGAGCGTCGCGGCGAGCTTCAGCGCGCCGGTATTGAGCACGAAGGTCTCCTCGATCGACTTGCCGCTTTCGACCTTGATTTTCTTGGTTAGGTTGGAGAGGCCGTACGCCGCGTTGACGAGATAGTCGCCGGGGACGAGTGCCGCCGTCGGCATTCCCTCGCGATGGGTGGCGATCAGCTTGCGTGTGCCGTCGGGAGAAAGCGCT
>DATHCZ010000210.1:0-5319 GCA_035319265.1 Methyloceanibacter sp. | reverse complement strand
CCCTATGTCCTCAAGAGCCAAGTGCTCGTCAGCGGCCAGAACCTCGTCGATGCGCAGGCCGCGTTCGATCAGCGCACCGGCGAGCCTGTGGTAACCTTCCGCTTCGACGCCACCGGCGCCAAGCGCTTCGCGCTCGTGACTCAGGAGAATGTTGGGCTGCCCTTCGCCATCGTGCTCGACGGCAAGGTGATCTCGGCGCCGGTGATCCGCGAGCCGATCCTCGGCGGCACCGGTCAAATCAGCGGCAACTTCTCCGTTCAAGAGGCGAACGACCTCGCCGTCCTGCTCAGGTCGGGCGCGCTGCCGGCCAAGCTCACGGTCATCGAGGAGCGCACCGTGGGCGCAAGCCTCGGTGCCGACTCGATCGCTTCCGGCAAGAAAGCCGCTTTGATGGGCTTGGCGCTCGTGATGATCTTCATGTTGGCGGGATACGGCTTGTTCGGTCTGTTCGCCGATTTCGCGCTGCTCATCAACATCGTGCTGATCTTCGCCGTTCTGTCGCTGATCGGAGCGACGCTGACCCTTCCCGGCATTGCCGGCATCGTGCTCACCATCGGCATCGCCGTTGACGCCAACGTGCTCATCAACGAGCGCATCCGCGAGGAGATCAGGTCCGGCAAGTCTCCCTATGCCGCGGTCGATGCCGGCTATTCCCGGGCACTCATCACCATCATCGACTCCAACGTGACCACGCTGATCGCGGTGCTGGTGTTGTTCTGGCTCGGTTCGGGACCGGTGCGGGGATTTGCAGTCACGCTCACCATCGGCATCTTCGCCTCGATGTTCACCGCCATCACCCTGACCCGGCTCATGGTCGCCTATTGGTTACGCTGGACGCGGCCTCAGCTCATCCCGATTTAAGGACTGAACGCATGTTTCGCGGCTTTCATTTCATCCCGCCGGACACAAAGATCGATTTCGTCGGCATGCGGGCGATCACGTGGATCGTCTCCGCATTCTTGACCTTGGCGCCCGTGATTCTCGTCGCCACCGTCGGTCTCAATATGGGCATCGATTTTCAGGGCGGGACGCTCATCGAGATCAAGACCAAGGAGAGTCCGGCCAATCTCGCCGACATTCGCAGCAAGGTGAACGGGCTCGGCCTCGGCGAGGTTCAGATCCAGGAATTCGGCGCTCCCGATGCCATCCTCATCCGCATCGCATCTCAACCGACGGAGCAGCAGCAGCAGGAATCGATCGCCAAGGTGAAGCAGGCGCTCGGCGATACGGTCGAATATCGCCGCGTCGAGATCGTCGGTCCGACCATTTCCGGCGAGTTGATCGCCAGCGGCACCATCGCCGTGGTGATCGCCTTGATCGGCATTCTGATCTATGTGTGGTTCCGCTTTGAATGGCAATTCGCCGTCGCCGCCATCGCCTCGTTGATCCACGACGTGACCGGCACCATCGGCCTTTATTCGTTGTTCCAGCTTGAGTTCAACGTCTCGAGCATCGCCGCTCTTCTCACCATCATCGGCTATTCGCTCAACGACAAGGTCGTGATCTTCGATCGGGTGCGAGAAAATCTGCGCAAGTACAAGCGCATGCCGCTGGTCCAGCTCCTCGACGTCTCGATCAACGAGACGTTGTCGCGCGCCGTGTTGACCCATGTCACGACCTTCCTCGCCATGCTGCCATTCCTGTTTTTTGGCGGCGAGACCATCTTCGGTTTTGCGCTCGCCATGTGCTGGGGCATCGTCATTGGCGCCTATTCCTCGATCTTCGTCGCGTCGCCATTGCAACTGATCCTTGGCGTGCGGCGCGAGGCGTGGAGCTCGAGCGCGGTGCCGGCCAAGGGGAGGGGAACCGCGACCGCGCGTATCTGAGCCCTTGAGGCAACCAGGGCGAGCCGAGCTTGCATGAGGCCGAGCGAGGAGAGACGGTAAGGCGCATCGCGCGGGAAGCCGATCCCGACCGGAGCCTCTCCGCATTGTTCGCCCCGCGTGAGGCTCAGGCCGACCTCTTCGCTCTCTATGCCTTCAATGCCGAGCTCTCCCGCGTAGCCGAGCTCGCAAGCGAGCCTGGCCTTGGCACCATTCGTCTGCAATGGTGGCGCGAGGCGGTCGAGCACGCGGCGAGCGGCGAGTCCGTCGGTCATCCCGTCGCCGACGCCTTCGGTGCCACCGTGGCACGGTGCAAGCTCTCGCGCGACCGCGTGTCCGGCCTGATCGATGCCCGTACCTTCGATGTCGAGGCGAAGATCATGCCCGACATGTCGGCGCTCGACGCTTACCTCAACGACACGGCATGTGCCATGTTCGCGCTCGCGGCCGAAATCCTTGGCGGCAAAGGTCAAAGTTTCGCGCTCGCGGCTCGGTCCGCTGGCAAAGCGTATGGGCTTACCGGACTGATGCGCGCTCTTCCGGTCCATGCCGCGCGCGGTCTCGTTTTTCTTCCCGCCGACGCGCTCCGCCGTCACGGTACATCGCCCGAGGAGGTGCTTGGCGGTATGAGAAGCCAGGGTCTCGAAACGACGCTGGCGGAGCTGCGTGCAACGGCAGGGGAGGAGCTGCGTGAGGCGAAAGCGCAGATTGCCACGCTCGATGTGCCGGTGCGCGCCGCCTTCATTCCCCTTTCGCTGGTTAACCATTATCTTGCTTCATTGGCGAAGGTCGGGCGCGATCCGCTGCGTGAGATCGCCGACATCAACCCGCTCTACCGCCTCTGGCGCTTGATGCGCTGGCGGTAGAAGTAGGGAGGACGGGATGGACGAGCGGTCGGGCAAATCCTGGTGGCGGCGCAGGCTTCCCGACCTCACTGCCGCAGCATCGCGCTTTCCGCTCGCTGTCCTCATCGCCGGCCTGTTCACCTTCTATCGGCTCAACCATGACCTCGCCCGCGACGCCGAACTCAGGATCATGGGCGCGCTCGGCGGCTCCTTCTTGTGGACGGTTGCGGTGGATTTCTACGTCGAGAGCGGGGCGCGATCCTTCGTCATGCGTGTGGTGTTGTGGATTGTGGGCATCGCGACCATCGCGCTCCTGTTCTATTTCTTCTGGGAGATTTGGCTCAGCCCGCATCTCCTGCTCGGCGCCTTGCTTATCCTTGTCGGGCTATCGGGCCATATCGGCCGAGCCGAATCCAATGCGACCTTCTGGCTGTTCAACCACCGGCTTTGGCTTGGCGCCGCACTTGCGCTTGTCGGGGCCGGACTGTTCGCAGCAGGCCTCTCCGCCATCTTCGCGACGCTGAACATCCTGTTCGGCCTCGAGCTACCTCCACACTGGCAGGAGCATGTGCTGACGGTCAGCCTATGCTTCGTGGCGCCGGTGAGCTTCCTTGCTTTCGCCCCGCGGAGCTTCACCGACCCGATCACCGCGCGCGAGGAGGACGACTTCACCATGCGCGCCGCGGCGGCGCTGGTGAAGTTCGTCTTGGTCCCTCTGCTCCTCGTCTACACCGCGATCCTCTACGCCTACGCCGTCAAGATCGCTCTCGCCTGGGAGCTTCCCAAGGGCACGCTCGGCTTCATGGTCGTCGGCTATCTGCTGGTTGGAGCCGCGACGCTTCTCGTCGGCTATCCCTACCGTGAGACCGGAGGCCCGCTCGTTCGCCTGTTCTGGCGTTACTGGGTCGAGCTTGCCGCCCTTCCCGTCGTGCTTCTGTTCATCGCCGTGGGCCGGCGCATCGCCGATTATGGCGTGACCGAGCAGCGCTATCTCATGGTGCTGATCGGCGTCTGGGCGCTGATCCTCGCCGGTATCCGCATTCTACGCGGCCGCGATTTCGACTTACGCCTCGTGCCCGGCGTGCTCGCATTCCTGATGGTCGCCGCGTCATTCGGACCAGGCGGCGTCATAGGCTTCTCGGTGATGAGCCAAAAGGAGCAGCTCGCGGAGCTCTTGACGCAGAAGGGCATGCTGGTCGACGGCAAGATCGTGCCGCGCGGGGAGAGTGCGCCGGAGAACCCGCTCGGCAGCGATGCGTGGCGCGCGCGCAGCATCGAATGGTATCTCAACACCCATCAAGCGCTCTATCTGCTCGCGCCCTGGTTCACGGGCTCGCCCAACGATCCCTTCGCGCCGGGCAAGAAGCCCGAAGAGACCGCGCGCGATCTGCTTCTGGCACTTGGGCTCCGCGCCGACGTCGCGAATTCGTCCGGCGTGGTCCATTTCACCCATTATTCCGACGTGCCGGCGGTGATCGGGCTTACGGAGGACGGTCATGTCATCGGACCGGTCGTGTTCCAGAAGAGCGGTCCGGTTCCTGTCGAGCTGCCGCCTCAGACCGTGACGGTCGAGGGCCTCGGCACGGTGCATTTCGAGCTTGCCGACACGCGTCTCACCGTTCGCCTGGAGAGCGGAGAGGAGGTCAAGTTCGACATCCAGGATGCGGTGAAGGAGATCTATCGCAGGGGCTGGCCGCTCACGGAGGACCACCGCCCGGTCGAGATCAAGGGCACCGGAACGGGACTTGCCGGCACGCTGATCGTCGACAATCTGAATGGCTCTTACAGCGAGCCCACTTTCGACATCTCGCTCTTGCGCTGCTGGCTCGTGCTTGTCCGAAAGGAATGAGCCGCTACTCGGCGGCGACAGAAGCAGGACGGGATAGCCAAAGATCGAAATCGGTGAGAGCACGTACGGTGATCGCGCGCTTCCGGTCGAGGCCCTTCGGCGCACGCTTGCCCTGAGGCGCCACGGTGATCGGCGGGAACAGTCCGAAATTGACGTTCATCGGCTGGAAGCTCCGCGCGGCGCCGTCTCCATCGGCGCTCAAATGTCCGCCGGTGATATGGGCGAGCAGAGCGCCTAACGCCGTGGTGGCGGGCGGCGGAGACATGAGCGCTCCGAGCCGCTCGGCAGCAGCGAACCGCCCGGCAATGAGCCCAATCGCCGCGGATTCGACATAGCCTTCGACGCCGGTGATCTGCCCCGCGAATCTCAGTCTCGGGTCCGCCTTGAGCCGAAGACTTGCGTCGAGCAACTTCGGGCTATTGAGGAAGGTGTTGCGGTGCAGCCCGCCGAGCCGAGCGAACTCGGCCATAGCGAGCCCAGGGATCATGCGGAACACGCGCGTCTGCTCGCCATGTTTGAGCTTGGTCTGGAAGCCGACCATGTTCCACAACGTGCCGAGCGCATTGTCCTGGCGGAGTTGCACGACGGCGTGCGGTCTGACGCCGGGGCGATGTGGATTGGAAAGCCCGACCGGCTTCATCGGGCCGAAGCGGAGCGTCTCCGGCCCGCGCTCCGCCATCACCTCGATGGGCAAGCACCCCTCGAAATAAGGCGTCCCTTCGAACTCCTTGAACGCAGTCTTCTCGGCGGCAAGAAGCGCCGCGATGAAGGCCTCGTACTCGGCCTTGTCGAGAGGGCAGTT
>DATHCZ010000209.1:0-9585 GCA_035319265.1 Methyloceanibacter sp. | reverse complement strand
TGGCCGGCTACGTCTACAAGGTCGTCTCGGGCGTGGTGCGCATCTCGAAGCTGCTCCCCGATGGCCGCCGCCAGATCAGCGCCTTTCACCTGCCGGGCGACATGTTCGGCTTCGAGATCGGCGACATTCATCACTGCTCGGCCGAGGCGGTGGTGCCCACCAAGGTCGTTGCCTTCAAATGGCAGGGGCTAATTGGCGCGGGTGCCTCGACGAGCCTCGTTCGCGAGCTTCTCACCAGGACCATGATCGGTCTCAGGCACACGCAGGATCATCTGCTCCTGCTCGGCCGCAAGAATGCCCTCGAGCGCCTTGCCGCCTTTCTATTGGAGATGGCCGACCGCTCCGGCTCGGCCGAGGTGCTCGATCTCGCCATGCCGCGTCACGACATCGCCGACTATCTCGGACTCACGTTGGAAACCGTTTCGCGCATGTTCGCCGAGCTCAAGGAGATGGGCCCGATCAAGCTCGAATCGGCCCGCCGCGTGCGTCTCCTCGATCGGGACAAGCTTAAGGCCATGGCGGCCTGAGGGCTTCTGTCGCAGCTCGATCGCTCCCGCGTTCCTGACCCTTTGTGCCGGGCTCACAGGTCTATATAAGAGTGCGCGCGCCGGAGGAGGGGCGAGAAATCCATGAAACCTTTCGTGCTCGTTTTCGCTTGGCTTTCGCTGCTCGTGGCCGGGGTTGCGTTCGCCGCGACGATCCCTGGTCAACCCGATCCCGAGCACGGCAAGACGCTCGCTCAGAGTCTCTGCTCGAATTGCCATCTCGTCGGGGCCGGCACTCAGGAGCATGTAAACGCCGACGTCCCGAGCTTCCGGGAGATCGCCAACAAAGAAGGCCAGACCGCCGGCGACATCATGGGCCATATTATGCTGCCCAAGCATCCCATGCCGCAAATTCCGCTGACCAAGGCCGAACTTGCCGACCTGGCCGCCTATATCATGAGTCTTCGCGACAAGCCCTGATCCATCTTAAGCGAGACGCGCGCGCGGAAGCCGTGCCGAGCGTGCTAATCTGAAGACGCTCCGCATTTCCCAGTCAGGATGAAACCATGAAGCCAATCAAAACTCTCTATGTCATCGCCGATGGCGGCAGAGCGCGCTTCGTCGAGCGTGACGAGAACGGCGCTTTCCGCACGATTGCGAGCTTCGTCTCTCCGGAGGCGCATCAGCGCTCTCACGATCTCGGCCTCGACCGCCCGGCGCGGGTGAAGGAGAGCGCCAACACTGCGCGCCATGCCGTCGAGCCGCGCCGCGACCTTCACGTCGCGGCCAAGGAGGACTTCGTCAAGCACGTCGCGGGTGAGATCGACGCCGAGCACGGGCGCAAGAGCTTCGACAAGCTCGTGCTGGTCGCGCCGCCCCGCGTGCTCACCGAGCTCAAAGAGAAGCTGTCCAAAGCGATGGCGGAGCTTGCCGCCGATAGCCTACAGAAAGATCTGACCAAGGTCCCCGATCACGAGCTTTCCGAGCACCTCGTGCACGCACCGAAGTAGCTTCACTCTTCCCATCACTCGTAGCCGGCATGACGGGGGAACTTGCCCGGCCTACAGCGCGGGTTCCGCGTTGACGCGCGCCGTATCTTTGAGCCCGGCGGGAAGCTTGAGCGTCACCTTGCGGATAGAGCTATCCTCGGGGTCGACCGCGATCTCGAAGCCAAGCGTCCTGCACATGCCGAGCATGCGCTGATTGTTGGCGAGCACGTCACCGACGAGCTCGCGCAGGCCTTCCTTCTCCGCATAGCTGATCAAATGGCGCATCAGTGCCCAACCGATGCCGGTGCCCTTGAGGTCGCTCCGCACGATGATGGCGTATTCGCCTCTGATGTAATCGGGGTCCGCTGCGAGCCGAGCCACGCCGAGCAGCTCGTTCTGTTCCTTGTTCAGCGCGATGAAGGCCATGGCGCGGGCATAGTCGATCTGGGTGAAGCGCGCGAAGAACTTGTGCGAAAATTCCTTGCGCGGCGCGAGGAAGCGGAAGCGAATGTCTTCGGGTGAGAGCTTGGCGAAGAATTCTCCGTAGAGATGCTCGTCGGGCGGGCGGATCGGCCGGATGAAGACGCGATAGCCGTTATCGGTCGCGGCCCATTTCTCCCATTGGTTGGGGTAGGGCCTGATGGCGAGACGCGGATTGGGACCCTCCATCTCGACCTCGCTTGGCTCGATGCGGATACGCGCGTCGAGCGCTATGATTCCCGTCTCGTCGGCGAGCAGAGGATTGATGTCGAGCTCCTTGACGGCGGGACAGTCGACCACGAGTTGCGACAGCCGCGTGAGCGCATCGCCGATTGCGGCCAGGTCGGCGGAGGGCTGGTCGCGATAGCCTTCGAGCAGCTTGAAGATGCGCGTCTGGCTCATGAGGTCGCGGGCAAGCTCGGCATCGAGAGGGGGCAGCGCCACGGCCGTGTCATGGATGATCTCGGTCGCCGTGCCGCCGGCGCCGAACAAGATCATGGGACCGAACAGGCGATCCTCGTAGACGCCCATGAGAAGCTCGTGCGAGCCGGATCGCGCCACCATGGGCTGCACGGTGAATCCTTGCAGCCGCGCCTCGGGACGAAGCTCATGCGCGCGCGCTTGCATCTGCTCGGCGACGCGGCGCGCTTCGTCTGCCGAGCGCAAGCTGAGTCTCACGCCGCCGATGTCCGATTTGTGCGAGATGTCTTCTGAAAGAATCTTGACCGCAACCGAAGGAAACTGCGCTAGCAGCCCCTTGGCGATGTCCTCGACATCCTTCGCCGTAGCCGCGACGCGTGTCGGAACGGTTGGAATGCCATAGGCGGAAAGCACCGCCTTGGCCTCTGGCTCGGTCAGGAGTGAACGACCTGAAGAAGCCGTAGCGCGCAGGATCGTGCGGGCTGCCTCCTGCGCCACACGCGTGCGCTCGGTCTCGCGCGGCGGCGTGCGTATCAGCGCCTCCTGCGCCTTGGTATATTGCCAAAGATAGAGGAAACCTTTGACGGCATCGTTGGGCGACGCGTAGCTCGGGATCGAAGCCTTGTGGAACTCGCGCCGCGCCTCCTCCGCCGCTGCCTCGCCGAGCCAGTTGGTCAGGATCGGAGGCTGCCGCTTGACCTTCGCGGCCTTTGCAATCGTGTCGATCACGGCGCGCGCCGCCTTGCTCGAGGAAGCAAGCGCGGTCGGGCAATTGATGATGAGGATCGCGTCGGCCTCGTTGTTGGCAAGAACCGCTTCAAGCGCAGCGGCGTAACGTTCGGGCGAAGCGTCGCCGATGATGTCGATCGGGTTCGCGCGCGACCAGTTGGCCGGAAGTATCTTGTCGAGAGTGGCGATAAGATCTTGGCTCACCGGCGCGAGTTTACCGCCGTATTGGATCAGATCGTCGACCGCGAGCACGCCGGCGCCGCCGCCATTGGTCAAGATCAAGAGCTCGTTGCCGGCGACCGGCTTAAGATCGGTGAGCGTCTCCGCCGCGGCGAACAGCTCCTCGAGCTCTTCGACGCGCACCAGCCCTGCGCGGCGGAACGCGGCGCCGACCGCGGCATCGCCGCCGGCGAGCGCACCGGAATGGGTCGAGGCCGCACGTGCCGATTCCGCGAAGCGGCCCGACTTGATCACGATCACCGGTTTGGCGCGGGCCGCCGAACGCGCCGCCGACATGAATTTCCGCGCCGCGGGGATGGTCTCGAGATAAAGCAGGATGGCGCTCGTGGTGACGTCGGAGCCGAGGAAATCGAGTAGGTCGCCGACATCGACATCGGCCATCTCACCCATCGACACGACATGAGAGAAGCCGATCCCCTGGGCGATCGCCCAGTCGACAATTCCAGTGATGAGCGCACCCGACTGCGAGAGGAAGGCGAGCTTTCCCGGGAGGGGGCGGCTAAGCCCGAATGTCGCGTTGAGCCCGATTCCCGGCACGGCGATGCCGAGACAGTTCGGACCGATGATGCGCAGACAATAAGGGCGCGCGTGATCGAGCATCGCCTGCTTCTCTTCGGCGGAGAGCCCCGCCGTGATCGTGACGATCGCGCGTGTGCCCTTGGCGCCGAGCGCGGCCACGAGATCCGGCACGGTCCTGGGCGGCGTCGCGATCACCGCGAGCTCCGGCGCCTCCGGTAGCGCAGCGACCGAGGCGAAGCAGGGATGCCCCGCAATCTCTTTGTCATGCGGATTGACGAGGAACACCTTGCCCGCGAAACCGCCGCCGAGGACATTCTCGGTCAACACATTGCCGACCGAGCCCTTCTCCGCCGAGGCGCCGATCACCGCGACCGAGCGAGGCGCGAGAGCATGTTCGAGATTACGAATGGTCATAGCGGGTTAGGTCAAAGACACAGCGCGGGCTCTTTTCCAAATAGGGAGAGAGCGAACGACATTCCACCTGCTGCTCTCTCTCGTCGCATCACTTCAGCGGTTGCATCATGACGATGTGGAATGCGCGAGCATGTCGTCATGCTCCTTGTTCGCAGAGATTTCGTTCCCTTACGGGCCTTGAGGTGAAGATTTCATGACACGCGGCCAACGGAGCGCGTCTGCCGTGACTTTGAGCAAAATCTTGCCTCTTCGTATGGCAAAGTTCCTCTTCGAGCCCGCGCGATCGTGGGCCGCCGTTCCGCGTGAAAGCTGCTATGGAGAGCGCCATGACCGCCGTTTCATCAACGGGCGGCGCCGTGACGCAGCGCTCGCTTCTCGACAAGCTCAAGCGTGCCTTTCTGACGCCGATCAGGGCAATGCGGCTCCGTTATCTGCCGCTGCTGATGATTTATTACGCCTATGGCGCGCTCGGCCTTGTTGCCATCGCCGAAGCCTTCTGGATCAAGGAGGCGCTTACCCTTTCGCCCGCCGAGCTGGCCGCGATCGCGGTGTGGCTGACGCTGCCCTGGACCATCAAGATGGTGTTCGGGCAGCTCGCCGACTCGGTGCCGGTCTTAGGTTCCCAGCGCAGGGCTTACGTGTTCATCGGCGCGTGCCTCGTCGCTTCGGGCATGGTGATTCTCGCCGGCGCCGCCGGCGGTTGGATCACGTTCGCGAGCAAGAACGCGCTCTACGTGATGGCGCAGCTTCTCATCGTCGTCGGCGTCGTGCTGCAAGACGTCATCGCCGATGCGATGACGACCGAGGTGGTCGAACGGACGCTTCCCGATGGCACGCCGAAACCGGAAGCCGAGATCCAACGCGAGCTCGGTCTCGTTCAAGTGCTGGGGCGGCTTGCGCTCTGGTCGGGGATTTTGTCGGTGGCCGGGCTCTCGGGTTGGCTCGCGCAGATCTATAGCTACCAGACCGTATTTCTGCTCGGGCTCGCGGTGCCGGCGACCTCGCTCACCGGCGCTATGCTGGTTCGCCTCGATGCCTCCGAGACCAAGCCGATCGATTGGCGCATCCTCGGCGGCGGTCTCCTGTTCGGCGCCGCGGTCCTGGCTATCGGTCTCGGTGGAGTGCCGCTCGGCCAGGAGATCGTCTTCCTCATCTCGCTCAGCGTCATCGCCTCGATGCTCTATCGCGTCGCCGAGGATGTCGACGAAGTGCACCGCAAGCGCATCTTCTATGCGGCGCTGGTGATCTTCTTGTTTCGAGCCACGCCAGGCGTAGGCGAGGGGTATCGCTGGTTCACCATCGACGTTCTCGGCTTCGACGAGGCGTTCTACGGCACGCTCGCTCAGATCGGCGCGGCGCTCAGCCTCGCCGGCGCCTGGCTCTTTTCCGACGTCATCACGCGCGCGCCGATTGCTAAGGTTCTGCTGTGGGTGACGATCATCGGCACCATCCTGTCGCTGCCGAATATCGCCCTCGCGCTTCGTCTCGATCTTTGGACCAAAGAGACGTTTGGTTTCGGCGCGCACACCATCGCGCTGGTCGACACGACCGTGGCCTCGCCTTTCGCCGAGCTCTCGATGATCCCAGCGCTCACTCTCGTCGCCATCAATGCTCCGGCAGGGAAACGGGCGACATGGTTCGCGCTGATGGCGTCGTGGATGAACGTCGCACTGGTGGCGGGACAGCTCGAGACCAAATACCTCAACCTGCTGTTCGAGGTCGGTCGCGGCTCTTATGCCAACCTCGCCCCTCTCACCATCGCCGCGGTGACGATCGGCTTCGTCGTTCCGGTCGCCGGTATCCTCGCCTTCGGCAGGCGCGCCGCGTGAAAGCTCCGCAGACCTTTAAAGGCGCTGGCCATTAAGCCTGGCGTTGCCCTTCACGGCTCCGTCACTTGCCGCGGGCAAAGCAAGGCTGTAATCGTAAAAGCCGTGGACATTGCCCGTACCCTTCTGGTCGCCCTCGTTGCCTTATCCGTTGCCCTGCTACCGGTCGCGGGGGCGAGCGCTCGCGCCGTTGCCCCGGGCGGCGCTCATCTCGCCGCTCAATCCGACTGCTGTCCGGAGGGGCAGGATTGTGCCAAGTCGGGAAAAGGCCAGTGTGGAAAGTCCGCCTCCTGCGCTCTCAAATGCGCGGGCGTCTTTGCAGCCAGCCTGACTTCGTCAGAGGTGACGCCTGCGCTGCCGTCGGCCTCGGAGCAATCGGCGTTTGTATCAGAAGCTCCCACCTCGCGGTCGTCCAACCCGCCTTTACCTCCTCCACGCGTCTAAATCCTGACTGAAGTCGTGCCACGTGAGCGTGAGCGTTTGCTCGCGCTACCTGACACGCGCTGATCCTTTGCCTCATCGCGGCAGAGATCCGTCAACGAGGATTCGGAGACGCGCCATGAACCGTCTGAACAGTCTGATGATCTTGGGTGTCGGAGTGGCCGCCGGTGCCGCCGGCAGCTATTGGTACGCGCATCGTCCCGACCCGATCGCCGCCCCGGCGGCCGCGGAGCAAGCCGCGTCGGATAAGGCCGAGCCGGCTAAGACCGAGCGCAAGATTCTCTATTACCGCAATCCGATGGGACTTCCCGACACCTCGCCGGCGCCGAAGAAGGATTCCATGGGGATGGACTACATCCCCGTCTATGCCGACGAGCAGGGCGAACCCGGCACCGTCAGGGTCAGCCTCGACAAGGTGCAGCGCATTGGTGTGACGACTGAAAAGGTCGAAGCCAAAACCATCTCCCGCGCCGTGCGTGGGGTCGGCACCGTGCAACACGACGAATCCCTGCTAACCATCGTCACGGTTCGCTCGGACGGCTACATCGAGCAACTCTTCGTCAACAAGACCGGACAGCACGTCGCAAAGGGCGAGTCGTTGTTCCGCTTCTACAGCCCGCAAATCCAATTGGCTCAGGCCGACCTCATGGTGGCCATGCGCGCGCGCGGAAGGGAGCAGGGGGGCGCAGCCGGCGATCTCGAAGGGGCCATGCAGAAGCTGCGCAATCTCGATGTCCCTGAGGTCCGCATCGAAGAGGTGGCCAAGACCATGACCAACCCCCGGACGATCGATTGGGTCTCGCCGGCAACGGGTGACGTCGTCGAAAAGAACGTCATCGAGGGCCAACGCGTCGCGGCCGGCGACGAGCTATTCCGCATCGCCGACCACTCTCGCATGTGGGTCGTTGCCGAAGTCGCCGAAGCCGACATTGGCGAGATCGAAGTGGGGACGCACGCCACCGTGACGTTGCGGGCGTTTCCTACCGAGCCGCACGACGGCGTGGTGACCTTCATCTATCCGGAGATGATGAAGCCCGAGACACGCACGTTGTCGGTTCGCATCGAGCTGCCCAACCCCGACGGGCAAATGAAGACGGGCATGTATGCCGACGTGGTCTTCCATACGGACGGCGCCGGCGCAAAAGTCACGGCGGTTCCCGACAGTGCCATCATCGACAGCGGCACACGTCAAGTCGTGCTGGTCGCCAAGGGCGACGGTCGGTTCGAACCCCGCGCGGTGAACCTTGGGCGTCGCGGCGAGGGTTATGCCGAGGTCATCGAAGGCATCGAACCCGGCGAGGAGGTCGTTACCTCGGCCAACTTCCTTATCGACGCCGAAAGCAACCTCAAGGCCGCCTTGCGGTCCTTCGGACAGCAGGAGGCGCCGCAATGATCGCTGCGCTCATCCGCTGGTCTGCCCGCAACGTTTTCCTGGTCGGCCTCGCCACCGTCTTTGTCACTCTCGCCGGCATCTATGCCGTCTCGAAAGTACCGCTCGACGCCATTCCCGACCTCTCGGATGTGCAGGTCATACTCTACACCGAGTTTCCAGGCCAAGCGCCCCAGGTGGTCGAAGATCAGGTCACCTATCCGCTGAGCACGGCGATGCTGACTGTGCCGCGGTCGAAGGTGGTGCGCGGCTTTTCCTTTTTTGGAGTTTCTTTCGTCTACGTCATCTTCGAGGATGGAACGGACATTTACTGGGCGCGCTCTCGCGTGCTCGAATATCTGAGCTCCGCGGCGCAACGACTGCCTGCGGGCGTGACCCCCACGCTCGGACCGGACGCCACTGGCGTCGGCTGGGTCTATCAATACGTGGTACGCGGAGCGCAGAAGAACCTAGCCGAGCTTCGCACCATTCAGGATTGGTATGTCAGATTCGGACTAGCCAAGGCCGAAGGCGTGGCTGAAATCGCCAGCGTCGGCGGCTTCGTCAAGCAGTACAGCGTCGTGGTCGATCCCCGCCGGCTTCAGGCACTGGGCATCCCACTGGCGCGAATTCGCGACGTGATCCGCGAAAGCAACATGGATGTCGGCGGTCGCACCGTCGAGGTCTCCGAGACCGAGTTCGCCATTCGCGGGCGCGGCTATATCAAGTCTCCTCGGGACCTCGAGCAGATCGTGGTCAAGAACGACGGCGGCGTGCCGGTGCTGCTCAAGGACGTTGCGCGCGTTGAGCTCACGCCGGACGAGCGGCGTGGCATCACCGAGATGAACGGCGAAGGGGAGGTGGTCTCCGGTATCGCACTCCAGCGCTTCGGGGAGAATGCTCTGTCGGTTATCCGGCACGTGAAGGATCGGTTGGCGGAAATCGCGCCGAGCCTTCCCAAGGGCGTAAGCATCGAGCCGGTCTATGACCGCTCGGATCTGATCAATCGCGCCATCGATACGCTGAAGCGGACATTGTTCGAGGAAAGCGCGATCGTCGCCCTCGTTTGCATCGTTTTCCTGCTGCACGCGCGCAGCGCGCTTGTTGCGATCATCACGCTGCCGCTTGGCGTTCTGATCGCTTATATCTGCATGTGGCTGTTGGGCTTGAGCTCGAACATCATGAGCCTTGGCGGAATCGCCATCGCCATCGGCGCCATGGTCGACGCCGCCATCGTTATGATCGAGAATGCCCATAAGCGGCTTGAACGTGCGCCCCCGGAGAAGCCGCGTAGCGAGGTGCTGATCGAGGCCGCGATTGAGGTCGGTCCCGCTCTCTTCTTCAGCCTGCTTATCATCACCGTCTCCTTTCTGCCGATCTTCACGCTGGAAGCGCAAGAGGGGCGGCTGTTCAAGCCGCTCGCCTACACCAAGACCTTCGCCATGGCTGCCGGAGCGCTGCTCTCGGTCCTTCTGGTGCCGGCGCTCATGACGGTCTTTGTGCGTGGGCGCATCATGCCCGAGCACAAGAACCCGGTGAACCGCTTCCTGATCGCAATCTATCGACCGGTGATCCGGCTTGCCCTCGAATTCAAGAGCCTGACGATCCTCCTCGCCGTTGCCGTGCTGGCGGTGAGCTTCTGGCCGGCGTCGAAGCTTGGCAGCGAGTTCATG
>DATHCZ010000208.1:0-3570 GCA_035319265.1 Methyloceanibacter sp. | reverse complement strand
TGCAACACATATTGCGTGCTCCCGCCGAGCACCTGCTCCCGCCAGCGCCAATGACCATAGGCGCCCATGACGAGTAGTGTGTCCTCGCCGTCGGACGCCTCGACCAGCACCTCCCCCACGTCGCGACCGTGGCGCGCGAGGCTCGCCAACTCGACGTTCACGCCGCCCTGCTTCAGATAGTCCGTCATCATCGCAGGCGTCTCGTCCTCGTCTTCCAGCTCCGCGACGCTGATCAGCTTGACGCGCTTCGCAGCGGCAAGGAACGGCGCAGAAGCCGCGAGCGCGCGAACGGCTTCGACCGTGTCCTTCCAGGCAATGACCACGGTGTTGGCGTTGAAGCCTCGCGTCTCGTTCGGCACCACGAGCATCGCCCGCCCCGAATTGAACAGTGCCGCGTCACGCGCAAGCGCAAAGAAGGGATCCTGGCTCGAAGAGGTGCTCGGCAGCACGGTGAGATCGGCGGCTTTCGCCCGTATCGCCACGGTGCGCGTTATCGGATCCTCGATGTGGAGAAAGGTAGGGCGCACATTCGGGAAGGCGCGCGCCGTCGCGGCAAACCAAGATTGGGCCTGGCGTTGCTCGAGCTCGACCTGCTTCTTGCCGACATCGACCAGCTCCGCGAAATAGACCGGGCTGAGCTCGGTCGCATAGGGCAGCCGGTCGGTCGGCGCGGGGCTGGCATGCAGCACCTCGAGGGCGGCGCCCGAGCGGCCGGCAAGGCCGAAAGCGAACTTGGCGCAGGCCTCGGTCGTGCCGCGCTGATCGATGGGAAGCAGAATCTTGACGAGCTTCACCGCGACGTCTCCTCCCGCTTAGGGGATCATGGGTCTAGTTTTGGTTCTGGTCCTGGTCGCGGCCCTTGAGGCTCAGGATATAGGCGATGACGTTCAGCATGTCCTGTTTCTCGACGACGATATTGGGCATCGTCGGATGCGAGGTCTCCATCCACACTCTGAGGGCCGTCCCGGTCACGCCGGGCCGGTCGGCCACCTCGCGGAAGCGAGTCGCTTTGGGTAGGGGCGACTTCTCGGCCGAGATCCCGTGACAAGGAGAGCAATACTCCTTGGCGTATTCGAATCCCGCCTGCGGATCGCCGACGTCCGCGGCAGCAAGGGCGACGGCACCCGACGCCAGCGTGAGGAGGAAACCCGCGAGAAGAAGTCTCATCGACATTCCTTAGGCCGTTATGCCAAGTCCGCGCCATGCCAAGTCCACGCCGCGCAGCATATGGGCTTCCTGGCGAATTTCGGCCTTGATACGGGTCAATATCAGGCGCGCGGATTCTGTGCCCTTTGGCCTTTTGACGCAACTCAATGAACGTTTACCGACTTCGCCCAATGTTAATGTCCAGCAAGTTCCAACGGAGAAAGAAATCCCGATGCAGATTCCGCTGCAAATCAGCTTCCGCAACATGGACCCTTCGCCTGCGATCGAGGCCCGCATTCGCGAGAAAGCGGCGAAGCTCGAGCGATTCCACGACCGCATCGTCGGCTGCACGGTGGTGGTCGAGGCGCCACACCGGCATCATCACAAGGGCAAGCTTTACAACGTGCGGATCGAGATCAGCGTGCCGGGAAAGAATGTGGTGGTGGATCGCGCCAGACCCATCGATCACGCCCACGAAGACGTCTATGTGGCGTTGCGCGACGCCTTCGACGCGGCCGTCCGGCGCCTTGAGGATCAATCGCGGAAGATGCGCGGCAGCGTCAAAGCCCACGCGGTGCCTGCTCACGGCAAGATCGAAAATCTATTCGGCGACTATGGCTTCATCACAACGGCGGAAGGCGATGAAGTCTACTTCCACCGGAACAGCGTCGTCGGCGCCGAATTCGACGCGCTCGAGGTCGGCAATGAGGTCAGCCTCGTCGTTGCCGAAGAAGAAGGCGAGAAAGGGCTTCAGGCGAGCACGGTCAAGCCGATCGGCAAGCACCACGTCGTCGAATGAGGGCGCGAAGCTAGTCCTTCCAGAAGGCCTTGGCTTGCCCGAAACGCGCGAAGGCCTTCTCGGCGTCGGCGAGAAGGCGCTCGCGCGAGGCCGCCTCGCGCACCGGATCGGGAATGACGGCGGCGATCTCCGCGGCCTCCTCGCCTCCTGTCCCGTCCATCAGACCATGGCGCGTCTCGAGATCGTTTAACCCGCCCAGCGCATCCTGCAATTCCTTGAGCGCGGAGAGCAGCTCGTCGCGTCGCTTGAGATTGCTTTCACCGGGGAAGGTCTTGGCGAAGAACTCGGTGGCGTAGCGAAGCCGCTTGGCGCGGATGCGAAGCTTGTGGCGCTCCTGCGCGCTGACGTGGCGAAGGTCGTCGCCCCGTTTTCTGATCTGCTTGCGCAGCCTGGTCAGCTCGGTCCTCGCACGTTCCTCGATAGGATCGCGCGCGGCCTCCCCCGACGCCCAACCCCCGACCTCGATCCACTCGGCGAGATCAAGAAGGGCTTTGCGGAAACGCTCGGATCGGAGCGATCCGACGGCACGCGCGTAGGCGGCCTTGCGCCGCTCCTCGAAATCGCGACGCGCGGCGCTAATGCCCGCGTTCTTTGGATTGGCTTTTCGCAGCGGCTCCAGAACGTCGACGGCGAAGACGTCGAGGTCGCGCGCCGGGCCAAGCTCCTGCGTGATCCATTTGAGCTCGCCCTTGATCCGTTCCTCGCCGCTCTCCGCCACGACGTCGGCGAAGATCGAGATCGCTGCGCGCAGACGCCTCAACCCGACGCGCATCTGATGCAGCGCCTCGGCGCGACCGGCAAACAGGGCCGGCTCGTTGACGACGATCTGCCTGAGGCAGCTTCGCGCGATGGCGCGAAAGGCTTCCGCGGCCGTCATCCCCGGCTTGATCTCAACCTCGCCAGCCTTCTCGACGACGAAAGTCGCCTTGGCGAGAAGCTCGAAGCCGCGCTCTGACTTGGTCTTCACCGCAAGCCGGAGCGGCAGCGTCTCGGCCAAAGCGCGGGCGAGCGAAAACAACTGGGCCGCATCGCCTTGCTTGAGCTCAAGCTCGACCTCGCTGACGGGGACCGTTCGCGCGCCAGCCACGATCTCGCCCTCGTCGACCGCGACTTCGATCTCGGAGCCGCCATGCGCGACGCAGCGAAGCGTCCGTCGCATGCGTGTCTCGAATAACGGCCGCAGCGATGCGCGGCGCAACCGGGTCAGCAGCGCGCGGAGCGGCGTGCCGTCAACGACCTTGAGATCGGGGACGTGCCCGGAAATTTCCCGCTCCCATTCGAAGCGCTCGAGCAGATCGGCCTTGCTTTGCATTGCCTTCACGGTCTGGATATAGCGGCCGTCCAACTCGCGCACGCGCAAGAACAGCCCGGCCTTGCTGAGCGCGAGGCCTGGCGTGTCGAAATAAGTCGAGACGAGGTTCTGCTCCTCGGCCTGGCCGATGCTCTCGGCCGCCAGGAGCGGGGCGGACTTGATGCGCGCAGCATCGGCGGGATCGAACTCGAGCTTGAGCTCGATCTCCTTGAACATTTGCGCCGGCCCGCTTGCGACCACAATGATGTACTCCAGTTACGCGATGTGAGCTCAAGCCCTATGTGAAGGTCGATCGGCAGGCGCGGCGACAGAT
>DATHCZ010000207.1:0-5489 GCA_035319265.1 Methyloceanibacter sp. | reverse complement strand
CAGTGATGCGGGCGATATGCGGTAGCAGTCCCGCGGAGACCGGCAAGCTGTTGCCGCCGACCAGCAGCGCGCCAAAGAACAGGAGCGCGAACAGGACGGCTGCGATGCGCCAAGCGGTGAGCCGCCGCTTGAGGCGGCGGCGGTCGGTCACGCTGACGGCGTCGAGAACCATGCTTCCTCGCTCACGGAACCGCTCGCTCGAGGGGCCGAGCCGGAGCGCCGCACAAAGCGGCGCAAGCGGCTCTACTCGTCAGCGTCCTCAGCCTCCGCATCACCCTTGGCGCGTTTCCGCTTCGGCTTGGCCGACGTCTCGTCGCCGTCCTCTCCCTTCGCCTTGTTCAGGGCGGCACCGAGAATGTCGCCGAGCGAAGCGCCGGAATCGGTCGAGCCGTATTGGGCGACGGCCTCCTTCTCCTCGGCGATCTCGAGCGCCTTGATCGACACCGAGACCTTGCGCGCCTTGGGATCGACCTGTGTCACCACCGCGTCGAACTTCTCGCCGACGCCGAAGCGGTCAGGCCGCTGCTCGGAGCGGTCGCGCGACAGGTCGGACCTCCTGACGAAGCTGGTGAGGTCATGGTCGATGAGCTTCACGTCGATGCCGTTGTCCTTCACCTGGAGCACCTCGCAGGTGACGCGCATGCCCTTCTTGAGCTTAGCGGACGGCGCGCCGGAGGCGAACGGGTCGGCGGTAAGCTGTTTGATGCCGAGGCTGATGCGCTCCTTCTCGGAGTCCGCCTCGAGCACCACCGCCTTGGCGGTGTCGCCCTTCTTGTAGTCCTTGAGGGCCTCCTCGCCGGGCTTGGTCCAGTCGAGGTCGGACAGATGAACCATGCCGTCGATGCTGCCATCGAGGCCGATGAACAAGCCGAACTCGGTGATGTTGCGAATCTGGCCCTCGATGACGGAGCCCGGCGGATGATTATTGGCGAAGGCGATCCACGGATTCTCTTGGGTCTGCTTCAGACCGAGAGAGATGCGGCGCTTGTCGGGGTCGACCTCGAGCACCTGCACCTCGACCTCCTGGCTGGTCGAGATGATCTTGCCGGGATGAATGTTCTTCTTGGTCCAGCTCATCTCCGAGACGTGGATCAAGCCCTCGACGCCGGGCTCGAGCTCGACGAAGGCACCGTAGTCGGTGATGTTGGTGACCGTGCCCTTGAACCGCGAGCCGACCGGGTATTTGGCGGCGATGTTCTGCCAGGGGTCGGCCTCGAGCTGCTTGATGCCGAGGCTGATGCGCTGCGTCTCGGGGTTGATGCGGATGATCTGCACCTTCACCGTATCGCCGACATTGACGATCTCGCTCGGATGATTGACGCGCCTCCATGCCATGTCGGTGACATGCAGGAGACCGTCGATGCCGCCGAGATCGATGAAGGCGCCGTAGTCGGTGATGTTCTTGACCACGCCGTCGATGACCTGGCCCTCCTCGAGGCGAGCGACGATCTCGCTCCGCTTCTCGGCTCTTGTCTCCTCGAGCACCGAACGGCGCGAGACGACGATATTGCCGCGGCGGCGATCCATCTTCAGGATCTGGAACGGCTGCGGCACGTTCATGAGCGGGCCTACGTCGCGAATTGGGCGAATGTCGACTTGGCTCCCGGGCAGGAATGCCACGGCGCCGTCGAGATCGACGGTGAAGCCGCCTTTGACGCGATTGAAGATCACGCCCTCGACGCGCTCGTTCGCCTTGTATTTCTCCTCGAGCCTGGTCCAGCTCTCCTCGCGGCGCGCCTTCTCGCGCGACAGCACGGCTTCGCCGGCAGAATTCTCCACGCGCTCGAGATAGACATCGACCTCGTCGCCGACGGCAAGATCGCTGGTGCGGCCGGTGACGCCGAATTCCTTCAAGGGGACGCGGCCTTCGGTCTTCAATCCAACGTCGATAACCGCGACATCCTTCTCGATGGCAACGATGGTGCCCTTGACGACACTGCCTTCCTGGAGCGCCGTACCGGTCAGCGACTCCTCAAGAAGAGCTGCGAACTCATCGCGGCTCGGATGGCTTACGCTAGTCTGCGGCTCGGTCATCTAGGCTCCTACTCGTCGTCCCATCATAGCCACGATCCTCCTCAGGCCTCCGAGAGGCCACAACCAGATTTGTTTACCACGGAAGCGGTCACAAGCCCGGCTCGCAGCGGCCCGTTCACGGCCGCTCGCGCCTCCGCTTGCTCGCCCGCGGAAAACCTCGAAAAGTTGGGCGCCAATGCAAAATGGGCAGGTGCCTCAAACGGCCTGCCCGGCATGGCCCATCGCAGCATCAATAAGGTCGATGGCTGCCCTGAACGCGGCGTCTATATCCAAATTCGTCGTGTCGAGCAAGACTGCGTCTTCTGCCCTGCGCAGCGGCGCCGCGGTGCGGTTCTTGTCGCGCTCGTCGCGCCTCCTGATATCGGCAAGCACTTCGGCCTCCGCGATGGGGCTTCCGCTCTGCTTTAGCTCGAGAAAGCGGCGACGCGCCCGCTCCTCCGAGGCCGCGGTCACGAACAGCTTCACGTCGGCGTCGGGGCAAATGACCGTGCCGATATCGCGGCCGTCGAGCACGGCACCCTCTGGCCGCCGGGCAAAGGCCCGCTGATAGGCGAGCAGCACCTGGCGCACCTCGGGATGGCGGGCGACCACCGAGGCCGTCTCGCCAAGCTCTTGTGCCCGCAAGTGCGGGTCCGAGAATGAGGCAGGGTCGAGCGCGCGGGCGGCTGCGGCGGCGGCGGCGCTATCGGCGGGGTCGCCGCCCCGTGCCAGCGTATCGCGGGCCACGGCGCGGTAGAGCGTTCCGGTATCGAGATGAGCGAGACCGTAATAGGCTGCGACGCGCTTGCCGAGGGTGCCCTTACCGGACGCCGCCGGTCCGTCAATGGCGATGATCATGCGCCGTCCTTGGCGCGAGCGATACCGGCACGGATCAGATCGGCGGCCTCGCCGGGCTCGGCCCAGCGATTGAGCTTTGCCCATTTGCCCTTCTCGAGATCCTTATAGTGCTCGAAGAAATGGGCGATCTGCTCCATCACGATCTCGGGCAGGTCGCGATAGCTGCCGACGCGCTTATAGAAGGGATGAAGCTTGTCGGTGGGGACGGCGATGATCTTCTCGTCGATCCCGTGCTCGTCCTCCATCAGCAGCGCGCCGATGGGCCGCGCGCGGACCACGACGCCGGGCGCCACAGGTGTCGGCGACACGACGAGGCAATCGACCGGATCGCCATCCTGAGACAGCGTGTGGGGAATGAAGCCGTAATTGGCCGGGTAGAACATGGCCGTGTGCAAAAAGCGGTCGACGAACATGGCGCCCGATTGCTTGTCGATCTCGTATTTCACCGGCGCGCCGCCTTGTGGAATCTCGATGATGACGTTGATCTCATGCGGAGGATTGTCGCCGGCCGAGATGCTTGCGATGTCCATAGCGAATGCCCTCATTTAAAACTGCGGTGGCGATCTACGAGAACGTGGCGCCGAGCTTCGTCATCAGCGCGAGAAAATTGGGGAAGCTCGTTGCGATCATCGTGGTGTCGTCGACGGTGACGGGCTCACGCGCGCCCATTCCAAGCGTAAGGAAGGCCATGGCGATGCGGTGGTCCATATGCGTCGCCACCAGGCCGCCGCCTTTGACCCCGCCTTTTCCATACACGATCAGATCGTCGCCCTCGACATGGGCCTCGACTCCGCAAGCCTTGAGCCCGGCCTCGGTCGCGGCGAGTCGGTCGGTCTCCTTCACTTTGAGCTCCGAGAGGCCTGCCATGCGCGTCTCTCCGTCGGCGAAGGCCGCGAGGCAGGCAAGCATCGGATATTCGTCGATCATCGAAGGCGCACGTTCGGCCGGCACGCGCACGCCCTTGAGCCCGCTCGCCCTGACGCGGATATCGGCGGTCGGCTCGCCGCCTTCATGGCGGAGGTCGACGAGCTCGATGCTTCCGCCCATCTCCCGCACGGTCTCGACGAAGCCGCTCCTGGTCGGGTTCATCAGCACGCCTTCGATGGTGATGTCGGAGCCCACCGCGATCAGCCCGGCGGCGATGAGAAACGCGGCCGAGCTCGGATCGCCCGGCACGGCAATCGCGGTGCCATGAAGCTCGGCATCTCCACAAACGGTGATGGCCCTGCCCTCACCCCGCTCCTCGGCGACAAGCTCGGCCCCGAAATAGCCCAGCATGCGCTCGGTGTGGTCGCGCGTGGGCAAAGGCTCGATCACGGTGGTTCGCCCCGGTGCATGCATGCCGGCGAGAAGGATGACCGACTTCACTTGCGCCGACGGTACCGGCAGCTGGTAAACGATGGGGATAAGGTCCACCGTGCCGCGTATCTTGAGCGGCAGCGTGGCCCGTGCGTCCTCGACCTCAAGCCCCATCAGGTTGAGCGGCTGGAGCACCCGGCCCATCGGCCTTCGGCACAAAGACGCATCGCCCGTGAGCTCGACCTCGATGGGATTGCCGGCTAAGGCGCCCAACATCAGCCGGCTGCCCGTTCCGGAATTGCCGAAGTCGAGCGGCGCACGCGGCGAAAGCAGGCCGCCGACACCCTGACCTGTCACCTCGAAGGTCCCATTGGAGCGGCTCACCTCGGCGCCGAGCGCGGCAACGGCCTTGGCCGTCGCCATCACGTCCTCGGCCTCGAGCAGGCCGGTGATGCGGGTTCGCCCCGTGGCCAGCGCGCCGAGGATCAAGGCGCGATGGGAAATCGACTTGTCGCCCGGCACGCGTGCCCGCCCGGAAAGGCGTGGCGAGCGGGTTGAGGTCAAGGACTGTGGCATAGGCTCTCTTTTTTCGCGTATTTGCGCGCTCGATTAGCTTTTGACAGCACAGGTCCGGCGTGGCAATGGGGAGCGAACTCAATCAAGCATCGAGGAGTGTCAATGTCGAAACCCGCACGGGGAACCAAACGCGTTTGCCCGAACTGTGGGGCGCGGTTTTACGACTTGAACCGCACGCCGATCACCTGTCCCGTCTGCCAGGCGGTATATCAGGTGACGCCACCCACCTCGCGGCGCGGCGAGCGCGCTGCACCGGAACCACGCAAGGTCGTCGAACCCGAGGTCGAAGCGCCGGCGATAGAGACCGCAGACGTCATCAGCCTCGAGGAGGTCGAGGAGACCGGCGCCGACGTCCCAGTCGAGGAGGACGAGGAGATCGTCGATCTCGGCGACGATGCGCCGGAGATTCCGGCTGCCAGCGAGGACGACACCTTCCTAGAAGAGGAAGAGGAAGGCGAGGCGGACGTGTCGGGCATTGTCGGGCCGCCCGGCGAGGAGACCTAACTCCGGGAGTGAAAACGCAGGGATGCGAGAAGGGTCCTGCCGCTCCCTAGCCGATACGCATTTCTCTTGAACCGGCAAGTCGCCGGGCCTAAGTCAGTGGCCCGGCTCGGGAGGCGACCCAATATCCTGTTTCCCGGCTTCCGGTACCTTCTGACTTGAAGGGGCCATAGCTCAGTTGGGAGAGCGCGTGAATGGCATTCACGAGGTCGGCGGTTCGATCCCGCCTGGCTCCACCAAAT
>DATHCZ010000206.1:0-8793 GCA_035319265.1 Methyloceanibacter sp. | reverse complement strand
CTTTCAGGCTCGTGGGTGAGGGCGAGGAATTTGTCGAAGGAGTCGTACCAGACCGCGAGCAGATAGAGCGGGAGGCCGACGGCACCCATCACCACAAGGTCGCGCGTGACCCGGCTTTGCCGCTTGAACCAGGCGATCGGCCTGTGGAAGGGTGCCGGAATGTCCATGATTACCGCGCTCTCGGTGCACGCCACGCGAAACTCGTCGGAGGTGACGGAGCAGGCTGGGGCAGGCCTCTTGTGACGCACGCTAAACCCAAGGTCGGAAGCAAGCGTTAAGCCGGATGGTTGAGAGTTGGTTCGTTCCGGGACACCGCCTTGCCGGCCTTGCAATCGGCGCCAAATCCACCCTATAAGGCCCCTTCAAGGAGCCGCCCGGCGGGGCATGCCGTGGCGGCTCGCATGCTTTCAATCAGCCGAACTCGATTTGCCCCCGTCTCTTTAGAGGCGCGCGCGGGCTAGAAGAAAAGGAAGCCAAATGCCCAAGATGAAGACCAAGAGCGGTGCCAAGAAGCGCTTCAAGGTCACGGCCACAGGCAAGGTCAAGTGCCAAGCCTCGCGCAAGCGGCATGGTATGATTCAGCGCCCGACCAAGTTCATCCGGAACGCGCGCGGAACCATGGTCCTCTCCGACGAGGACGCCAAGATCGTGAAGAAGAATTTCCTGCCTTACGGCCGCTAGCGCCTAAGGCTTAGCTTCGAAGGAGCACTCGCATGTCTCGTGTGAAACGCGGCGTCACCGCCCATGCTCGCCACCGCAAGGTGATCAAGCAGGCCAAGGGCTATTACGGCCGCCGCAAGAACACCATCCGCGTCGCCAAGCAGGCGGTCGAGAAGGCCGGCCAATATGCCTATCGCGACCGCAAGGTGAGGAAGCGCACCTTCCGCGCCTTGTGGATCCAGCGCATCAACGCCGCGGCGCGCATCAACGGCCTGACGTACGGACGGCTGATCGACGGGCTGAAGAAGGCCGGCATCGAGCTCGACCGCAAGGTGCTCGCCGACATCGCCGTTCACGAGCCGCAAACCTTCCAGGGTCTGGTCGAGGCCGCGCAAGCCGCAGCGCGGGCTTGACGCCCCTCCCCGGCGGGTTGCCCGGGCATGGGAGCGGGAGCCGATGAGCGCGGAGCTCGACAGCCTCAGAAACGAGCTGATTGACGCGATCGCGCGCGCCTCCACGCTTGGCGCGCTGGAAGAGGTGCGGGTCGCCGCGCTCGGCCGCAAGGGCCGCGTCTCGGAGCTGATGCAGGGCCTGGGCGCGCTTGCGCCGGAAGAGCGCAGGAGCTATGGCCAGGCGGTCAACAGCCTCAAGGAAGGCGTAGTGGCCGCGCTCGAGGCCAGGCGCGAAGTGCTGGCCAAGGCCGCCACCGCCGACAAGCTCGCCTCAGAACGCGCCGACGTCACGTTGCCGACGCGCGAAGGTCCTCTAGCCGAGGGGCGCATCCACCCGGTCAGCCAAGTCACCGACGAGATCACCGAGATCTTCGCCGATATGGGCTTCTCGATTGCCGAGGGACCGGACATCGAGACCGACTTCAACAATTTCACCGCGCTCAACATTCCGCCGGAGCATCCCGCGCGGCAGGATCACGACACGTTCTATTTCGCGGAGCTTCCGGACGGATCGCGGCCCGTGCTGCGGACGCATACGAGTCCGGTGCAGATCAGGACGATGCTGCGCGAGACGCCGCCGCTCCGCATCATCGCGCCGGGTCGCGTCTATCGCTGCGACTCGGACCAGACCCACACGCCGATGTTCCATCAAGTCGAGGGGCTCGTCATCGATGAGGAGACTCATCTCGGCCATCTGAAATGGGTGCTCGAAGAGTTTTGCAAAGCGTTCTTCGAGGTGCCGGAGGTGAAGATGCGCTTCCGCGCCAGCCACTTCCCCTTCACCGAGCCGTCGATGGAGGTCGATATCGGCTACGCCAAAGTCGGCGACGAGATCAGAATCGGCGAGGGCGATCAGTGGCTCGAGATCCTCGGCTGCGGCATGGTGCACCCCAACGTTCTGAAGAATGTCGGGCTCGACCCTTCGCGCTATCAGGGCTTCGCCTTCGGCTTAGGCATCGACCGCATCGCCATGCTGAAATACGGCATGCCTGACTTGCGCGCGTTCTTCTCCGGCGACCTCCGCTGGCTCACCCATTACGGCTTCGCGCCCCTCGCCATCCCGACCCTTGCCGGGGGCCTGTCATGAAATTCACGTATGCATGGCTGAAGGAGCATCTCGACACCAAGGCGAGCGTCGAGAAGATCGCCGACATGCTCACCCGCATCGGGCTCGAGGTCGAGGAGGTGTTCGATCCTGCGACCGCGCTTGGAGCCTTCCGCGTGGCCGAAGTCATCAGCGCCGCGAAACATCCGAATGCCGACAAGCTCCAAGTCTGCGAGGTCGATACCGGCACCGAACGATTGCAAGTCGTGTGCGGGGCGCCGAATGCGCGCGCCGGACTCAAGGGCGTGTTCGCCCCGGTCGGCAGCTTTGTCCCCGGCATCGACATCACGCTGACCAAGGCGAAGATCAGGGGCGTCGAGTCGAACGGCATGCTGCTCTCGGAGCGCGAGCTCGAGCTGTCCGACGAGCATACCGGCATCATCGAGCTCAGCCCCGATGCGAAAGTCGGCAGCCCGGCCGCCAAGGCGCTCGGGCTCGACGATGCAATGTTCAATGTCGCCATCACGCCCAATCGCCCCGACGCTCTCGGCGTGCGCGGCGTCGCCCGCGATCTCGCCGCCGCCGGACTCGGCAAGCTCAAGAAGGACACGATCAAGCCGGTCAAAGGCGGTTTCGCCGATCCCATTCCGATCGGGCTTCACTTCGACAAGGACAGCGCCTCGGCCTGTCCCATCTTCGCCGGGCGCGTGGTGCGCGGGGTCAAGAACGGGCCGAGCCCCGCCTGGCTGCAGAAGCGGCTGAAGGCGATCGGGCTGCGCCCCATCAACGCGCTGGTCGATATCACCAACTACATCTCCTACGACCGCGGGCGGCCGCTGCATGTCTATGACGCCGACAAGATCGAGGGCGCCATCGGCGCGCGGCTCGGGCGGAAGGGCGAGAGTTTCCTCGCGCTCGACGGCAAGACCTACGCGGTGGACGGCGACATGTGCGTCATCGCCGACGACGCCAAGGTGCTCGGGCTTGGCGGAGTGATGGGCGGCGACGATACCGGAGTCACCGAGGCCACCACCAATGTGTTCATCGAGTCGGCCTATTTCGACCCGAAGCGTACGGCGCGCACGGGGCGGCGCCTCAACATCCAATCCGATGCGCGCTTCCGTTTCGAGCGCGGCGTCGACCCTGCGTTCGTGGTGCCGGGACTCGAGCTTGCCGCGGGGCTCGTGCTCGAGCTGTGCGGCGGCGAGCCCGGCAGAAGCGAGATCGCCGGGAAGGCGCCAAAGCCGAACGCAGCGTTCAAGTTCGACCCCGGCCTCGTCAAACGGCTGAGCGGGCTCGATCTTGGCACGAGCGAGATCAAGCATCTGCTCGAAGCGCTCGGCGTCGGGCTCGACGGCAAGGACAAGCACCTCAAGGCCGCTCCTCCCTCGTGGCGGCCCGACATCACCGGCCCCGCCGACCTCGTCGAGGAGGTGGTGCGGCTCGTGGGCGTCGCCAATGTGCCCGCCACGCCGATGCGCCGCGCGGCCGGCGTGGCAAAGCCCGTGCTCACCGAAGCGCAGAAGCGCCAGCGTCTAGCGCGCCGCGTGCTTGCAGCGCGCGGGCTGGTCGAGGCAGTCACCTGGTCGTTCATCGCGCCCGAGCTTGCCGAGCTGTTCGGCGGCGGATCGCCGGAGCTGGTGCTGAGTAACCCGATTTCATCGGAGCTTGCGGTGATGCGCCCGTCCCTGCTGCCCGGACTCATGACTGCCGCGCAGCGGAACCGCGACCGCGGCTTCGCCGACGGCGCTCTGTTCGAGCTTGGCCAGGCCTACCGCGGCGCAAAGCCGGAAGATCAGTTCGTCGCCGCCTCCGGCGTGCGCTTCGGTCATTCGAACATGGAGGGCGCGGGACGTCATTGGTCGGGCGAAGCGCCTCCCGTTTGCTTGTTCCCGGTGAAGGAAGACGCCGTCGCCGCGCTCGCAGCGCTTGGCATCGACCAGAGCAATCTCACCGTCACGCGCGAAACGCACTCCTGGTTTCATCCCGGACGCTCGGGCGCGTTCAAGCTCGGACCCAAGACGGTGCTCGGAGTGTTCGGCGAGTTCCACCCGGACCTACTCGCCACGCTTGGCGTCGATGCGCCGATCGCGGGCTTCGAGCTGTATCTCGACGCTTTGCCGAGCGCGAAGCGGAAAGGCACGGCCAAACCCGCGCTCGACGCCTCAGACCTTCAACCCGTCATGCGCGACTTCGCCTTTCTGCTCGACCGCGATGTTGCCGCCGGCGACGTGGTGCGCGCGGCTGTGAGCGCAGATCGAACGCTGATCGCCGACGTGGACGTGTTTGACGTGTTCGCCGGCCAAGGCGTGCCGGAGGGCAAGAAGTCGCTCGCCATCGAGGTGACGCTCCAGCCGCGCGACAAGACCCTCACCGACGCCGAGATCGAGGCGGTCGCGGCGAAAATTGTCGCCGCCGTCACCAAAGCGACCGGCGGCGAGCTGCGCGGCTAGAACTGGCGGAGGGCACCGAAGGGAAACGGCGACGGCTCGCGACGGCCGGTTTGAGGCACGCGGCGCTTATTCACCGCCGGCTGCGCATAGGAGGATTGGTCCTGGCAGGCTTGCGCGATCTTGTCGGCGACCGGCTTCATCGGCTCGGCGGCCGGGAGCCAGTTTTGGCAGAGCGTGCCGAGCTTGCCGCCGAGGGCAGCGGCGCCGTCGGCGCAATAGAGCCCCGAGCCGTCCGCTTGCGGGGTGAAGCGCACACCCTTGGCGCCCTTCGCCGCGTCATCGAGCCCAGCGGCAAGATGGTTCAGCGCATAGATGCGGGTCTCTGCGTCCTTCGCCGCGAGGGGCTCCGGCTTGGCCTGCGTATTGTCGAGCGGGATCGCCTCGATCGCCTCGACGCGCCAAGCGCCGTCGACGCGGGCGAGATGCACCTTGGCCATCAACCCATAGTCGCGGCAGATACCGAAGCGCTTGAGATCGGTGGTGCCGGGGTGCAGGAAGTTGCCCATTCCGTAGAAGATGAGCGACTTGCCGTCCATCTCGACGCCTTGCGCCACATGCGCATGGTGGCCGACGATCAAGTCGATGCCCTTCTCGCCCGCGGCAAACCCGCGCCAGTCAGCGAGCTGGCGGTCGTCAGGCACGACGCGGCCCTCGAGCCCGTAATGGATCGACAGGATGCGGTAATCGGCCGGCATCGCCACAAGCTTGTTCACGACCGCTTCGAAGTCGGCGCGCTGGCGGTACGATGCCTGGCCAGCGCTCTTGTCGGTGGCGCGAAATTGCTGGTTGTCGCCGCTGATGATGCCGATCGCGTCAAAGGCGACGCGCGTGCCGTCGAGATCGAGGCACGCGGGCTTGATCGCCTCCTCGAAATTGCTGCCGATCCCCGCGAAGGCGATGGCGTGCTCGGTGTTCGCTACCGCGAGGTGATAGAGCGTCTCCTCGATTCCCGCCGCGCCGTAGTCGAAGGCGTGATTGTTGGCGAGCGAGAACAGATTGAAGCCGAGATCGATAAGGGCCTTAACGGCGGCCGGGTGGCTCCTGAAATGGAACGGGGCATCCTTGTCGCCTCCCTTCTTCTGGGGCGCGAGGTCGTTGCGGTCGGTGACCACCGTTTCGAGATTGGCGAAGGCAAGGTCGCCGTCGATGTCCTTGGCGATGCCGGACGTCATGTCGGTGAAGGGCGTCGCCGCCCTGCCCTTGTGCACGCCCTTGGCGTCGACTTGGGCATCGCTGGCGTTGAAGCCGGTATCGCCGACGAGCACGATCGTCATGCGATCCAGGCCTGGCCCCTTGGCGGGCACGCTGTCGCCGATCGAGGCGGTGAGCTCCGTCGCGTCGCATGGCGCGATCCGCGCCGCGCCGTAAAGCGTGCCGCCGGCAGAGAGCGCCGCAAGAAGCGCCGCTCCGCCCGCAAGCGAGGCCAAATGCCGCTTTCGCGCCACTTCCTCCTCCCTGAAGATCGTCGGCGAGGACCCAGAAGACAGGTTAGAAGCGCGTGAGGATGGGCGCAAGCAAAGGCTGAAAAAAGTGCAGTTTCTCAGTAACTTCCGGCCGAGATTCGACGATTGGCCTGACCGATCAGCCGATCGTGAGCGGCTGCCCGCCGAGCCGCGATACGGCGAGGTCGAAGCCGAGATTGCGGTCGCGGGCAAGATGGACCATCGCCCTCTCGGTAAGAGCGGTAATGGTGAGAAGCGGGTTGACGCCGATCGAGCGCGGTATCACCGAGCCGTCGCACACATAGAGGCCGGGATGCACGCTCCCTCGCCCCTTGCCGTCGAACACCTGGCATTTGTGGTTCACGACGCCGCTGCTTGCATCCTCGCCCATGCCGCAGCCGCCGAGCGGGTGAGCGGTCGCGGGCTTGGTGCCCATCGAGGTCGCGGCGAGCGGGCTCTTGATGTAGCGGGCGCCGACCGCTTCGGCCGCCTTGGTGAGGGCCTCGTCGACGCGGGCATAGACCGGCTCGTCGGCGACGCCCGGCCATTCGACCTTGGCGCTGCCATTGTCGAGCGTGATGCGTCCCCTCGCCTCGTCATGCGAGACGACGAAGAAGGTGTGAAGATGCGACAAGGGTCCATGATAGACGCCCTTGATGAGGCTCTGCGCGGCGCCAAGCAGCCTGCCCCCCGCGATGAAGAACACCGGCAGCAGCGGCGCAAGCGCCGACGGCAGAACGCCCTCTTGCACGATCATGGATCGGTCGAGGTCCCGCGCGTCGACAAGCTCGATCTGGCCGGCGACGCAGGCGCCGATCGCGTCGCTCACAAATTTCGGAGGATGCCCGACGCCGATGGCATTCACCTTCTCGCGACCGCCAAGGGCAAAGGCGATGATGTCGCCATTGGCGGAGAAGCGCTCGCCGACGCGGTCGGATAGCGCAAGGCCGCGTTCGCGCGAGCGCAGCAGAATTTCGGTCGAGCCGAGCGTGCCCGCGGCAAGCACCACGGTCTTGGCGTCGACGACGCTCGAGGCGCCGCCTTTGCCGTCAGACGGAGCGAAGTGGACGCGCCAGCCCCCGTCGCGCTTGGCGATATGGCTGACGGCTAGCTCGGTGAAGACCTCGGCGCCATGCGCGCGTGCGTCCGGGAGGTAGGTCATCGCCACGGTGTTCTTGGCGCCGACGTTGCAGCCGGAGCAGCAATCGCCGCACAGCGTGCAGGCGGGCTGGGCGACGCCGGCCGGGTTCATGTTGTCTTCGAAGCTCACCACCACTGGCGCCGCGACCGGTTCCTTGCCGAGGCCGGCACTTGCCGCTTCGAGCGCGCGAAATTTGCTGAGCTCGCCTGCGCGCGCGTAACGCGCGGGACGAAGCATCGCCGTGGCGCGCTCGAATCCTTGCGCGAGCAGACCGTCGCCGCGCACCTCCTCGGGCCAGGCAGGATCGGCGAATACGCGCGCGTCCGGCCTGAGAGCGACGCCCGCATTGATGAGGGAGCCGCCGCCGAGTCCGCAGCCGACCAGCACATGGATGTCGGCGCCGAGCCTGAAATCGAACAGACCGGTGCGCGAGCCCGAGCGCATCTTGCCGCCGTTCAATTGCAGCTCGCGGCGGAGCTCCGGCAGGCGGCTCGGAAACTCGCCGGTTGCGAACTCCTTGCCCTTCTCGATGACGCACACGCTTTGGCCGGCGCGCGACAGCCGTGAGGCCGCGACGCCGCCGCCATAACCCGAGCCGACAACGACCACGTCATAGGCCGATCTGATGGCGCTCACCGGTGAAGACAGCCGCTGCTGCATGGCCCTCAATAACCCAACCTTCGCACCTACCCAAGCACCGCGAGAGGATCAATTCATTTCACGGTCGCGCGAGAGCCACTATGCCCGCATCCGCGCCATCCTTAGGTTCACGCGAACTCAAGCGGGAGACCCCCATGTTGGCGCGATGGATCTGCGCGGCGCTTACCGCCGCTTTGCTGGCGGCTTTGGTCATCGGCTCCGGCTCCGAAAGCAGCTCAGCGGCAGAATCCAAGATCGCGATGTTCGCCGGCGGCTGCTTCTGGTGCATGGAGGCTGCCTTCGACGAAGTCAACGGCGTCACCGACACGACGTCTGGTTATGCCGGCGGCACTACGCCCAATCCTACCTATGGGAGCCACGAGGGTTACAAGGAAGCGGTGAAGGTGACGTACGACCCCTCCAAGGTCACCTACGCGCAACTCCTCGACCACTATTGGCACAATATCGACCCGTTCGACCCCGACGGCCAGTTCTGCGACAAGGGCAGCGCCTATCAGAGCGTCGTCTTCGTCGGCAACGACGAGGAAAAGGTGCTGGCGGAGAAGACCAAGCAGGAGATCGCCGACAAGTTCAAACAGAAGGTGGCGACCGAGATCGTCCCGACCACGACCTTCACGGCGGCGGAGGACTACCACCAGGATTACCACAACAAGAATCCGATCGCTTACAAGTACTACAAATGGGGCTGCGGCCGAGCCCAGCGGCTCGAGCAGATCTGGGGCAAATCGTCATAGGCGCCGCATGCATCCAACCCGGAGCCGCGAACGTAGTTAGAGCGTCATGGAGAAACGCGAGGTCATCTATCGGCATTCGGGCGCGGTGCGCATCACCCATTGGGTCAATGCGCTCGTGCTCTTGTTCCTGCTGATGAGCGGCCTGCAAATCTTCAATGCCCATCCCGCTCTCTATCTCGGGTCGAAGTCTACCTTCGACGATCCCA
>DATHCZ010000205.1:0-13593 GCA_035319265.1 Methyloceanibacter sp. | reverse complement strand
GTGTCATTCCCTATGAGGAAGTGAAGTGGGCGCGGCCTAAGGTCGGCGTGAGCTTCGGCGGTACGCCTGCCTCGGTGAACGCCGTGCTGAAGCCCGGAGACGTCGTCTATGTGTCGCCGCGCCTGCCCAAGCCCGCTGACGACGGCACGCCCGGCGCGCCGGACGATAGCCTCAAGGGACAATGGTCGCTGCAGCAGATCCCCGCGGTCAGCGGCGCCCTTGTCGCCATGGACCCGCACACGGGGCGCGTGCTCGCGATCGTCGGCGGCTTCAGCTTCGCCGCGAGCCAGTTCGATCGCGCAACGCAAGCGCGCCGTCAGCCGGGCTCGTCGTTCAAGCCCATCATCTATACGACCGCGATCGATAATGGCTACACGCCTTCAAGCATCATCGTCGACGGGCCGATCTGCGTCTCTCAAGGGGCAGGGATGCCGCAATGGTGCCCGAAGAACTACGAGGCCGGATCGGCGGCGGGTCCCTCGACCTTGCGCTTCGGCATCGAACATTCGCGCAATCTGATGACGGTACGGCTTGCAAATGAGATGGGCATGCCGATTATCGTTGAATATGCCCGCCGCTTCGGCGTCTACGACAATCTGATGCCGGCGCTCTCCATGGCGCTCGGCGCGGGCGAGACCACGCTGCTCCGCATGGTCACCGGCTACTCCATGATCGACAATGGCGGCAAGCAGATCACGGCGACCTTCATCGATCGCATTCAGGACCGCTACGGGCGGACAATCTGGCGCCATGACGACCGCGACTGTAGCGCCTGCGCGGCACGCGAATGGACTAACCAGGAGGAGCCCCAGCTCGTCGATGACCGCAAGCAGATCGTCGATCCGATGTCCGCTTTCCAGATGACCAACATCATGGAAGGCGTCATCCAGAGCGGCACCGCGCAGAAGATGAAGGTCCTGAATCGGCCGATCGCCGGCAAGACCGGCACGACTAACGATTACAAGGACGCCTGGTTCATCGGCTTCACCCCCGACCTCGTCGTCGGCGTCTATTTCGGTTTCGACCAGCCAAGTACGCTCGGCCACGGCGAGACGGGTGGCATGCTCGCGGCGCCGGTGGTGCGCGACTTCATGCGCGAGGCGCTCGCCGATGTCCCGCCGATTCCTTTCCGCGCGCCGCCCGGAATCAAGCTGGTCCGGGTCAACCACAAGACCGGACTTCCGTCTGGTCCCGGGGATAAGACGGCCATCCTCGAAGCGTTCAAGCCCGGCGAAGAGCCTGCCGGTTCGATTCCTGAGGATCTCGGCGACGGCAGCCAGGCCACTGCGGACGATCTCAATACAGGTGCCGCGCCCGCGCCGGATGCCGCCGCCGATGCCGGACCGCCCCCCGACGCCGGACCTGCGCCCACGCCGGCCGCGGTCGCACCTCCGCGGAGACAAAGGGTCGCCCCGCCGCCTCCGCCTCCGCCGAGCAACGCTTTGACAGCAGGCCCCGGCGGCCTCTACTAAGCCCCCTGAGAGCGAGTTGATGGCGTTTGCGGGCTTCGCCCGCGCCGCCTTCCCTCATCATTCGTGCTGCACGAGGACGCAATGCGCGCTGAAACCGAATCGGTCGTCACCGAAATCAAGCAATCGCTATCCCTGCTTAGGAGGCATCTTTGACCCTGACCGGGCGAGGGCGCGGCTAGAGGCGCTCGACCGCGAGGCCGAGGCACCGAATTTCTGGAACGACTCGCGTCGCGCGCAAGGGGTGATGCGCGAGCGTCAGCACATCGAGACCGCTCTCTCCGCCTTCGAACGCATCACCCGCGATCTTGACGACAATGTCGCCCTGGTCGCGCTCGGCGAGGAAGAGGGCGATGCGAGCATCGTCGCCGAGGCCGAGACCGCGCTCGCCAAGCTCCGTCAGGAGGCCCATACCCGCGAGGTCGAGGCATTGCTGTCCGGCGAGGCCGACGCCAATGACACCTATGTCGAGATCCACGCAGGCGCCGGCGGCACCGAGAGCCAGGATTGGGCGGAGATGTTGATGCGCATGTATGTGCGTTGGGCCGAGGCCCACGACTACAAGGTGGAGATCATCGGCGAGCATTATGGGGAAGAGGCGGGCATCAAATCCGGCACGGTGCTGATCAAGGGCACCAATGCTTATGGCTGGCTCAAGACCGAATCGGGCGTGCACCGGCTGGTTCGCATTTCACCCTTCGATTCGAACGCGCGCCGGCACACGAGCTTTGCCTCGGTCTCGGTCTATCCCGCGATCGACGACACGATCGAGATCGACATCGACGACAAGGACGTGCGCATCGACACCTATCGCTCTTCGGGGGCAGGGGGCCAGCACGTAAACACCACCGACAGTGCCGTCCGCATCACGCATCTGCCCACGGGGATCGTCGTGACCTGCCAGAACGAGCGGTCGCAGCACAAGAACCGCGCCACCGCCTGGGCGATGCTCCGCGCGCGGCTTTACGAGGCGGAGTTGAAGCGGCGCGAGGAAGAGGCACAAGCCGCTGCCGCCGCTAAGTCGGATATCGGCTTCGGCCACCAGATCAGGTCGTACGTGCTCCAGCCCTATCAGCTGGTGAAGGACCTGCGCACCGGCGTTGAAAGCACCAATCCCTTGGCTGTGCTCGACGGCGATCTCGACCGCTTCATTGAAGCGGCGCTCGCCGAGCGCATCCACGCCGACGTGAAAGCATAAGGCAGAGGGTGGGGCTGGCCCCATTCGTGGGGCCATCCAACCTTTGCGTTACTCGGCCGCCCGGGTCGAAGAAAGCGGGCTTCCGCTGCCGAAGCTGGTCGCTTGCTCCGTGGGTCGCGTATCGAAGCCGGCAGGCTTCGCGTCCGGACGCGCACCCGGAGCATTCTTGATCTCCGCGAGCGGATCGTCGGAACGGCGCGATTTCCCCTCGAAATAGGCGCCCTGCTCGATGGCGAGGCTCTGATGGAAGATATCGCCCTCGACATGGGACTGGGCCTGGAGCGTCACGCGCAAGCCGCGGATCGAACCGGTGACGCGGCCGCGCACCACGACATCCTCGGCGATCACGCTGCCCATCACCTGCGACTTGTCGCCGAGCAAGAGGGAGCCGCAATGAATGTCGCCCTGAATCTCCCCGTCGACCTGAATCTCGCCCTTCGAGGTCACGTTGCCGGTGATGCTTAGGTCCTCGCCGATGATCGAGGGGACCATCTTGCTGGCCGCTTGGCTCGGGGCCTTGGCGGCATAGGTCGCCGGACGCTCGGTGAAGGGGGACTTGGACTCGCCGCTTGGCCGCTCCCCCAATTTCGTCACACTCTCGCCCGGCTCAGGCTTCTTCGTAAACATACGTGGTACCTCCCCATCCGATACTACGACGCGGCGCCGAGCGATTGCCGGCGCCAGGCTCGCAACTAAGAGATAAAAACAACGCCGCCCTCGGAGGCTGTCGCGGAGAAGCCCGCGCGCCCCAACGCATACTACCGTTTTCAACAATATCGCCTCGCCCCCCGGTTGTCATGGGGCTTCTCTTTGCTCGGGCAATCGCCGTGCCTCCTTTCGGCTAAGCCTTTGGTCCGCGAAGGGCTTTGTCGCCTTCCTTTGGCCGATTTTCCGGCCTCTTAATTGCTTTGCTCTCAGACTTGATTTGCACGCCGCTCGATTAGGCGGGTAGGGGGAGCTGAGGGCCCGGCTTGGGGGATGCTGGCCACAGCATGAGCAGACCGGGGCGTCGCCTGCGATTTCGACGGCGACGCCGCTTTCGCGTTTGTTCGCTTGCGGACGTCCTCCAGGTGGGCGGACAAGAGTGCTTGGACAGCCTCGTCGGGGACCTGTGACTGAATGAACGAGCCGATCGCAGGTGCTCTCGCCAAATTGACCACTGGGGGTGGCAAGGCGCTCACCGAAGGTGGCAAGGCGCTTTTGGCGTTGCCGGAGCGCGGCAGGGCTCTCGTGAAGCGGGTTCCGCCTCCGGTGCAAATCGAGCTTGCCAAGCTCTCTTCGCGCGGCGCCCACGTCTGTCGCGAGATTTTCGCCGGCATTCTGGTCGTCGGGCTGATCGCCATCGTCGGTGGCTATGGGCGGCTGGCCCGCGGTCCGATCTCCCTGCCGAGCCTCGTGCCCCTAATCGAGTCTGCGATCAACGGTCAGCTCACCGACATGCATGTCAAGATTGACGATGCGATTTTGACGCGCACGCCGGAGGGACCCGGCGTACTGTTCCGCTTGCGCAACATAAGGCTGATCGACAAGGACGGCTCGATTGTGGCGCAAGCCCCGCTCGCCGCTATCGGCATGAGCGGCGCCGCCCTCTTGTCCGGACGCATCGCACCGGGAAGCGTCGACTTCATCGGCCCCCGCCTCTTGCTCTTCTACAATCCCGAGCAGGGCCTCACTCTGACCTTCCAGCGGCCCGCTGCCGGCGAGAGCGAGACGCTGATCCGTGGCTCGCTGCCGGCTGAAGGGCCGCCACTCGGCGAGGGCGAGGCACCGCTGTCCGAGACGGTGATCGCCAAGCGGACCGAGACGCCGCAAGCCGCCGTTCGCAGGCTTGACCTGGCAGAAGTGTTCGATCGAGCCCGCCAGGGCAATACCTCCTACTTGACGCGTTTCGGCTTCAAGAACGCGCTCGTGGTCCTCAATCAGAACGGCACGGAGACCTCCTGGCAGGTGCCGGATTTCGCCATCGACCTCGAGCACAGGGACAGCCGGAGCATCATTGTCGGCCAAGCCAACGTCGCCTCCACCAAAGGCGATTGGCAACTCGAGGTTCGCACCGAGCAGCGCCCGAAGCGGCAGAGCTTTGCCATCACCACCCTGATCCAGAATCTCGTTCCCTCGGGCCTCGCCGGAAATTTTCCCTCGCTCAAGCCGCTCAAGGCGCTCGACATGGTGGTCAATGGAGAAAGTACCGTCGAGCTCTCCAATTCAGGACAGTTCCTTGCGGGGGAGGCGAAGCTCGAGCTCGAGACCGGCCAAATCACTCCCGAGTGGGACCCCGACAACGCCATGCGTATCGACCATGGCAACTTGCGGGTACGCTACCTGAAGGAGAGGGACGTCGTCGAGATCGCTCCGTCCACGCTGACTTGGGGCGAGAGCAAGGCGACGATCAGCGGCGAGGTCAGCCCCGTGCGTGATGCGAATGGCCTGCCGACGGCCTGGAATTTCTCCTTGAAGGCCGATGAGGCGGTGCTTGCGGTGGAGGATTTTGGCGTTGATCCTGTACGCGTCGACGAGTGGCAAGTAGCGGGAACCGTTGCGCCGCAAGATGGACGCGTAACGATCTCGCGCTTTGTCATCCGCGCCGGCACGGCCTCGATCTCTTTCTCCGGCAGCGTCCACGATGCGCCCGGCTCGCCCGAGATTCATCTCGCCGGCGAGCTGAGCCCGATGTCCATGGACATGCTCAAGAGGTTCTGGCCGAAATTCCTCGCCGGGAATGCGCGCGACTGGGTGTTGAAGCGGGTCGCTGCGGGACAGCTTCTCGGCGGCAAGTTCAAGGTAAATCTGGCTGCCGGCGAACTCGCCAAGATCGAAGCCGGTGAAGACGCGCCGGAGGGGGCCGACGAGGTCGAATTCGATCTCACCGGGCTCAGCATCTCCTATATGGACAAGATGCCGCCGGTACTGACGGGCGACGCCAAGTTCGCGATCCGCGGCACCGAGATGTCCATCGACATCCCGCAAGGCAAGCTCGTCGTGCCGTCCTCGGGGCAGGAAGTCGCGCTCAGCGACGGGCGCTTCTATATCGCCGACCTCCGCCCCGATCCGCAGGAAGGCGCGATCTCTTTCAAGGCTAAGGCAGCCACGCCGACCGTGCTTCAGCTTCTCGACGCGGAGCCGCTCGGCTATCTGAAGACCGTGGGACTCAAGCCCGATTTCCTCGGCGGCAGCGCCGAAGGAGGCTTCACTCTGTCAATGCCCCTCAAGGAGGACCTCACCTTCAAGGAGGTCAAGCTGAGGGGGATGGCGCGGCTCGACCAGGCGATTGCCGCCAATCTCGTCGGCAACATGGCCATCGAAGGCGGCTCGCTCGACGTGAATGTCACCGAGGAGGCGGTCGAGGCCAAGGGCCCAATTCAGATCAAGGGTGTCCCCGCCGAGCTTGCCTGGCAGCGCATCTTTTACACCTCCGATGATCGCCAGCCGCCGATCAAGGTGACCGCCACGCTCGATGAGGACGCGCGCGAGAAACTCGGCTTCAAGGTCAACCATTTGGTCAAGGGCCCGACTCCCGTCACCATGTCGATCACCGGGCTTGGGCAGGGAACCGCGCCGGCCATGAGCCTTACCGCCGATCTCACCAATGCGCGGCTGCTCTTCGGCAGCATGGGCTGGACCAAGCCCACGGGGCGCACCGCCAACCTCCAGTTCGACGTGGCACAGCAGGAGGACGGCTCGACCAACCTGCAGAACTTCAAGATCCTCGGCGACGACATCAAGATCGAGGGCGGTATCGCGCTCGATCCCGAGCAGCATCTCAAGAGCTTCTATTTCTCCGATTTCTCGATCGATTTCGACACCCATGTGGAGATCACGGCGACGGTCCGCGACGACAAGGTGCTCGACATCAAGGCGAGCGGACCGACCTATGACGGCAAGCAGTTCTTCCGCTCGTTGTTCTCTGCCGGCCAGTTCACCGACGACGGTTCCGCAGAGCCGGCCGATCCATTCGGCGTCGACCTTACCGCCGACATCGATACGGTGGTCGGCTTCTACGACACCACCGCGCGCAACGTGCATGTCACCTTCAAGAAGCGCAACGGCCGGATCGTTGCACTCGATGCCAAGGGCGATCTCAACGGCAAGAGTCCGTCCGCAGTCACCCTCGAGACGAATGGCGGCACGCGCGAGATCAAGGCCGAGGCCCGCGACGCTGGGGCCGCCTTCCGCCTCATCGGCTTTTATCCCAATGTCGACGGCGGCGAGGCTTCTCTCGAGGTCAATCTCGATGCCGGTGGACCTGGGACGAAGAGCGGGACGCTTTGGGCGCGCGACTTTACCGTTCTCGGCGACGAGGTGGTGAACGATGTGCTCACCGATCCAAGCTCGCAAGCCGTGCTCGGTCAGCACAAGCAGGAAGCCGTGCGCGCGCGCATCGACTTCAAGCAATTGCGCGCTCCCTTCTCGGTCGGCGGCGGCAAGTTCCGCTTGCAGGATGCCTATATGAACGGCGCGCAGCTTGGCGCCACCATGCGCGGGACCGTCGACTTCAAAGCCCAGACGGTCGATCTCGGCGGCACCTATGTACCGCTTTACGGTCTCAACTCGGCCTTCAGGGCCATCCCTATTCTCGGCCCCGTGCTCGGCGGCCGGCAGGGAGAGGGCCTTGTCGGCATTACTTTTGCCATCAAGGGCAGCCTTACCGACCCCTCGGTGTTGGTCAATCCCATGTCGGTGATGACGCCGGGCATCTTCCGCCAGATCTTCGAGTTCACCGGTACGGTGCCCGACGCGGCGGCCGCCTCGTCGACCGGCGGCGGAGGCTTCCCCAACCCGCCGCAATAAGCGCTCCGATCTACACAGGTCTGATCAGCGCGTGGCGCTTCTTGCCGAGCGAGAGCTTGATCACGCCCTCAGGCGTGAGATCGGCAAGGGTCAGCATCCGCTTTTCGTCGGTGACGGCAACGTCATTGACCTTGATGCCGCCGCCCTTGATCTGGCGTCTTGCCTCGCCGGTCGAGGAGACGAATCCGACATGCGTGTTGGCAGTGAGCACGCCCCAGCCCTTCTCCAGCTGCGCGCGCGGAATGTCGAACGTGGGAAGGCTTGCCGCGATCTCGCCCTCCTCGAACGTGGCGCGCGCCGTCTCGGCCGCGCGGTCGGCGGCATCGCGGCCATGCACGAGAGCAGTCGCTTCGGTAGCGAGCACCTTCTTCGCCTCGTTGAGCTCAACCCCTCTGAGCTCCGCCAGCTTGCCGATGTCCTGAAGGGGAAGCTCGGTGAACAGCTTCAAGAAGCGCGGCACGTCGGCGTCCTCGCTGTTGCGCCAATATTGCCAATAGTCGTAAGCGGAGAGCATGTCGGGGTTGAGCCACACGGCACCAGCCGCGGTCTTCCCCATCTTGGCGCCCGATGCGGTGGTAAGCAGGGGAGAGGTCAGTCCGAACAGCTCGATGCCGTCGGTGCGCCGCCCAAGCTCGATGCCGCCCACGATATTGCCCCACTGGTCGGAGCCACCCATCTGCAGGCGGCAGCCGTGCCTCCGGTGAAGCTCGACGAAATCGTAGGCCTGCAGCACCATGTAGTTGAACTCGATGAAGCTTAACGGCTGCTCGCGCTCGAGACGGAGCTTCACCGAATCCTGGGTCAGCATGCGGTTGACGCTGAAATGACGTCCGTAATCGCGCAGGAACTCGATATAGCCGAGCTCATCGAGCCAATCGGCGTTGTTGACCATGATGGCGTCGTCGGCGCCATGACCGAAGCTCATGAACCGTCTGAAGATCGCCTCGATGCCGGCGACATTGGCAGAGATCTCGGCCTCGGTGAGCAGCTTGCGCTGCTCGTCCTTGCCGGAGGGATCGCCGACCTTGGTGGTGCCGCCGCCGATCAGCACGATCGGGCGGTGGCCAGCCTGCTGCAGCTTGCGTAGCATCATGATCGAGACGAGGTTCCCGACATGAAGGCTAGGGGCCGTCGCGTCGAAGCCGATATAGCTGGTGACGCGCTCCTTTCTGAGGAGGCTGTCCAGCCCCGCTTCGTCCGTCACCTGATGGATGAAGCCGCGCGCCTTCAGCTCGTGCAGGAAGTCGGATTTCAAACTGGTCATGGTTGTGCCGGCCGGGCTAAGGAAGCGCTGCTGTCGCAGAGCCTCCTATCACAAGCCCGGCCATGACGGTAAGAGCAAGGGCTAGGCCGCCGACTCTTTCGGCTTCTTCCGTTTGCCGAGCCGCTTGTCGAGATAGCCGTCGACCACCTCCATCAGCCCGTCCATGCGGCCTTCGAAGAAATGGTTGGCGTCGGGCACCGTCTGGTGGTCGATGACGATGCCCTTTTGCGTCTTGAGACGTTCGACGAGCCCGCGCACGGACTCCGTGGGCACGACGCGATCCTTGGCCCCGTTCACCATCAACCCCGAAGAAGGGCAGGGCGCGAGGAAGGTAAAGTCGTAGAGATTGGCCGGAGGCGCGACCGATATGAAGCCCTCGATCTCGGGCCGGCGCATCAGGAGCTGCATGGCGATCCACGCGCCGAACGAGACGCCGGCGATCCAACAGGTCTGCGCGTCGGCGTTATAGGCTTGCAGCCAGTCGAGCGCGGTCGCCGCGTCGGCAAGCTCTCCCGGACCGTTGTCGAACAGGCCCTCGCTCCGTCCCACGCCTCTGAAGTTGAAGCGAAGCACCGAAAAGCCGCGTTTCTGGAAGGCGTAATACAGGTGATAAACCACCTGGTTATTCATGGTCCCGCCGAATTGCGGGTGAGGGTGCAGGATGAGCGCCACCGGGGTGTTCGGTCCGCGCTCATGGTGGTAGCGGGCCTCGATCCTGCCGGCCGGGCCGCTGATATTCACTTCAGGCATGAAACACTGGCCTCGACACCGACGTTACGTCACTTGGAAAGTTCGTGGGGCTTGGCGACAAACGCAGTTAGGAAGCGCGAACTGCCGCCGCAAACCTTGACTCTGCCGCGATCCTATACGACATTTAAGATTAGAATTGTTCCAAACAAGGCCGCTCCCGAACAAGCTGGGCACTCGGAGCGGTCCAGGCCGCGCTTCATAGCACGCGCGACGGGGGCTCGTGCAAGCGCTAACCGGCGGCAAGCGGCCGCGAGTTTCGGCTATCGATGAACCAGCGCTCTTACCTTGATTATAACGCGACAGCTCCGCTCCGCCCCGAGGTGCGCGAGGCGATCTGTGGCGCCCTTGATCTCTACGGCAACCCGTCCTCGGTGCATGAGGAGGGCAGGATCGCGCGTGCCGCGATCGAAGCGGCGCGGATCAACGTGGCGGGGCTCGTCGGCGCGGCACCCGAAGATGTGATCTTTACCAGCGGTGGGACCGAGGCTAATGCCCTCGCTCTTGCAGCGCGGGGTGGGCAGGCGTGGCATTGCTATCTCTCGGCCGTTGAGCATCCCTCGGTGCTGACCGGAGGCCGCTTCTATCGCGAAACGACCACCACCATTCCGGTCACCGCTGACGGCATCGTCGAGCTTTCCGTCCTTGCGAGCGAGCTCGAGAAGCACCATCTGGGAGGGTGGAGGCCATTCGTCTCGCTGATGGCAGCCAATAACGAGACCGGCGCGATCCAGCCCGTCGCCGAGGTCGCGACGATCGTCCACGAAGCCGAAGGGCTGTTGCACAGCGATGCCGTTCAGGCGCCTGGCAGGCTACCCCTCGACATGGCCGAACTGGGCGCCGACATGCTGAGCCTCTCGGCCCATAAGATCGGCGGACCGAAAGGTGTGGGAGCCCTCGTGCTCAAGCCTGGCGTCTCCGTCGAGCCGCTTCTGAAGGGCGGCGGACAGGAGAGGCGAAGGCGTGCGGGCACCGAGAATGTTCCTGGCATCGTCGGCTTCGGCGTCGCCGCCGAGCTCGCCGCTGCCGATCTTGCCAAGGCCGATGCGATCAGAGCGTTGCGGGATCGATTGGAGGCGGCCGTTCTCGCCATCGCTCACGATGCGGTGATCGTCTCGGGCAGGGTCGATCGGCTCCCGAACACGAGCTGCATCGCCGTCCCCGGAGCCAAGGCCGAGACGTTGGTGATCGGGCTCGATCTCGAAGGCGTCGCGGTAAGCGCTGGTTCGGCGTGCTCTTCAGGCAAGGTCGAGGCTTCGCATGTGTTGCGCGCGATGGGCCTGCCACCGGAGCTTGCCCAAGGGGCGATCCGCGTGAGCCTTGGCATCGGCACGTCGAGTCACGATATCGAAAGGTTCCTCGGCGCTTTTGGGGAGTTGATCAAGCGGCTCAAGGAGAGCCCAAAGGCCGCGGCTTAAGTCGCGGCGTTGGCAAGGATTTGGAGCTGAGCAATGCCGGCAGTACAAGAGACAGTCGCCCGCGTCCGCGAGATCGACGTCGACAAATATAAATACGGCTTCACCACCAAGATCGACGAGGTGAGGGCGCCTAAGGGCCTGTCCGAGGACGTGGTGCGTTTCATTTCGGCCAAGAAGGGCGAGCCCGACTGGCTGCTCAACTGGCGGCTCGAGGCTTACCGCCGTTGGATCACCATGCAGGAGCCGACCTGGGCGAACGTCCGCTATCCCAGGATCGACTTCCAGGACCTCTATTACTACGCAGCGCCGAAGAGCACCGAAGGACCTAAGAGCCTCTCCGAGGTCGATCCCGAGCTGCTCGCGACCTATGCCAAGCTCGGCATCCCTCTGAAGGAGCAGGCGGTGCTCGCCGGTGTCGAGGGCGCGCGGGTCGAAGGCCGCGTCGCGGTCGATGCCGTGTTCGACTCGGTTTCGGTCGTCACCACCTTCAAGGAGGAGCTGGCCAAGGCCGGCGTCATCTTCTCTTCGATCTCCGAGGCAGTGAAGTCTCATCCCGAGCTGGTAAAGAAATATCTCGGCTCGGTCGTGCCCATCACCGACAATTTCTATGCGACGCTGAACTCGGCGGTATTCTCCGACGGCTCATTTGTTTATGTGCCGCCCGGCGTGCGCTGCCCGATGGAGCTGTCGACCTACTTCCGCATCAATGCCGAGAACACGGGCCAGTTCGAGCGCACCCTGATCATCGCCGACAACGGCGCTTATGTTAGCTATCTCGAAGGCTGCACCGCACCGATGCGTGATCGGAACCAGCTGCATGCGGCCGTGGTCGAGCTCGTCGCTCTCGACGACGCCGAGATCAAATATTCGACGGTGCAGAACTGGTATCCCGGCGACAAGGAAGGCAGGGGCGGCATCTACAATTTCGTCACCAAGCGTGGCGATTGCCGCGGGCCCCGCTCCAAGATCTCCTGGACCCAGGTCGAGACCGGCTCGGCCATCACCTGGAAATATCCCTCCTGCATCCTGCGTGGCGACGGCTCGCGCGGTGAGTTCTACTCGATTGCCATCTCCAACGGCTATCAGCAGGTGGATTCAGGCACCAAGATGATCCATCTCGGCCGCGACACGTCGAGCCGTATCATCTCCAAGGGCATCGCCGCCGGCCATTCCAACAACACCTATCGCGGGCTCGTCTCGGCACATCGCCGCGCGGCCAATGCCCGGAACTTTACCAATTGCGACTCGCTGCTCATCGGCTCGAAGTGCGGCGCGCACACCGTGCCCTATATCGAGGCGAAGAACGCCAGTGCCACGTTCGAGCATGAGGCGACCACGTCGAAAATTTCCGACGACCAGCTGTTCTACTGCCTGTCGCGCGGGCTGTCGCCCGAGGAGGCCGTGGCTCTGATCGTCAACGGCTTCGTGCGCGACGTGCTCCAGCATCTGCCCATGGAGTTCATGGCGGAGACGCAGAAGCTCATCGGCATCTCGCTGGAGGGCTCGGTTGGTTAGTTTTTGAGGTGTCATGCCCGCGAAAGCGGGCATCCAGTAACCACAGACACCTGAGGGTTACTGGATCGCCCGGTCAAGCCGGGCGATGACGAGAATGGAGTCGACACCAAGGGCTTAGAGAAGAATCGAAATGCTTGAGATCAAGAACCTTCACGTCAATGTCGATGGCCGCGAGATCCTGAAAGGTCTCGACCTTTCGCTGCCTGCCGGCGAGGTGCATGCCATCATGGGCCCCAACGGCTCCGGCAAGTCGACGCTCGCCTACGTGCTCGCCGGCAAGAACGACTACGAGGTCACGGCCGGCTCGATCACCTGGAACGGCGAGAACCTGCTCGCCATGGAGCCGTCGGAGCGCGCCGCCGCTGGCGTCTTCCTCGCCTTCCAATATCCGATGGAGATCCCGGGCGTCGCCACCATGACCTTCTTGCGCGCTGCGGTGAATGCCGTGCGCAAGGCGCGCGGAGAGGCCGAGCTGTCCACCCCTGACCTGCTCAAGCTCGTGCGTGCGAAGGCTAAGCTCTTGAAGATCGATCCCGACATGCTGAAGCGGCCTCTCAATGTCGGCTTCTCCGGAGGCGAGAAGAAACGGAACGAGATTTTGCAGATGGCTCTGCTTGAACCATCGCTCTGCGTGCTCGACGAGACGGATTCGGGCCTTGACATCGACGCCCTCCGCATCGTCGCCGAAGGCGTCAACGCGCTCCGCTCCAAAGACCGTTCGATGCTCGTCATCACCCATTATCAGCGGCTCTTGAACTATATCGTGCCCGATCGCGTGCATGTCCTCTCGGATGGTCGTGTGGCGCGCTCGGGCGGACCTGAGCTTGCGCTCGAGCTCGAGCAGTCGGGCTACGCAGAGTTCGGCGGCAAGGCCGCTTAGAGCATGATCCGGAAGAGCGGGAGCCGGCGTTCTAACGAGCGCCAACAAGGTTAGAAAGCCACGCGATGGAGTTGCCGGTCCAGCAGTTCCGCACCAAGGCCGAGCAGGCCTATCTCGACATGTTCGAGACGGCCCGCGCGGGGCTTCCCGGCGCGCGCGATCCTTTTGTCGCAGCGCGGCGCGACAAGGCGATCAAGGCTTATGGCCGGCTCGGGCTGCCGCATCGCCGCGTCGAGGCGTGGAAATATACCGACCTCCGCGGGCTTCTGAGCGATGCCCATCCCCTGATCCGCGCGACCGGTCTCCCGATCGAT
>DATHCZ010000204.1:0-2073 GCA_035319265.1 Methyloceanibacter sp. | reverse complement strand
ATGGACTTCGCCAAGGCGAGCGCCGCAGTGAAGGCTAAATTGGGCTAACGTTTCCCCCAGACGCACAGCTTTGTCATTGCCCGGCCTGACCGGGCATCCCGTAAGCGCTGAACCCCCTTGTAACTGGGCGCGCGGGTTACTGGATTCGGGCTTTCGCGGGAATGACAAGCGTCGTCTTCAAACCCTCCGTCATCTGAATATTCGATCACTCGTTCGGGTTTGCCCCGCGACGACTTGTCTTGCACTGCAACATGGTTTTGCCACCGCACTGCGGCAATCTTTGTGCAATGCAGCAACGGGATATGATTCCCCGCTGAAATTGAAAGGAGGCCAATTCAATGGTCCGGTTCTCACGATCAACCCTATCGGCTCTCGCCGCCGGCGCGCTTTTCGCGCTCCCGGTCAATGCTCCGGCTCGCGCCGACAACGCCACGACAAATCTAGGTCCGGTCGGCCCGCGTGTGCCGATCCTCGTCAAGATGGGCGACAAGCGCATGATCGCGACTTACGTGCCGAGTGGCGGCAACTGCTTCGTCAGCGCCGTCGTGTTCGATGCCGCCCCCTCCGGCGGAGGCTTAGCCTCGATGCGCGTCCGCGTGTCCTTGCACCCGGGCGAGTTGTTCAATGTCGATGGGGCCGATGATCGGCAGGTCGTGCTGCTGTGTGGGTTCAAGGGTGACATGCTGACCGTTCTCAACCGCACCGAGGTCATGACGTACGGCACCAGCACTGTCGGCGAATAACAAGCTGCCCCTCCTTGCCGCCAAAGCAAGTTCGCGAGAAGGACGCCCTCCCTGGCCACGGGGAGGGCGTCTTGCTGTGAACGCCAGAGAAAGTTCCATGTTTGTTCGCAAACGGTGGATAATGGTGATGAGCGCGAATCGCCAGCGCGCCGCACCCCATGAGCGTTCACTGTTGCCCGAATGAAGTTCTCCGATTCGTTCTTGGATGAGATCAGGGCCCGCCTGCCGGTGTCGCAGGTGGTGTCGCGCCGCGTGCCGTTGAAGCGCGCCGGTCGCGAGTGGAAGGGACTCTCGCCCTTCAATCGCGAAAAGACGCCGTCCTTCACCGTCAACGACCAGAAGGGCTTCTATCACTGTTTCTCGTCCGGCAAGCATGGCGACATCTTCACCTTCCTGATGGAAACCGAAGGGCTGAGCTTTCCGGAGGCGGTGGAGAAGCTCGCCGGCGATGCGGGCTTGGAGATGCCGAAGCCGGACCCGCAATTCGAGCGCGCCAACAAGGAGCGGCTCGGTCTTCTCGATGCGCTCGAGGCGGCGGCGCGGCTCTTCGAGGAGGCGCTCGGGTCACGCGAGGGGCGTGACGCGCTCCTTTATGCCGAGCGGCGTGGGCTCAAGCCCGCGACGCTGAACGAGTTCCGCATCGGCTTCGCGCCGCACGCGAAGGAGGCGCTCAAAGCGACTCTCACCAAACAGGGATTCACCGAGGCGCAGCTGCTCGAGGCGGGGCTTCTCATCAAGCCCGACGACGGGCGCCCGAGCTACGATCGCTTCCGCAACCGCCTCACCATCCCCATCCTCGACGTCAAATCGCGCGTGATCGGCTTCGGCGCCCGCGCTCTCGATCCCAACGCCGAGCCGAAATATCTGAACTCGCCGGAGACGACGCTGTTCGACAAGGGCTCGACCATCTTCAATTTCGCCCGCGCGCGAAGCGTCGCCTTCGACAAGAGCGAGCTCGTCGTGGTCGAAGGCTATATGGACGTGATCGCTCTGCATCAGGCTGGCTTCGCCAATTCCGTGGCGACGCTCGGCACCGCCTTCACCGAGCGCCAGATGGAGCAGCTCTGGCGGCTCGCGCCCGAGCCCATCATCTGCTTCGACGGCGACCGGGCAGGCGAGGCGGCTGCCGCGCGCGCCATCGACCGCATGCTGCCGATGCTGCGTGAAGGCCATTCCTTCCGCTTCGCCTTCCTGCCCGAAGGTTTGGATCCTGATGATTTGGTTCGCGCTAAGGGCCCCGAAGCCTTCACGTCTATTCTGAAAGTAGCCATGCCGCTCGCGGATGCATTTTGGAAACGCGAGACGCGCTCGTCGTCGATTGATACTCCAG
>DATHCZ010000203.1:0-16811 GCA_035319265.1 Methyloceanibacter sp. | reverse complement strand
TTCCTGCTCGGCGCCGTCATCGTGTTCCCGGTGTGGCTCGTCATGCGCGTGTTGAAGGTGATGGGGCGCGGCTCGACCGAGATGCTCGACGGCTCGCGCAACCGCGAGGCCTAGGCTGGCTTATGCTCGTCCTTCGAGACGGTGCGAAGGGTTAAGCCCGACTAGAGAATCTCCAGGACCTTCTCCGGCGGCCTGCCGATCGCGGCCTTGTTCCCGCTGACTACGATTGGGCGCTCGATGAGGATCGGGTTCTCGACCATCAGCTCGATCAGCGCGTCCTCAGAGAGCGCGCGCTCCTTCAGCTTGAGCTCGGCATAGCGCGCCTCGCCTTGGCGCAAGAGATCGCGCGGCTTCATGCCGAGCTTGTTGAGGATCGCCCGGAGCTCAGCCGTAGACGGCGGCTCGTTGAGATATTCCACGATCTTCGGCTTAACGCCCCGTGCCTCGAGGAGCTGAAGCGTCTGGCGTGATTTCGAGCAACGCGGATTGTGATAGAGCGTCACCATCTTAGGGCTTTCAAGGAAGCCGGCTGGTGCCCACGAGGATATATCCTTTGGGCGAAGTTCCTCTTCTAGGGGTGCTTGGCTTCCCCGTCAGCTTCAGCCGAAGCCATAACTTCGGCGGCAGCCTTGTTTTTGAAAAAGACAAGCATCCGCTCGTAGCTCGGAATCCCTTCGTCTACCTCCGCAATCAGGGCGTCTACGCTCTTTCCGCCGATCTCCATCTCGCCGTCATTTCGATGTGCGACGAGCCTGAGATGCAGAGCCATCTTGGCGCGGATAATTTCCTCAATCAGCTGTATTGGCGATTTCATGCTGCGAGGATCACCCCGATGCTTATGGGAAACAGCATGTTCTTTTGCCCAGCGATAATACTTTGCTAATTCGTGTCATGTCGCGGCCCCTGGCGAGGTTTGCTTGGACCATTCGGCCGCGCGTCGGCCGATGAAGGGCGCAAGACTAGTGGAGCCCGCTTCTTCCATTGCCGCGACGAGCGCCTGCTTGATACGTCCGATCAGCCCCGGTCCTTCGAAGACAAGCCCAGTGTAGAGCTGGAGCAGAGACGCACCGGCCTCGATCTTGGCGAGAGCCGTCTCGCCCGAATCGATGCCGCCCACGCCGACCAACGGCAGCTTCCCCTCCGTCAGCTGGTAGACGCGCGCCAGCATGCGCGTCGCGCGGGTGAAGAGAGGCCGTCCGGAAAGGCCCCCGGTCTCCCGGGCGAAAGTTGCGTCCTTGAGGCCATCGCGCATTAGGGTCGTGTTGGAGACCACAATGCCGTCGACGCCGTTTGCGACGATGACGCCGACCACGCCGGGCAGGTCGGCATCGGCAAGGTCCGGCGCGAGTTTAACGAGAAGCGGCGGCTTTTTGGCAAGCGTGCCGCGCGCGGTCTGCACGCGTTTGAGCAGTGCGTCAAGCGCCTCAGGCGCCTGGAGAGCGCGCAGGCCCGGGGTGTTGGGCGATGAGATATTGACGGTGAGATAGCTAGCGACCGGTCCCAAGCGTTCGATGCCCACGACGTAATCGGCGACGCGATCGGAGCTATCGCGGCATGCGCCGATATTGGCGCCGACCACCCCCGCGTGGTGTTGCTGGAGCCTTTCGAGCGCCGCCTCCTGCCCCTCATTGTTGAAGCCGAGCCGGTTGATGATGGCGCGGTCCGCTTGGGAGCGGAAGATGCGCGGGAGCGGATTGCCGCTTTGCGCGCGCGGGGTGAGCGTGCCGACCTCGACGAAGCCTAGCCCCGTGGCGAGAAGCTCGCGCGGCACCCGTGCATCTTTGTCGAAGCCTGCCGCCATGCCTATCGGATTGGGAAAATCGAGACCGAAGATTCGTTGCGCCAGTCGCTTATCGTCGGGCCCCGTGGCGCGGGGATAAAGTCCAAGCTCGAGCGACTTGACGGCGAGGTCGTGTGCCCGCTCGGGGTCAAGCGCAAGGAGAACAGCCTGGCCTAAGCCGAACAGTCCATTCACGGCAAGACACGCAGCGGCAGGCGATGGCGCCCTTCGTCACCGAGCTGAAGCGGCTCCTCCCAGAGAAGAGCGTCAAGATCGAGTGGCCCGTAAAGATGAGGGAACAGCGCCCCTCCCCGCGACGGTTCCCAATGCAGGCGCTCGCCCAAGCGTTCGGTGGCAACGGCGATCAGCACCAGATTCTGCTGCCCGGGAAAATGCTTGGCGAGCGTGCTCTCAAGCTGATCGCCGGAGGACAAGTGGATGAAGCCATCGCGAGCGTCGGCGGCTGAGCCGTCGAAGTGCCCCTTGGCCTTCGCCTCGGCGAGATCGGCGTCGCGGAGGACCTTGTAGACGATGCCATCCATTGGTCTTGGTACTATCCCCCACGGGCGGCCCGAACAAGACGAGCCCAGGGCGCGTGTGGATTGGCATTGGACAAGTGCGGCAGAAATAAGTCATAATTCCTATCCTGGGGATAAATTCCGATTTGGGGAAGAGGCCTCTGCCGTGAATAGGCTCACCCATGCGAAGGTCTGGTCCGCGATCGACGCGCTCGCGCGGCGCTATAGCCTTTCGGCCTCGGGACTTGCCAAGCGTGCCGGGCTCGACCCCACCTCCTTCAACAAGTCGAAACGCGTGACCGGGGAAGGCCGTCCGCGCTGGCCGACCACCGAAAGCATCGCCAAGGTGCTCGAGGCGACCGGAGCCTCGTTCGAGGACTTTACCGCATTGGTCATGGCGGAGCCGCGGGGCGGACGCGGCCGGGCACAGCCGATCCCGCTGATTAGCCTGACGCAAGCCGGTGCTGGCGGATTCTTCGACGATGGCGGCTTCCCCGTGGGTCAAGGCTGGGACCAGATCCGCTTTCCGCGCGTCGATGATGAGAACGCCTATGCGCTCGAAGTGACGGGCGACAGTATGCAGCCGCTTTACCGCGACGGGGATATCCTCATCGTCTCGCCGAATTCGGCACCGCGCAAAGGCGACCGCGTGGTCCTGCGCACCACCGACGGCGAGGTGATGGCCAAGATCTTGGTGCGGCGGACGGCGAAGACGGTCGAGCTCGCCTCCTTCAACCCAACGCACCCGAATCTGTCATTTCCCGTGGACCGCATCGACTGGATGGCCCGCATCGTCTGGGCAAGCCAGTAGTATGAAGCCGCAAGCCAGAGAGCGCCAAGTCAAGCGCCAGAATTGCCCTAGAATAGCCCGATCTCCCGGCCTTAATGGGCCGGTTGCGAATTCCGCTTTCCGGCCTCCGATCTTTGGATTTCGAGCATGGCTCATGCATCGCGCATCTTCTCGATAGTGCTCGGGCTAGCGGTCATTGCTCTTTTCTTATGGCCGTTCAACAGCCCCCTCGGTTTCGGCCGCCCCTGGTGGACGAAGGAGATTGCCGCCGATCGCAAGGCCGAGGGGCAGCCCGCGCCGACACCCAATCCCCCCACGATCGCTGCTCTGCCGGCGCCCGCCGAGCCGCCCGCTCCACCTCCCCCGCCAGTGCAGCAAGCCGCGCCCCAACCGGTCGCGCCGACACCGCAGGTGCACGCTGTTCCCGATCCGGCTGCTCCGCCAAAGCCGAATTTGCTCGCCTCCGAGAAGGCGGAGGCCGAGCGGCTTGCGGCGTTGCAGAAGGACAAGGCGGCTGACGCGGCTCCGCCCGTGACCAAGCTCTATTACAAGGTGCGCGTCATAGACGCCGGCACCATCCAATCGGGCGGGATCGTGATCACGCTTGCTGACATCGCGGCGCGCGACGCCAAGGCGAATTGCAAGGATGCAAAAGGAAGGCCTTGGGCTTGCGGCGATGCCGGTCGCGTCGCGCTCGCTAGACTGATCCGCACCCGCGCGGTCAGTTGCGTTCTGCCCAAGGGCGCCGAGCAGAAGGCCTTTGCCGCGCGCTGCAACGTGGCCGGAACCGATCTCTCGACGTGGCTCGTGCGCCAGGGCTGGGCAAGTCCGAAAGAACCCTCCGAGAAGGCGCTCGCCGACGCTGAGGCTGCCGCCAAAAAAGAGAAGATCGGCAACTGGCGCGGATCGCAGTAGACGCTCCCCTTTGTCATTCCCCACAAAAGCGGCTAATCCTCCCGGGCTCCCCCGCCGTCTCGGAGAAGGAGTACGAAGGAGGTACTATGGCCACCATCATGGTCGCGGATTGCAAGCGCACCGAGACGGGGCGCAGAGCACTCGAGATGCAGGCGATCGCCGCCGAAGCCGAAGCTACAATCTTCGCGCCACGATGATGCGTTCCGTCGCCATCGCGCTCTTATTTCTCGTGCCGACGGCAGCGCCGGCACGCGCCCAAAGCGACGAGCCGACGGCGGCCGAGCGCAAGACCATCGCCGACTGCCTTGACAAGAACGGGGGCGAGGATGAGCTCAAGGAGATGAGCGCCTGCATCGGGCTGATCGCCGATCCCTGTCCGAACGCACCCGACGCGAACACCATGACGATCGTCTTCTGCCAGACACGCGAACAGAAAATCTGGGACGATTATCTCAACGGCTGGTACGGCGAGGCTCTGAAGAAGCTCACGGACGAGCCTGACGCGGCAGCGGCGTTAAAGGAGGCGCAACGCGCCTGGATCCAGTTCCGCGACGCGAAATGCGACTATTGGGAGAAGCGCTACGAGGGCGGCACCTTCGCCTCGGTCGCAGCCGGCAACTGCATGCGCATCACGACGGGCCAACGCGCGATCGAGATGCGCGCTATCCTCGACGATCTTGATCATTAGCTTCGCGTCAGCTCTGCCCCCGGGAAACTTCTGGGCCGTTTACTCGCTCTGGCCCTGATCGGACTGAGTACCCTTCATCATTGCGGATCGACTCTTCGGCGCGTTGCCCTGGTTCTTGCCGCCTTGCACGCCGTCAGCCTTGCCCATCTCTGCCGATTGCTTGGCCGTGTCGTCCGGCTGGCCCATCGCCGGAGTCCCCCCGTCCTTAACGATCACGATATCGCCGTTCCACAGCGGAGTTTGCAGCTGCTTTGGTATCGTCCCCTCGCCCGCCACCCCCAACGTTAGTGCCGCAACAGCCGCGCCTGCGATCAACGTATTGGTTTTGGTCATTTCGACTCTCCTTTCGCTTTTGTCTCCTTCTCATGCCCCGATTTCTCATGCCCCGATTTGAGAGGCCCTCGATTGGCAAACCAAGGGCAAGCGCAGTGGTTCCCCACCTTTTGACGCAGGCGCGGAAGCGCGCAAATCCAAGAAAAAAGACGCGGACCGGGCGAACACCCGTTCCGCGTCCTTGCAAAGGCAAACGCCGCCCAAGGGAGAAGGCGGCGCGGGCTCGAAGCCTATGGGTTCACGCACACGACCTTGAGGTCGATATTGGCTTCCTCGAAGCTCGGATAGGCCTGCTTACCGACTTGCTCGCCAAGCTCGTCCTCGCTCACCACCTTCTTCTCGACGACGCGGCAGTGCTGACTCTTGTCCTTGATGATGACGAACTGGCTCGCGTCGGCGGCGACAGCGGCGCCGGCAAAGCCGAAGACGACGACGGCGGCGAGAATATACTTGAAGGTCATGTAGGGCTCCTCCTGGGTTGGGGTGCCACGCTATAGTCACGAACCTCTAAAACGTGCTGAATTGGGTTTGCGCAAAATGCGGTTAAGTTGCGGGATTTGCGCAACCTCTCGTTTCACGCTCACGACAAGGCTGGCTCAGTCTCTTTCACCTCGTCGGTAACAACCTCGAACTCGGCAAGCGTGTGCGGGCCGAAGGACGTGGTGATGGCAACATCTGTGGCATCGCGACCGCGCGCAATGAGGATGCGGCCGATGCGCGGCGTGTTGTGGCGGGCGTCGAACGTGTACCAGCGGTCGCCGATATAGGCCTCGAACCAAGCACTGAAGTCCATGGGACATGGGTCGGGTGGTACGCCGATATCGCCGAGATAGCCGGTGCAGTAGCGCGCCGGCACGTTCATGCAGCGGCAGAGCGTCACCGCAAGATGAGCGAAGTCGCGGCACACGCCCTTGCGTTCGACGAACGTGTCGTGGGCCGTGCGGCTCACATCGGCGTGTGGATAGCCGAAGGTGACGTGGTCGTGCACGAAATCGACGATGGCCTGAACCAAAGTCCACCCCCGCGGAATCTTCCCGAAGGTCGACCAGGCGAAACTGGACAACCGGTCCGTCTCGCAATAGCGGCTGCCCAACAGATAGACGAGCGTATCGACGGGCAGCGTCTCAAGCGGCGCTTGCGTCGCTTCGGGCGCGACAGCGTCGGTCTCCCCGCTATCGCGAACCCGAAAATCGGTGGAGAGGGTGATGCGCCCGGCAGGCGCGCGGATCACGTGGCAGATATTGCCATAGCGGTCGGTGTATTCCGTCGCCGGCACATGCGGGTCGATGCGCACGTGATCCGGGGTGATTAAGTCGCCACGTCGGCTGGGGTGAACGCTCAACGTGAGGATCATCGGGGTCGGCTGAGGGCAGTCGTAGGAGATGCGATAACCTGCCCGAATTTTAATCATTCATGTCCTCACCGAGCGCAATCCTGCGGTGACACGGCGTGCCAGCCTTTAGTTCTGGCTGAGATTCGGCGCCTCCACCGCAACGCACGCGTCGTCGAGATTGTTTCCAGCAACACTCATGCCAATCGCGCGAACGCCGCGCCATCGGCATCGTCAGCTCGCGGCGACGAGTTCGCCTTGAAGCGCCTTGGCGATGAGCGCACGGGTCTCGGTGATGCCGTAAAGCTCGACGAAGGACCCGAAACGGGGGCCTTGCGTCTGACCGAGAAGGACCTCGTAGAGCGCAGCGAACCAAGCGCGCAACGGCTCGAAGCCGTGTTCTTTGCCGACCGCATAAACCTCGGCTTGGATCTCCTCGGCGAGCACGCCCTGCGGCAGCTTGGCAAGGCGCGCGTCGAGATCGAGCAGAGCAGCGCGCTCGTTCGCTGACGGCGGCCGGTAACGCTTGTTCGGCTTCACGAACGCATGAAAATAACGGATCGCATAACCGACGAGTTGATCGAGCAGGGGGTGTGCTTCCGGCGTTGCGTCTTGCGCATAGCGACGGATGAAGCCCCACAGGACCTCCCGGTCCTCGGAGTTCGATGCGCTGGCGAGGTTCAAGAGCAGCGCGAAGCTGATAGGAAGCTCAGCCGCCGGGGGCTCACCGCTGTGGATGTGCCAAACGGGATTCATCAGCCTGGCCGCCTGCTCTTCCTTGGGATAAGCGCCGAGATGGCCGACATATTCGTCGACCGCGCGCGGGATCACGTCGAAATAGAGACGCTTCGCCTTGCGCGGGCTTTGGAACATGTAAAGCGCGAGGCTCTCGGGTGAGGCGTAGCTCAGCCACTCCTCGATGGTGAGCCCATTGCCGCGCGACTTGGAGATCTTCTCCCCGTTCTCGTCGAGGAAGAGCTCGTAGTTGAAACCTTCCGGCTGCTGGGCGCCGAGGATGCGGCAGATGTGTCCCGACAGGCGCACCGAGTCGATCAGGTCCTTCCCCGCCATCTCGTAATCGACGCCGAGCGCCGCCCAGCGCATCGCCCAGTCGGCCTTCCATTGCAGCTTGCAATGGCCGCGCGTGACGGGAACTTGGGTGAGCCTTCCGGTATCGGGATCCTTGTAGACGATCGACCCGGAGGCAAGGTCGCGGTCGACGATCGGCACCTGCAGCACTTTTCCGGTGGTCGGGGAGATAGGCAGGAACGGACTGTAAGTGGCACGACGCTCCGGCCCAAGTGTCGGCAGGATCACGTCGCGGATCGCATCGTAATGATCGAGCACCTTGAGGAGCGCCTTGTCGAAGCGGCCGCTCGTGTAGCATTCGGTGGCCGACAGAAACTCGTAGTCGAAGTTGAACGTATCGAGGAAGGACCTGAGCCGGGCATTGTTGTGGTGGCCGAAGCTCTTGTGATCGCCGAACGGATCGGGCACCTGGGTGAGCGGCTTGCCGAGATGCTCGGCGACCATCTCCTTATTGGGGATGTTGTCGGGGACCTTGCGGAGGCCGTCCATGTCATCGGAAAACGCGATGAGCCGCGTCGGCACCTTGTCCTCGGTGAGAACGCGGAAGGCGTGCCGCACCATGGTGGTGCGCGCGACCTCGCCGAAGGTGCCGATATGCGGAAGGCCGGAAGGACCGTAACCGGTCTCGAAGATAATGGCGCCGGTCGGCTTCGGAATACGCTTCAGCCGGCTCAGAACCTTGCGCGCTTCCTCGAAGGGCCATGCCTTGCTGACATGGGCATGCGCCAGAAGCTCCGAGTTAACCTCGATCTTGGCGGCACGGGCGGTGGTTTTCGTATCGGGCACTGTCGTAGTCTGAGAAATCTGCGGGGCCCGACCAATTTCACAGTTTTCCGCAGAGCGCCAGTGTTTCCGGGCGTCGCAGGCGCTGCCCGAGTGCGGTTCCGGACGGGATTTCCGCGCTTGCCCGGCCACCCGCAATTGCCTACGGTCGCGCCGCCGCACGCTTCGGCAAAACCAGAGGGAGCCTTCGCGCCATGACCGAGCCGCTCGACCATCACGCCGCACTGATCTTTGCGATGGTCACCATGTCGGCCGTGGACCGGACCATGACCGACGCCGAGCTCGCCCGCATCGGCGAGATCGTGTCCAACCTGCCGGTCTTCGCCGATTTCGATCAGGAGAGGCTGGTCAAGACGGCAGAAGCTTGCGGCGGGGTATTGAGCGAGGACGGCGGGCTCGACCGTGCGCTCGCCCTTATCAAGGGTGGCTTGCCGAAGAAGCTCCGCGAGACGGCCTACGCGATTGCGCTCGAAGTGGCCGCCGCCGACATGGACGTAAAGCCGGAGGAGACGCGCTTCCTCGAGATGCTGCGCGACACGCTCGATCTCGACAGGCTGACCGCGGCGGCGATCGAGCGCGGTATCAGGGCGCGCAACCTCGTCCTCTAAGCGGAACTTCGGACATTCGATCATAAGCCCGTGGAACGCGACGTGGCGTTTTACGGTTTCTGCTATGCTCGCGCTCCGGTCGGGGCGGCGTTCGGTTCACAGGAGGAAGAGAACATGCTGAGTTGGCCCAGGGCTGAGCGCAAGGCGTCGAGGCTGTTCAAGGATATCGATATCGAGGATCTGCACGATCAGCTCGACAGCTTGCGCGCCTATGTTCACGATCTCTCGCAGAGCGCGGGCACTCAGGCGAGCCACCGGCTGGGGCGTGCGCGGCATTTCGCATCGGACGCCGCGCATGATGCCGAGGAAGCCATGAAGGATAATCTCGCCGCTTCGCTCGTACTCGCGCTCGGGCTTGGCCTCGTCGTCGGCTATTTCATTCGCCGCGGCACTGAATAGCCTGCTCCGGCCGCTCAGTGGGCGAGCTTGACGGCGCCGGTATAGAGTGCACCGCCGATCACACACGGGATGGCGATCTCGGGCTGGCCGAGAGCTGTCGCCGCAACGCAGCCGGTGGCGATCGCGATCGAGCCCGCTGTTGCACCCTTGGTCATGCCGGCCTCGTTGGTCATCTGCGCCTTCTGTGCGTCCTCGATGGCACCGAACTGATCCTTGCGCACCGTCTCCGATTCGAACGCCTCGGCGGCAGCGATCACGTCTTTGAGCGGGGTCGCAATGGCCTCGGGCTGACGCGGGACCTCGGCGCGATAAAGCTCGAGAAGCTCCCGATCGCGCTCGGCATAAGAGGCGAGCGTCCATTTGGCGGTGCCGCCGGTGGTGATCTTCTCGACGGCTGAGGGGTCGTGGCCCCAGCCGGTAAAGATCTTCTTGAAGGAGAAACTGTTGTCGTCCTTCCGCCGCGACCATTGCAGCGCCTGCATGATGCGCACCACGGGCTCGTGCTGGCCGGTCGCGACGTAATAGCCCCACAGCGCGTAGATCCCCGATGAACCGCCATCGACAAGCGGCAGCTGCATCAGAGTTGGCCGCTTGCCTTGCAGGAAATCGTCGATCAGCGGTCGCCTGAGCGGCATGCGCGCGGAATTCTTCTCGAGCAGGTCACGCCAGTCGGGGCGCTCGGAATAGGCGATCGCCCTGATGATCACCGCCTGCTCCTTGTCGGGCATCGGGAACATCCGCGGGATGAGACCAGGGCCGTCTTTAGGATTGGTGCCGAGCACGCCGGCGATGAAGCCGATGCAGAACCACTCCTTGTCCTCGTCGCCGAAGAGGCCGAAGTCGAGCATGGCGTGAATGGCGGCGGGCACGCGCGATACGTTCGGATGCTTGCGATAGTTGGTGACCCAATCGAGCAGCTTCTCGGCCGATGCGAAAGCGGCTTGCGGCTCCGGTGCGGCCTGGAGCTCGATCGGCGTCGTTGTCATGGGATGCGTCATGGGCTGCGGAATGGTGGCGTAGACTTGCACGGGCACGGTCGCGGGGGCTGCGACAGGATGCGGTGCGAGCGGCGCTGCGGGCGTCGGTGCAGCGGTCGCCACATCTGCCTGTGGCGGAGCGAGACGCTCCGGGGCCACTTGCTTCGCAACAGAGACGGAATGGGACTGAGTGCCGGCCGCTTCACTCTGCGCCGCGCAAGGAGTACTTACGACGGCTACGCCAAGGGCGAGCGCAAGAATGGCAAGACTACGCATCTCATCAGCTTCCTTCCCCCGGCCCCAGAAGTGCTGACGATACTCACGACATGGTTAACGCCCACTCGGCTGCCGCCGAGCGGGAAACACATTGATTTTCAGGCGTTTCGTGGCTTTTTGAGGGCCGAAGCCCGTTAACCATAATGAAAGTTTAACGCCGCTTGGCTGCCCGGAGGCCGCCCTCCTTTTCCGCCCCTAAGGCTGGCGAGGTCGATCACGAAGCGGTAGCCCACGTCGGTCTTCGGCCTGCGGTCTGTGTCTGCGACCAATAGTGCCGCATTAGGCGCGCAAGGCGCCACTCTCGCGAACGGGCACCTGCAAAGCGGCAACGCTCAGCGCAGCCGCGTCGGCTTGGCGAACGATCTCCGGCACAGCGGTGATCTCCCACAACGTCCCTTGGCAAAGCGGACCAATGGCGAACAGACCTCTCGTCACGTCAGAACCACGGCCAAGCACCTGTCCGTTGGGTTCGACGGCAAGTCCAAGGTGGTGGACGTCGGGGCGGGCAAGCCCCGCCTCGATCATTCCCTTGATCAGAGGCTGACCGAGATCGGGCTTGAAGCCGGAACACGCGAAGGCGAGGTCGGTCTCCATGATCTCGGGTGTCGTGGCGCCACGCCGCAAAATTTCCAGCGTGAAGCCCCCGCCGCTCCGCTCGACCTTCATCACCGATCCCCGCAGCAACACCGCGTGGCCCTTGTCGAACTCGCCCATGAGCCGCGTATGCACCTCCAAAGGTAGTCGATGGCGGTGCGCATCGAAGAAAGGTCGAAGATGTCGGAGGAAGCGCGCCTGCTCGCCGACTGGGAGCTCTTGCCAAATGTCCTGCAGCGACAAGCGCAGGCCATTGATGACGGCTTGCCAAGGTGCTCCTCCATCCTCGGCAATCTCGCAAGCAATCCTGAGCGAAGCCTCGAGCATCGACACGTGCTTCGAGCGTGGCAGAGCGAGTTGGTGGGGCACGACGCCCTTCGCGGCATGCGGGCGCGGCAATTGTCCGCGCCGCGAGATGATGGTCGCAATGCCCCGGAAGCCGTCGCGCCGCGCGCCGATCAGCACGTCGACCATGGTGAGTCCCGATCCGATCACCGCGATCGATTGCGCGCTCGCAACCCGCTCGGGCGGAAGCGGCTCGAAGGGTGCAAGCGCGCCTCTCGTCGAAGCTCGCTGCGCGCCATAGGCGGTCGCGAGGATCACGGCGTCGCAGACCACATTTTCCCCGCGCTCGAGCTCGATCAGATAGCCCCCGCGTTCGGCGCGAAGAGAGCGCGCAATGGTCTGCATGACAGAGAACTCGACATCTGGGCGCTGCTCGACGGTCTCGAACAGGCGCTGGCGCACATATTCGCCAAAGAGCTGGCGCGGCAGAAATGTATGCGCGAGCGCGTCATGCAGGCCGGCGTGGTTCTCGCCTTGATCGAGCTGGCGAAAGGCCCAGTTGAGGAAATCACCCGGCTGGCTCGCGCGAATCGAAAGATCGCGGGTGCGCACGTTGAGAAGATGCAATGGATGATGGCTGCCATAGGCAACACCACGCCCGAGCACGGCCGAGGGCTCGATCAGCACCAAGCGGAACGGCTCGGAGACACGAGCGAGACAAGCAATCGCGCTCGCTGCTCCAGTGAAGCCTCCTCCGATCACGCCCACGGTAAGTGGCGCCGCCCGCATCTCGTCAAGCTCCTTGAGATTCAGTCTCGCATCAGGCCCTTACACAGGAATGGGGCGGCAATGAAGCTGTTTCGCTACATCGCCCCGCTCAGGAGCTGAGAGAATTTGCCGCGCGGTTGGTCCGAGGAGCGATCTCGTTCCGCTTGCGACGTGTGCAAAGAGAATCAAACTGTCGCAGAAGAAGCACGCGCGAGGCGCGCATTGCTTGTTGTGTGTTCGCCGCCCATCTCGCGGCGCCGCGAATTAAGCGCCGCGAGATGGAGATCCCCGCATCTCCCACGCCAATCGGCTAGTCGGCCTCCTGGGCGGCCATGGTGCGCCCGCTGGTCGTGTGATCCTTGCCCGGCTGACGGCGTGCCATGACGAAGGCGACGTCGCCTTTGCCGAGTGCAAGCTGCGTCGTCAGCATCGCAAGCGGTTCAAGCAAGCGTGCCGCCTTGAGTTCGCCGGCATCGATCGGTTCAAAGCCGACATCGGTGACGAGGCGCATCACGATCTTTTTGTCTGGACCATGCGGGCCCGCGACCAACATTGCGGCCTTACCTTCGGCGAAGTCCGGCCGGGCGAGAACGCCGACGCCGACCGAATTGAAGGTTTTGAAGAACTTCGCCTGATGCGCTTGGCTCTGAAGCAATTCGACACCGGAGGTGAGAAACCCGAGGGAGAGTCCGGTCATGGCGGGGTTGAGCGGATTGGTCGCATCAATGACGATCTTGTCGGCAAGATCGGCCGCGTGCTCACAGACGAGGATCTCGGTAAGCGTCCAGGGCGTGGCGAGAATCACTGTCTCCGAGGTCCTTATCGCTTCGCCCACAGATTTCGTGTTGCACTCGTCGGAACGCTCCGGCTCAGGGATACCGTAGACGATGGTGTGTCCCTTCGACCTGAGCGCTGCGCCGAGCGACCGGCCCACTTCGTCTGCTCCTACGATGGCGATTTTCATGGCCCGTCTCCCCGCGCGCCCACGCCCCAAGTTGCAAGGTGGCTGACCAGCGGCAAGGTGTTTGCTGTTGCCTCAAACATGGGTGATTCAGTATCATCGTTCCAATCGATGATATCGATGACAGCTATTGATCACGCCAATTTGAGCCGGCTCGACCTGAACCTGCTCGTTGCTTTCGATGCTTTGCTTACGGAGCGGAGCGTCACCCGTGCGGCTGCGCGTGTCGGGCTCGGGCAGTCGGCCATGAGTCACAATCTCGCGCGGCTACGGACGCTGTTCGGCGATGAGCTCCTGACCCGAGGGTCCGAGGGCATGCGGCCGACGCCCCGCGCGCTTGCCCTTGCCGATCCCGTGCGCGTGACGCTCGCCCAGATCCAGGCCGCGGTACTGCAGCGCGAGGATTTCGACCCATCGACGGCCGAGCGGGTTTTCCGTATCGGTCTCGCCGACTCGATCGAGGTGGCGGTCGTGCCCACTCTTCTCGCGCGGCTCCGTGCTTCGGCCCCCGGCGTCTCGTTGCGGCTTCGCCCGATCAACCGCATGTCCGTACTCGACGAGCTCGATGCCGGCAGCCTCGATCTCGGCATTGGCGTGTTCACCCAGGGCCAAACCCATCACAAGCGCCGCTCGCTCTACGCCGAAAATTTCCTCTGCCTGTTCAGCCCAGACCAGCTTAGGCTAACCCCGCCGATCTCACTCGAGGACTATCTGCGCGTGCCGCATGTGCTAACAAGCCTCGTCGACGACGCGCATGGCGCCGTCGACGAGGCGCTCGCCAAGCATAAGCTCAAGCGTACGATCGCGATGACGACGCCCGGTTTTCTCGCTGTGCCCTTCGTGCTCCGCCGCGCCCCGGTGATCACCACCATGCCGTCGCGGCTGGCGCGTTATTTTGCCGAGGCCTTCGGACTCGCCACGAGTCGTGCCCCCATCGAGCTGCCGGGCTTCACCATCTCGATGCTTTGGCATGCGAGTTTCGACCAAGATCCGGGGCATCTCTGGCTTCGCCAAATGGTGTCGGGGCTTGCCTCGGAGGTGGGTTTGGAGCTCTGAGAGGGTGCGACGCGGGGTGTGGACAACTGCGATATGAGCCCTTCCGCCGTCTAGATAGGCTTCATCATGGCGCCAGATCGATTCGCGTCTTCTCGTGGGCTTCGGTTACCTGATCAACCTGGCTGATCAAAGAAGGAGAGTTCCATGGCAGCGAGCACATCTTCGAAAGGTCGCACCGTCGTGTCCGATCCGCGCTGCGACGCACTGAGCGAGGTCTTGGCCGACAATTGGTGGGTTGTCGGTCTGCGCGGCATTTTGGGCATCATCTTCGGCCTGATTTGCCTGCTCACGCCGGGCATCGCCGTCCAGGTATTCGTCATCCTGTTCGCCGCCTATATGTTCGTCGACGGCGTGTTCGCCATTATCTCGGGCATCAAGGCAGCGCGGAACGGCGAGCGCTGGGGACTCTTGATCCTCGAAGGCGTGGTCGACCTCGCGGCTGGCGTCATCGCCGTGCTGTGGCCCGGCATCACGCTCGTCGCGCTGATCTGGCTTATCGCCGTGTGGGCAACCGTTTCCGGCATCCTGATGCTGTCTGCGGCCTTCCGCCTCAATCTCGATCACGGACGCTGGTGGCTCGCGCTCGGCGGCATCGCCTCGATCATCTTCGGCATCCTCCTCGTCATCGAGCCGCTGATCGGCGCCGTGGTGTTGACGATGTGGATCGGCGCCTATGCGCTCGTGTTCGGCGTGTTCCTGCTGATCCTCGCCTTCCAGCTCCATTCGCGCAAAGAGGAACGCGAGCGCTCTGCGGCGCCCGCGGCCGCGAAGAAGGCCTGAACCGTTAGTGCGCCGAGGCGTTGTCCTGCAAGGCGCGGCATCGCTCAGATGGCCGCGCCTCACGCATGATGTGTCGCTCGGTTATGCCTCAGTCCGCCCTTCCCACCGTCACGCTTCCTTCGGGTGAGAGAGTCCGGCGGCTCGGCCAAGGCACTTGGCGCATGGGCGAGAGCAAGCGCGCCTTCGACGACGAGGTCGCGGCGCTTAAATTGGGACTCGATCTCGGCATGACGCTGATCGATACCGCTGAGCTCTATGGCGAAGGCGGTGCCGAGGAGGTCGTCGCCGACGCGATCAATGGGCGGCGCGAGGACTGCTTCATCGTCAGCAAGGTCAAGCCCGAGAACGCGACGCGGGCCGGCACCATCGCCGCCTGCGAGAGCAGTCTCCGGCGGCTCAAGACCGACCGCATCGATCTCTATCTCCTGCATTGGCGAGGGCGCCCGCGATTGGAGGAGACGCTCGCCGGCTTCATGGCTTTGCTCGACAAGGGCGCGATCCGCTATTTCGGCGTCAGCAATTTCGACGTCGAGGACATGGAAGAACTGTTCGCTCTTGCCGGCGGAGATGCCTGCGCCAGCAACCAGGTCGTCTACAATCTGAGGCGGCGCGCGATCGAATACGGGGTCGTGCCATGGTCGCGCAAGCATCACGTGCCGATCATGGCCTATTCCCCGATCGAGCAAGGGCGGCTCGGCGGTAACCGCGCGCTTACCGCGATCGCGGCCCGGCACGAGGCCACGCCCGCGCAGATCGCGCTCGCCTGGGTGCTCGAGCAAAGGGACATGATGGTGATCCCCAAAGCGTCGAACGCAGCACATGTGCGCGAGAACCGTGCCGCGCTCGACATCAAGCTCACCGAAGGCGATCTCGCCGAGCTCGACCGCGCTTTCCCACCGCCCCGAGGCGCACGCCCGCTCGAGGTCCTGTGAGTACTGTCATCACTGCGTCATGCAATTTCGCTGTTGGATGCGGAGGCTTGCTTCTCCTGAGTCGGAAATGCCAGACAAGCTGCTGCCCTGGATCCTGCTTTTTGCCGCCATCCTGCTCGAAGTCGCCGGCATCACCTCGATGAAGCTCTCGCGGGGCTTCTCCGAGCCGCTTCCCTCGCTTGCCGTTCCCATCTTCTATATTTGCTCGGCGGCCGCGGTGATCCTCGCGCTCAAATGGCTCGATCTCTCGGTCACCTATGCGGTCTGGTCGGGCGTCGGCACGGCGCTCGCGGCGATGATCGGCATCGCCTATTTCCGCGAACCGTTGACGCTGTTCAAGCTGGCCTCTCTCGCCCTCGTGATCGTCGGGGTGGTTGGCTTGTCGCTCGCCGCGCGGCAGACTAACTGACGGTCAGACCAACTCATCTCCGATTGCTCTCCATGGATGGTCTCATCGGGCAAAATGACGGCCTGGTCCGCCTTGCCGTCTTCGTCGGCGTCTTCATCGTGATGGCGCTGATCGAGATCGCCTTGCCAAAGCGGACGCTGGTCGCGCCGAAGGGACGCCGCTGGCTCACCAATCTCGGCATCAGCATTACGGGAACGGCGCTGATCAGACTCATGGCCATGCTCGCCGTGCCGCTCGCGGCAATCGCCGCCGCGGCTTACGCGAAAGCGTATGGCATCGGCCTGCTCAACCAACTCGACTGGGCCAACTGGCTCAAGATCGTCGTGGCGCTGCTCGCGCTCGACCTCGCTATCTGGGCCCAGCATCTCGCTTCGCACAAGGTCCCCATCTTTTGGCGCCTGCATCAGGTTCATCACGCCGACCGCGATATCGACGTGACCACGGCGGTGCGTTTTCACCCGGTCGAAATCGGGCTGTCGATGCTGTGGAAGATCGTGGTGGTGCTGGCGATCGGGGCGGCGCCGATCGCCGTGTTCCTGT
>DATHCZ010000202.1:0-11878 GCA_035319265.1 Methyloceanibacter sp. | reverse complement strand
ACGTCGGATGACTTGATCACGGCATGCACCTTGTCGCCGACCTTGAGCCCGAGATCCTCGACTGACTCGTTGGTAATCGAGGCTGTGACGATGGTGCCGTTCACGTCGATGCGCACATGAGCCGTGGTGGCGCCCTTCTTGATGTCGACGATCTTGCCCGGAAGCGCGTTGCGTGCAGAAATCTTCATTGCGTGATTTCTATATCGCTTGCGATATAGGTTGATGTCAAACAGCCGGAAGCTAGTTGGTTGTTCTTTGGAAAATGCACATCAACCGCTGGGGAGCGTGGCGGTGAGCAGCGAGCAGTCGAGACACAACAAGTCGGCCCCGGCAAAGGCCGTCGCGGCGAAGACCCCATCTTTCGCCACGACCCTCAACGCGCGCGTTCTCCGCCACGACAAGGTCCACGGACTCTCGACGCTCTATTTCGGCGATGGCGAGCTGCGCGTGCCGCTGGTTGCGGCTCCGGTCGATTCCGGGGTCAGGGTGACGATCCACGCGCGCGACGTCTCGATCGCGCTGTCGCGTCCCATGGACGTCTCGATCACTAATCGCCTGCCCGGCACCATCGTCGCTATCGAGTCGCTCGCCCTTCCCTATGTTCGCGTCACCTTCGATCTCGGGTCGATCCGCCTCGATGCTTTGGTCACGACAGAGTCGGTGGAGCGGCTTGGCCTCGAGATTGGGCTTCGCGCCTGGGCGATGATCAAGACCGTCGCAATCGGGAAGGACGCGGTTGAGCCTGATCACCTTCCTGAGCCGCGAAGCTGGCCCTCGGGCGGAAGGAAGCATCGAGCGAAGCAGTGAGCTCGACGAGGCCTTGCGCGCTCGCGCTGCGCGCCCGCCGCTCCATCGAGCGGTAAAGCGCGACCAGCCTCTCGCCGAAATCGGTGAGCTCGGCCCCGCTGCCTCGCCGACCTGGAAAAGTCGCGAACACCGGCGTCTCGAACGTGCGGTTCAAAGCATCGACCATCAGCCAGCATTTGCGATAGGAAACGCCCGTCGCCCGGCTCGCCCCGAGGATCGAGCGGGAGGCGCGAACGGCATCGATCAGCGCGATAACCTCCGGGGTGAGCGAGCCGCCATTGGCGAATCTGACCGTTACATCCAGACGCGAAGCACGAGAGGTCACCATCCGCTCCTTGGGTTACACGCGTTTTTGATGGCGATCCGGTGAGGCAATGCCAAGCCTGGTATCACTCGGCGGCCGCCAGGGCCCGCGTGGGTTTCCTCGCGCGCTTCCGGCCTGTGAGCCTGCTCTGGAGCCGCGCCAGATAGAGATAGACGATCGGCGTCGTGTAAAGCGTGAGCACCTGCGACAGCGCCAAGCCGCCCACCATCGCATAGCCAAGCGGCTGGCGGAGTTCCGAGCCCGCGCCGTGACCGAGCATCAGCGGCACGCCACCCAACATCGCCGCCATCGTCGTCATCAAAATTGGACGGAAGCGAAGCAGGCAGGCTTCGCGGATGGCTTCGTGCGGAAGCCCTCCCTCGCGCTCGCGCTGTATAGCGAAATCGACCAGCATGATTCCGTTCTTCTTGACGATGCCGATCAGAAGAATGATGCCGATGATGCCGATGACCGAAAGATCGAAGCCCCCAGCCATGAGCGCAAGCAGCGCGCCGACGCCCGCAGACGGAAGCGTGGAGAGAATGGTCAGAGGATGGATGAAGCTCTCATAGAGCATGCCGAGGATGATATAGACGACGACGAGCGCCGCAGCGATCAGGATTGGCTCGCTGGCGAGCGAATCCTGAAAGGCCTGCGCATTCCCTTGGAAGGTACCTGTGAGGGTTACAGGCACGCCCATGTTCAGCACCGCCTTGTTGATGGCATCGACCGCCTGACCGAGCGCTGTCCCGCTGTGCAGGTTGAAGGAGAGCGTGATCGCCGGGAACTGACTCTGATGCGAGACGGAAAGCGGCCCAACCTGCGTGTTGTCGATGGTGACCAGCGTCGAGATCGGCACCGAAGCGCCGGTGAGTGGCGACTTCAGGTAAATGCGGTCGAGCGTGTTCGGATCGCCCTGCATCTCGGGCGGCACTTCGAGGATCACATGATAGGTGTTGGTCTGCGTGTAGTACTGCGCCACCTGCCTCTGGCCGAAAGCATCGTTCAGCGTTGCGTCGATCACCTCGGGCAGGATGCCGAAGCGCGCGGCCTGATCTCGATTGATGCTGACCATGAGCTGCGGAGCATTGCCTTGCTGGTCGGTCGAGACGTCGGCGAGCTCAGGCAACGTTTGCAGCTTGGCGAGTATCTTCGGCGCCCATTCATTGAGCTCGCCGATATCGGCATCCTGTAACGTATATTGGAACTGGCCGCGGCCGATGCGGCCGCCGACGGTGATGTCCTGGGCGGGCTGGAGCGTCAGCTTGACCCCTTCGATGCGCGCGAGCTGGGGACGCAGCCGATCGATGATCTGCGTGGCCGTGGCGGTCCTCTGATCGCGCGGCTTGAGCCCGATGAAAAAGCGGCCGGTATTGGCGGTCTGCGCACTCCCCGTGCTGCCCATGGCGCTTCCGACTGCCGCAATGCCGGGATCTTTGATCAACACTTCGCCAAGCGACTGCATCAGCCGCGCCATCTCCTGCGGGGAAATGTCTTGTCCCGCCTCGGCGAACCCCGTGACCAACCCAGTGTCCTGGATGGGGAAGAAGCCCTTAGGGATGACGATATAGAGATAGACGCTCAAAGCCATGGTGGCGAAGAACACCATCAGCGTGATGAAGGGATGCCGCAGCACGCCGTCCAGCGTGCGGCGATAGAACGAGAGCATTCCATCGAACACCGCCTCGATGGCACGCCAGACGAGACCGTGCTGCTCGTTTTCATGATGCAGGAAGCGTGCGCACAGCATCGGCGTCAGAATGAGCGACACGAGCGCTGAGACGGCGATGGCTGCCGTCACCGTGATGGAGAACTCGCGGAACAGCCGTCCGACGATCCCCCCCATCAACAATAGCGGGATGAACACGGCTACCAGCGAGACGCTGATCGAGAGCACGGTGAAGCCGATCTCGCGCGAGCCTTTGAGCGCCGCCTCGCGCGCGGGCATGCCATCTTCGATATGACGGTAAATGTTCTCAACTACGACGATGGCGTCGTCGACCACGAAGCCGACCGAGATAGTAAGCGCCATCAGCGAGATATTGTCGAGGCTGAAGCCACAGAGATACATGACCGCAAGCGCGCCGAGTAGCGAGAGCGGCACCACCAGCCCAGGTATCAACGTCACCCGCAGATTGCGCAGGAACAGCAGGATAACGAGCACCACAAGGCAGATGGTGAGGCCTAGCGTGAACTCGACATCGTCAACCGAGGCGCGGATCGTCTCGGTACGGTCGGACAGGATGTCGACGCTGATCGCCTGCGGGATGACGGCACGGAGGCGCGGCAGCGCCGCCTTGACCTTGTCGACCGTCTCGATGACGTTGGCTCCCGGCTGCTTGAACACGACGAGGAGCACGGCGCGCTTACTGTTATCCCAAGCACCGGTGTAGAGGTTCTCTGGCCCTTCGATCGCCTCGCCCACGTCTTTGACCCTGACCGCCGCGCCATTGCGGTAGGCGATGATCACATCGGCATAGTCGCTCGCCTTGGACAGCTGATCGTTGGCGGCCAACGTGAGGCTGCGATCATTGCTGTAGAGCGTGCCCTTGGCGGCATTGGTCGTGGCCGCGGCGATGACCGAGCGTATGTCCTCGAGCGTGAGGTTCTTGGCGGCAAGCTTGGCCGGATCGACCTGCACGCGCACCGCCGGCTTCTGCTCGCCCCCGATCGAGACCTGCGACACACCGTCGATCTGCGACATCTGTTGCGCAAGGATGGTGTCGGCGTAGTCGTCGACGACGGTAAGCGGGAGCGTATCGGAATGCACGCCCATCACCAGCACAGGCGAGTCGGCGGGATTGACCTTGCGGTAGGTGGGCGGCGACGGCATATCGGTCGGCAATTGCCGCCCCGCGGCGGCGATCGCCGACTGCACGTCCTGCGCCGCGGCGTCAATGTCGCGGTTGAGATCGAACTGAAGCGCGATTGAGGTGGCGCCGAGCGTGCTGGTCGAGGTCATCTGCGTGACGCCGGCGATCTGCGAGAATTGCCGCTCGAGCGGCTGCGCCACCGCCGAGGCCATGGTCTCTGGGCTAGCGCCCGGCAGTGAGGCGGAGACGTTGATGGTCGGAAAATCGACCTTGGGCAGAGGCGCTACGGGCAGGAGCGGAAACGCCACCATGCCGGCGAACGCAACCGCAGCCATCAACAATGTGGTCGCGACCGGGCGGTCGATGAACGGTGCAGAAATGTTCATGGCGCCGTCTTCGCAGCCTCTTGTGCCTGCGGCGTCTGTTGTGGTGTCGCAAAGCTGACCTTCACGCCTGGCCTTAGCCGATACTGGCCGCTCACCACGACGCGCTCTCCCCCTTTGAGCCCGCTCGTGACGACGGTCAGCCCGCCGATAGTCGGGCCGCCCTCGATCGGGCGACTCAGTGCGGTATTTTCTGCATCGACCACCCAGGCGAGCAGGCCTTGCGAATTTCGCTGAACGGCAGCCTGCGGAATCGTTAGTGCGTCCTTGAGTGTCTTGACGAGCACCCGGACCCTGACGAACTGGCCCGGCCACAACCGCTCGTCCTCATTGGGGAACGAGGCCTTGAGCCGGATCGTGCTCGTGGTTTGATCGATCTGGTTGTCGATCAGCAGAAGTTTGCCGACGCCGAGCTCGTGCACATTGTCCTGGTCCATGGCGATGACCGTCACCTCCCCCTTTGCCATGGCGTCTTGCACCGATACTAGATCGCGCTGCGGCAAGGTGAACACGACCATTGTGGGTGTGAGGTTGGTCAGCATGGTGATCGGTGTCAGATCGTTGGCGTGAACAATGTTGCCGGCATCGACTTGACGGAATCCGACATGCCCGCTGATGGGAGCGGTGATCGTGGCGTAGCTGAGCTGGGTCTCGGCATTCTCGATGCCGGCCTGATCGGCGGCGATGGTCGCCTTAAGCGCATCGACCTTGGCCTGCTGCTGGTCGACGGCCTGTTGCGTCCCCGCCCCTTTCTTCACCAAGTCCTGGAAGCGCGCGAGGTCCTTCGCGTCTGAGACGAGCTGCGCTTCGTCCTGCGCCTTCTTGGCCTTGGTCTGATCGAGCGCGGCTTGGAACGGCCGTGGGTCGACGATCGCGAGCACATCGCCTGCCTTGACCCGCTGTCCCTCGACAAAGTTCACGCTCTGCAGCTTGCCGTCTACCTGGCTATGGATCGCGACGGTGTTGGAGGCCTGCACCGTGCCGAGGCCATCGAAATAAATCGGTACGTCTTGCGTCCCGACCTCGGCGACGGTGACCGGTACGGGCGGCGCCTGTTTCTCTGTCGGAGCGGTCGGCGTCTCCTGCTGCGGTTGACGATCAACCACGACGGCGACGCCTATGCCGAGAACCACCAGCCCGATGAGCCACGCAAGCGTGCTTTGCTTGCGCCTCGGCTTAACCGGTTCATCTCGCTCATCATCGATAACCAAGCCAACCGGCCGTTTGAGCTCGGTCGCAGGCTTCGTTTCGCTCTGCTTAACGTGACGCTGCATCGATCTTTTTATTCCCCACCCGTCCCTTAGCTAATGTAATGGGCAAAATGGCAAACGGCGCGCCTGCCGTGGCAGAACGTCGCGAAAATTAATTTTCGGCAATGGGATAATCATTCATCGCCCGTTCAGGTCGAGCTGGCGTTAGTCCCTCCAGCGAAGGAATGGATTTTTCCTGGCGTCAATGTATACCGTCGCGCCCCGTCCTCAACGCCCTTTGCTCCCGTGCACCGATCGATAGACCCTGACTTCTTCGCGCTTTTGACCGGAAGCTATGAGCGGTTCGTGGGAAAAACGCTCGTTCCTGAGGGCATGGATGCCAAATGGCTTTACGCCGAGGCGCCCTTTGCCGTCCTCGCGCACGGCCCCTCTGAAGACCCTAAATTCATTTATGCCAACATTTGCGCGCAAGCCTGCTTCGAGTACGACTGGGACGAGGTCACAAAACTGCCCTCGCGACTCTCGGCCGAGCCGGCTGACCGCGCCGCGCGCCAGACCCTTCTCGATGCGGTCGCACGGCACGGTTTCATGTCGGGCTATCGCGGCGTTCGCGTTGCGAAGTCAGGCCGGCGCTTTGTCATCGAGGACGGAATCGTCTGGGAGCTAATCGACGCCGATGGCAGGAGGCACGGACAAGCCGCCGCCTTCTCCTCCTGGCGGAGCGTTTGACATCTCGATTCCGCATCGCTAGGTCGGCCAGAGCTTACTCTGGCTCGCGCTTGTGCGAGTCGAGTTTTGGGGTTTTGCATGAGCCGGCAGGAGCCATTGATCTTTATCGTCTCTGGCGAGACGTCAGGCGACAATCTCGCCGGACGGCTGATGGCTGCCCTCAAAGCCGAGACGGGGGGTCGCGTTCGCTTCGCCGGCGTCGGCGGGCCGCAGAGCGAAGCGCAAGGGTTGACCAGCCTTTTTCCCATGCGCGAGCTTTCGCTGATGGGTCTCGCAGAAGTGCTGCCTCATCTTCCCCGCCTCATCAAGCGGCTCAATCAGACGACCGAAGCGGTTCTGACGTTGAAGCCCGACGTGGTGGTCACCGTCGATTCACCGGACTTTTGTCTCCGTGTCGCCCATCGTCTCCACGGTTCGGGGATTCCGGTGGTCCACTACGTGGCGCCGCAGCTCTGGGCCTGGCGACCCGGCCGCGCTCGCAGGCTCGCCAAGCGCATCAACCATCTTATGGCGTTGCTTCCGTTCGAGGTTGCCTTCTTCGCCAAATACGGCATCAGCACCACCTTCGTCGGCCATCCCGCGATCGAGTCTGGCGCAGGCCGGGGGAACGGACCCGCCTTTAGGGCCAAACACTCGATCCCACCGGAGGCCACGCTCCTGTCGGTGGTCCCAGGTAGCAGGCCTGGCGAAGCGCGGCGGATGCTGCCCATCTTCGGCCCGGCGCTCACCATGATCAGGGAGAAGCACCCGGATCTGCGCGTCGTCATTCCGGTAGCCGACGCGGCGGCTGACCTCGTCTCTCTCCTCACGCGCGATTGGCCCTTCCCGGTCACGTTCGCCTCCCCGGCCGATCGCTTCGACGCTTTTGCCGCGTCCGATGCGGCACTAGCGAAATCGGGCACCGTCACCCTTGAGCTTGCGCTCGCCGACGTCCCCATGGTGGTCGCCTACCGCGTCAGCCCGGCGACCGCCTTCGTCGTCCGCCGCCTGATCAGCGTCAAGTACGCCTCTCTCGTCAACCTGCTCAACGAGCGCGAAGTGGTACCGGAGTTCTTGCAAGAAAACTGCACGCCGGAGCGCCTTGCCGTTGGCGTTGAAGCGCTACTCTCTTCCGGCGAGGTTCGCGACGCGCAACATCAGGGCTTCCACCAGCTGGCAAAGGCGCTCGGCGACGCTCACCCAAGCCCGAGCGAGCGGGCCGCCAAGGTGGTGCTCGACGTCATCGCCAGCCGCAAGCCCTAAGCCGGCGGTTCCCCCGCGCTCCCAGGCCCCGCAAAGCCGGGGCGCGCGCGCACGATACGCAGATGCTCCTCGATGCTCTCGTTGATCATGCTGGCGACGCGCAGCGCCTCCGAGCCGGCGCGGCCATCGACCAACGGCTTCTTGCCGGTCGTGATGCAATCGAGGAACGAGTCGATCTCGTTGGCAAGACTATCCTCTTTTTGAATCTCATGTGTCTCGGTGCCGATTGCCGCAAGCCCTTCGGTCATCGGATCGCCGCGCAGCCGATAGCCGAAGATCTTCCCTTCGCCGAGATCGCAGTTCAAATATTGATGGCGAGCGAAGACACGCATGCGCCGTTCGGTCTTGTAGCTCACGCGGCTTGCCGTGACGTTGGCGACGCATCCCGATTCGAAGGTAATTCGGGCATTGGCGAGATCGATGCTTGGACCGAGGACCGGCGTGCCGACGGCGTCGACCGTGGTGACCCGCGATGGGACGAGGCCCATGATCATGTCGATATCGTGGATCATCAGATCGAGGATCACGTCGACCTCGATGCCGCGCGCCTTCCACGGCGCGATGCGGTAGCTCTCGAAATAAAGCGGATCGGCGATGAGCGTGGAGAGCGCGCGATAGGAGCTGGAAAAGCGCTCGATCTGCCCCACCTGAAGAACCACGCTCCGCTCCTCCGCGAGCCTGGTGAGCGCGGTCGCGCTCTCAACGGTCTCGGTGATCGGCTTCTCGATGAGCACGTTGATGCCAGCCTCGATCAGGGGGCGCGCGACCTCGTAATGCAGGGTGGTCGGAACCGCCACGCTTGCGGCATCGACACGGCCAATGACGCTGCGGTAATCGAAGGCGGGTTCGGCGCCGAACTCAGCGGCTACCGCCCGCGCGCGCTCTTCGTTGGCATCGACCACCGCGACGAGCTTGGCGCGCGGATTGCGCGAATAGTGATTGGCGTGAAACCGCCCGAAATAGCCAGTTCCTACAACGGCGACACGGATCTGGTCTGACATGGTCCTACTCGGCGGCGACGCCCGCCTTGAGCGACCGAACAAGGCTCTGCACCGTTTCGATGATGCGATCCTGCGTCTCGGGCGCAAGGTACGCATGCATCGGCAGGCTGATCACGCGGCGCGCCAGGCTGTCGGTCTCGCGCAAGCCGGGTGCCTTCGGGAACTCGCGGTAAGCGGGCAGCGCATGAATGGGGCTCAGATAATGGATCGCGGTCGGCACACCCGCCTCGCGGCAGGCCTTGGCGAATTCGGCGCGGCGCTCGACCAGGATCGTGTATTGCGCCCAAACCGATGTCGCCCCGTTCACCAGGCTCGGCACTTGCACTAACCCGCCGAGACCCTCGGCGTAGCGGTCGGCAACCGCCTGGCGTGCCGAAATCTCGTTCGAAAACAGGCGAAGCTTCTGGAGAAGAATCGCTGCTTGGATCGTATCGAGCCGGCTATTGAGACCGACAAACTCGCTCTCGGGCTGGTCCGGCGCCTTGCCGTGGCAGCGAAGCGAGGTCAGGAGTTTTGCCTTCTCGTCATCGTCCGTGAAGATAGCGCCCCCGTCGCCATAGCCGCCGAGCGGCTTGGAAGGATAGAAGCTCGTCGCGGTATAGTCGGCGAGCGTGCCGACCTTCTCGCCTTTGAGGCTCGCGCCGAAGCTCTGCGCGGCATCGGCCAGCACGATGAGATCGTGCGCCTCGGCGATCTTGCTGATCGCGCCATAGTCAGCAGGCTGACCGTAAAGATCCACCGGAACGACCGCCCGAGGCTTTAGCCCACGCCGCTTTGCCTCGCCGATCGCGGCTTCGAGGCTCCTGACATCCATATTGAAGCTGTCGGGATGAATATCGACGAAGACCGGCGTCGAGCCGGCGAGCACTACCACCTCAGCCGTGGCAACGAAGGTGAAGTCCGGAACGAACACCGCATCGCCCGGGCCGATCCCCTCGGCCATCAGCACGAGGAGCAACGCATCGGTGCCATTGGCGCAGGTGATGCAATGCTTCGCTCCGCAGAATTCGGCGAGCTTCCCCTCGAGCTCGGTGACTTCCGGTCCCAAAACATATTGGCCATGTTTCAACACCGTAGCGATCGCATTCTCGACGCTGTCGCCGAGATGCTCACGCTGCGCTGCCAGGTCGATGAAGGCCGCAATCGGCCGTACGCGGTCTTTATTCATGCGTTGTTATCGAACTCCCTGCGCAATCTACCACGGGGTAAGGTCAGGCGGGCTCAACCTTGCGGGCGCGGTCTTTCACATTATTAGGAGAGCCCCAAGGCTTCCTGTCGCCCCCGCCGCCGACTACCATAGCACGATCGAAGTTTCAAACCCGCCAACCTGCGTCCAAACCGCCCTGGACGAAATGAAGGCAAAGAGAGCTTCATGCCGCAATTGCCAGCCTCGCTGACGCCCCTCCCCTGTCCACGCTGCTTCCGCTGCTGACGCCATGCTGCTCGGCTCGGAACGACTGCTCGCCTCCTCGCGCCTCGATGGGCTCAGGGTCGGCATCCTCGCCAACCCGGCCTCGATCGATCACCATTTCACGCACATCGTTGATCGGCTCACCGCGTCGACCGGTTTCAAGCTGGGCGCGATCTTCGGCCCTCAGCACGGCTTCCGCTCCGACCTCCAGGACAACATGATCGAGACGCCGCACGTCGAGGATCCGCGCCGCCACGTGCCGATCTTCTCGCTTTACAGTGAAACGCGCGAGCCGACTCCGGAGATGCTGAGTCTGATCGATGTCCTCGTCATCGACCTTCAGGACGTCGGCGCACGCATCTACACCTTCATCTACACCATGGCGAATTGCCTTCGCGCCGCCGCACACGCCGGCCTTCCCGTCATCGTGTGCGATCGCCCTAACCCGATTGGCGGGGTCGAAATCGAGGGGCCGACGCTGGAACCGGGCTACGAATCCTTTGTCGGTCAGTTTCGCATGCCGATGCGCCACGGCATGACGGTCGCCGAGCTCGCGCGCCTGTTCAACGAGCATTTCGGGATCGGCGCCGAGCTTGAGACCGTGCCGATGGAGGGCTGGTCGCGGGAAATGTATTTCGACGCCACCGACGTCCCCTGGGTGATGCCCTCACCTAATATGCCGACGCTCGACACGGCCATTGTCTATCCCGGCACGGTGCTGCTCGAAGGCACGATGCTGTCGGAAGGACGCGGCACCACGCGTCCCTTCGAGTTGATCGGCGCTCCATGGCTCGACGGAGAGGCGCTCGCACTGCGGCTGAACCGTCTCAAGCTGAAAGGTGTGTACTTCCGCGAGGCGGCGTTCGAGCCGACGTTCCAGAAACACGCGAAGACCACCTGCGGCGGCTGTCAAATCCATGTGACCTCGCGCCGCGACTTCGCGCCGGTCGCAGCCGGCGTGGCATTCATGCGCGAGAGCTACGGCCTCGCGCCACGCCGCTTCGGATGGCGCGATCCTCCTTACGAATATGAGCATGACAAGATGCCGATCGACATCCTCGCAGGGTCGCCGACGCTCCGCGAGCAGATCGAGCAGCAAGTGCCGCTCGATGAGATTCTTGCAGGCTGGCGGCCGGGCGAGGAGGAGTTCGCCGAGATCAGGCGCCCTTATCTCCTCTATTGATGGAGGTGGAGAGTGGGTTCTGGTCGGGACAGGTCGCGCATCGACAGCATCGGGCAGCCGAGCGTCTTCTCCAGCGCCTCGATCAGCTCCTGCTTCGATTCGGCGCCGATATAGAGACCGCCATTTTGCTCGGCGAGGCACTTGGCGTCGAGGACGCTCTGCTCTCCTGTCCAGCTTATTCCCTTCAGACGATAGCCGACGATATGGACGGTCAGATTTGCCGCCGTCGCGTGCAATTCCTTGCCGAGATCGCACGGTGAGCCGCCGCAGGTCTCCTCGCCATCCGTCACCACGACAACGACGCCCGGCTTGTGGCGATAGTCGAGCACTTCGGCGGCGTTTCTTACCGCCGCGGTGAGTGGAGTCTTGCCCGCGGGATCGATCGCGTTAACCTCCTTCATGATCAGATCGGCCGCGTTCGCGGTCGGCTGGAGGTTCAGCTTGACATTACATTGTTGGTAGGGACCAGGCCCATAGGAGATGAGTCCGACGCGCCGGGACCGCGTCGCGGCTGGCAGAACCATCGCGAGCGCGCCGCGCACCTCTTCGATGCGAGGGATGGTTGTGCCAATACCCTGGCCGACATTGCCCGCCATGGAGCCCGAAGCGTCGAACACGATCATTGCGTCAGCGGTGCAAGGGTTGTGCTCGTCTTGATCGGCCGCGCTCGAAGGAACGATGCTGGCACCCGCGAAAAATAGCGCCGCGAGCGCGCACGAAATTGCGGATCGGAATGCGGGCAAGGCAATCTCCTTCGAGCCCAACTCTAGCGCAAAAAACCGGCCGGTCTATGT
>DATHCZ010000201.1:0-2851 GCA_035319265.1 Methyloceanibacter sp. | reverse complement strand
CCAGCGCGGCTTAGGCTAAGCACTGAAGCAAGCTGATGTCGCTTCGCCGTAGTTCACTATAATCCTTCCTTAGGGGGAGGGATTAAATGGTGGCTAGACGAAGCGTCGATCTTCTGGTCATCGGCGGTGGAATTCACGGCGCGGCCGTCGCGCGGGATGCCGCTGGCCGCGGACTGAAAGTGACGCTCGCCGAGAAGGGCGACTACGCCTCGGCCACTTCCTCAGCCTCCTCCAAGCTCATTCATGGGGGCTTGCGTTATCTCGAGCATCTCGAGCTTGCTCTTGTGCGAGAATCGCTCCTCGAGCGGGCAGGTCTGCTCAAGACGGCGCCCCATCTGGTGATTCCTCAGCGCTTCCTCTTGCCGATCTATGGCTGGCAGAAGCGGCAGGCGTGGTTCGTTCATGCCGGGCTCGCCCTCTACGATCTGCTGTCGCTCGGCGACGGGCTCGCGGCGAGCGGTAGGCTCTCAAGCCGTGAGATCGCCCATCTCCCGCATTTGCGCCACGAGGGCCTCGACTCGGTGCTGCATTATCATGACGCCAAGACCGACGACGCGCGGCTCACTCTCGCCGTCTTGCTCGATGCGCGATCACGCGGCGCCGACATACTGAACCGCCGCGCCGTCACCTCGCTCTCCCCCATCGAAAATGGTTATGCGGTCGAGCTCGACGAGCGCGGGCACAAGCTCGATATCGCCGCACGCTTCATCGTCAATGCGAGCGGGCCGTGGGTGGCGAGCGTTGATGCCATGACTGCGGCCGCCCCGCCGCCTCGCCCTCTAAGGCTCGTGCGCGGCAGCCACATCGTGCTCGCCATGCCTAAGCCTCAGCTGAAGGATGCCTATACGCTGCAAGACGAGGACGAACGTGTGATCTTCGTCATCCCCTGGCTCGAAGGCCGCTTCCTTATCGTCGGCACGACCGATGTGCCGCACGAGGGCGATCCCGGAAGAGCAGTCTGCTCGGAGGCGGAGGAGGCCTATTTGCTCGCCGCCTATAACCGCTATTTTGCCGATGCGGCCGGCCCGGCCACCAGCGGCGACGTAGCGTTCACCTGGTCTGGCGTGCGCGCCTTGCACGACGATGAGGCGACACGCCCGAGCCGCGTCAGCCGGAGCGCGGCGATCTCCTCCGCCGCCAACGGTCTGGGCGGCTTCGTGAGTCTATACGGCGGAAAGCTCACCACCCATCGCCTTCTCGCCGAACAGGTGCTCGATAGGCTCGCAAGCCTCGGCGCCAAGATGAGTGGGCCTTGGACCAAGGGTGTCGCTCTCTCTGGCGGCAGCCTCTCCCGCGCCGAGCTGCTAGCCCGTGCCGAGCGCGGACCGGCGAGTCTCGCTTACGAGACGCGCCGCCGCCTCGCCTTAACCTATGGCGACCAGGTCCAAGCCCTGTTCGCCCGCATGGCCGCTACTCCCAGAGCGGCGGAGGAGATCGCGCCAGGCGTGACGCGCGCCGAGCTCGAACACGCGGTCCAAGCGGAGGATGCGATGACGGCGGAGGATTTTCTCCTGCGCCGCACCAAACTCCACCTCACTCTAGATCCGACGGGTCGGGAAGCCATTGCGCGCTGGTTTGCCGCCGCTCTATAGGCCTCCATATCCTCCAGACACGCAAAACGTGTATAATATAGATATACAATCATCGTTTTGAGAGAGGCGCCGACTTAATGGCCATTTACACAGTGCGCAAGGGCGCACGCTACCGCGCCACCATCAGGCTCGGCGTTTTCCAAAGCGTGGCCTCCAATCAGCAGGTCGCCGATAAATTTACCGCCGTCGGCTTCGCCGAAGTGACCGTCACGGGGAGCGGGCGTAACCGCATTGGCACGGCACTGTGGCCGCGCCCCGACGCCACTGCCGAGGTGCCTGACGAGATTACCTCCGTCGAGGTGATCGAAGCCTGAGCCCTGTCGCTAAGCGGCGCTTGCTGTCGCGGCTGGCACGACCTTGAGCAGCGTGCCATCGGCACCGACGATGGTGACCCGAGCGCCGCTTGGCAGCTCCGGTCCCGTCACCCGCCAGATCGAATCGCCGATCTTGACGCTTCCACGCCCATTCGCGATCGGATCGATCAAGTCATGCGACTCACCGATATGCCGCACGGCGCGCTCGTTGAGCAGGGGGCGCTCGCTCTCGAGCGGGTACTTGCGCAGATATTTCCACGCGACGACGACCGCGACGAGCGACAGCAGGCAGAACCACACGAGCTGCCACTGCCAGCCGACGTCGAAGCCGAATGCAATCAACCCGGTGGCCACGGCGGCAAGCCCGAACCACATGAAGAAGATGCCCGGCGCTGTGATCTCGAGCACAAACAGGATGGCCGCGAGGATCATCCAATTCCACGCGCCAAGCTCAGCAATCGTGTGCATGGCTTCTCTCCGTGATCAGACCGATGGGACCGAGCCCCCGCGCGGCCGCGCGGGTGCTGCCGGCCTCGGGGTAGCGGCAGGAGGCGAGGCTTGATCGCCGCCGCTGTTGCCGGAGAAGGCTTCGCGCGCGATCTCGCCGATGCCCGCGATCGCGCCGATCACCGACGACGCCTCGATGGGCAGGATCATCACCTTCTGGTTCTTGGCCTCGGCCAGCGCCTTGAGCGCGCCGACATAGTTGTTGGCGACGAAATAGTTGATCGCCTGCACGCTGCCCTTGGCGATGGCGTCGCTCACCACCTGCGTGGCCTTGGCCTCGGCCTCGGCCGAGCGCTCGCGCGCCTCGGCGTCGCGATAGGCGGCTTCGCGGCGGCCCTCGGCGGCGAGGATCACCGCTTGCTTCGCCCCCTCCGCGGTCAGGATCGCAGACTGCCGCTCGCCTTCGGCGACGATGATCGCCGCGCGCTTGTCGCGCTC
>DATHCZ010000200.1:0-7879 GCA_035319265.1 Methyloceanibacter sp. | reverse complement strand
CTTTTCGATATAGGTGTCGGTGCGCGGTATGTAGGCCTCAGGCTGGTAGTAGTCGTAATAAGAGACGAAATACTCGACCGCATTGTCCGGAAAGAAGCTCTTGAACTCGCCATAGAGCTGGGCAGCGAGTGTCTTGTTGGGAGCGAGCACGAGGGCAGGGCGCTGCGTCGCTTCGATCACCTTGGCCATGGTGAAGGTCTTCCCTGAGCCGGTGACGCCGAGCAGCACCTGGTCATGCTCATGCGCGTTCACCTGAGCGACGAGCTCGGCGATGGCTTGGGGCTGATCGCCCTTGGGCTCGAGCTCCGACTGGATGCGCAAGGGAATGCCGCCCTCGCTTTTCTCGGGCCGGGGCGGGCGGTGCGGCACGAACTCCGGTCCGCCGGTGCCGGTCACCAGCGGATGCTCCTGCATCAGCGGCTGCGGCGCCTCGCCGAACCCCGGCGGCCGGCGATCGGCGCCGTCCGGCAAACCGCCCTGCGGCAAGCCGGCTTCGCCCGTGACGGCGCGCGGCTCGGCACGCGAGCCGAAGGTTCTGGCAATGCGATGAGGCATAGAGCCAATATGGCCGCTGCGAGAGTGGGATGGAAGTCCCTGCTAGCGCTCGTTATCGAGCGACGAAGAGGGTTTCTGGCCAACGCTAGCGGGCTGATTTCCAAAAGCATTTGCATTAGAAGGGGTGGCGGAACAGCTCTGGGGCGCGACTCCCTTGATCGATGTGATGAACCATGTGCCGACCTGGATCGTAGGGCTTGCCCTCACGGCCGCAGCCGAGATCTTCGCCATCGGCCTCATGCTGCTGACGCGGACCATCTCGGGCGTGGAGCGCCTCAAGCTCAACAATGAGGTGGCGGGTTTCAAATTCGCGGTGGTCGGTTTGTTCTACGGCGTGCTGCTTGCTTTCGTCGTCATCGCCGTGTGGGATGAGTATCGCAATACCGAGACGGCGGTTCGCAACGAAGCCAAGGCCGCGGTCGACCTCCATCGCATTACGGTCGCCCTCCCCTTCGAGGCAGGCGCCAAGGTCAGGCAGCTCCTCATCACCTATACCGACCATGTCCGCAAATATGAGTGGCCGACCATGGCGCGGGGAAAGCCGAGCGAGGATGCTTCCAAGGATCTCGATCAGCTCAGCACGGCGATCTTCGAACTAGAGCCTCAAGGCTATAGGCAGCTCATGGTCTACCAGGCGGCGCTCAGGCTTCTGGCGGTGATCGCGGACAATCGGAACGAGCGACTGGACGGTGCAGACGGCTCGATGTCGGGGCTGCTTTGGTTCGTGCTGATCGTTGGCGCCGGCGTCACTTTGGGCTATCCGGCCTTTTTCGGGGCGTCGAATCTGTTGGCGCAGACGCTGATGACGGCCGCGCTTGCCGCGCTTGTTGCGCTCTCGCTTCTGCTCGCCATTGCCTTCGACTATCCCTTCACCGGTAGTGTCAAGATCTCGCCTCTTCCCTTCGACCAGGCGCTGCAGCAGATGCCCCCCAATGCGTCGCCACCTTAAGCCGCATCGATGGCCGGCGTCAGTGGCAGGTCCGGCTCAAAGGAGAGGCTCTTGACCGAAGCGAAATCCCTCGAGCAATTGCTCAGCGAGGCATTTCAGGAGGCGGATGCGCTGCAAGCACCGCTCGGTGCGCGCCTCGACTTCTATCTCGGCGCGTCGCGTCGGCTGCTTCCCGATCTCGAGGCGACCTACGATCAACTGGTGGAGCGCATCAGGGCGAACGGTGCCGATGCGCACGTGCCTGCGATCGGCGAGAGACTTCCCGATTTCCTGATGACCAACAGCGACGGCCATGTCGTCGAGCTTGAATCGCTCATCGGCAACGGTCCGCTCGTGATCAGCTTCAATCGCGGTCCGTGGTGCGACTATTGCGGGCTCGAGCTGCATGCGCTCGCCCGCGCCTATCCCGATATCGTCGCCGCGGGTGGCGAGGTCGTGTCCATCGTCCCCGAGACGGGCAGATTTGCCGACAACTTGCGAAGGGTCCGCGATCTGCCCTTTCGCGTACTGACCGACCTCGACCTCGCTTACGCGCTGACCCTTGGGCTCGTTTTCTGGGTGGGTGAGAAGATCAAGCAGGCCTATCAGAGTTTTGGCATTGATCTTGAGCGATTCCAAGGAAATAGCGGATGGTTTTTGCCAATCCCGGCGACCCTCGTCGTCGGCCAGGACGGCCTCGTCAAGGCACGTTTCGTCGACCCTGATTTTCGCCACCGCATGGCAATCGAGGACGTTCTCGACGCGATTGCAACCGCCAGTGATGGCGACGGTACCACCCCGCGGTGAGTTGGAGGCGCGAAGGGCTCTCGTGTTCGCACAAAGTGAAGCGCCGCATTGCCACTTTCTGTCGCGATCTGTGGGTCGATCTGCGTATAATGCGAAAAAACGATTGACTCGCGATGTGGGACGGCAAGCTTGGACCAAGTGGAAGCGTTGATTCGCGCAGGTACGCGCCCGTTTGAGCGGTCGAGTGCGGCAAACAGAGCAGCATCGGAGCAGAAGCCATGGCAACGAAAACGAGTGGGAAGAAACGCACAGCAAGTAAAGCAAGCGCGCGCAGAGGCGCGCGGAAGACCGGGCGCACGGTCCGCAAGACCGCGCGCAAGGCCGCGCGTACCGTGCGCAAGACCGGTAGGGCGGCGGCCAAGAAAGCAGCAAGCGCGCGCAAGAGTGCCGCTCGGAAAACCAGCGCCAAGAAAAAGGCGCCGGCACGTAAGACCGCAGCGCGCAAGACGGCTACCCGTAAGTCCGCGGCGAAGAAGCCCGCGGCGCGCAAGGCGGCGGCTCGGAAGCCCGCAGTCGCCAAGACCCCAGCGGCAACGCCCATGATGCCGGCGCCCAAGCCGGCTGTTGCGGTGAAGCCAGCCGCGGCGCCCGCGCCGAAACCGGCGGCCCCGGCGCCCATGAAACCGGCAGCGGGCCCAGCGCCGCAGCCTGCTCCCGTCCGGCCCACGACGCCGCCCTCCAGCGGCCTCGCCTCCGGCGGCATGGCGCCAAAGCCCGCAAGCCCCATGGGCGGCTCTCCTGCTCCGTCGAACCCGCCAAGGCCAGCATCGCCGCCTGCAGGTTCAGGGACGGGTAGCAGCCCTCAGCCTTATCGGCCCTCTTGGGCAAGAGACGACGACGATCTTTAGAAGCTGCAACGGATGGGCGGGCTATTCGCGCCGGCCCATCCGCTTGCGCAAGGGGTTTGCACGCGCCACAGATGGGACGTCAGTCTGGGTTTGGTCGGCAAACCAGCCAGACAAGGCTTATCCTATCGCGTGAAAGGCTCCCATGACGCTCGCTACACCGGGGCTTTGGCCCTACCTTGCCCCGCTGGTATTGCTCGCCTGCTCGAACGTGTTCATGACAGTGGCCTGGTATGGCCATCTCAAATTCAAGGCGGTGCCCCTCGTCGTCGTCATCTTGGCGAGCTGGGGCATCGCCTTTGTCGAATATTGCTTCGCTGTGCCTGCGAACCGGCTTGGTAGCGCGGTTTATTCGCCGGCGGAGCTCAAGACGATACAGGAGGTCATCACCCTCATCGTCTTCGCGTTCTTCACCTGGATCTATTTCGATGAGCCACTCAGCTTGACGCAAGGCGCGGGTTTCGCGCTGATCGCGCTCGGCGCGATGCTCGTATTTCGGGGCCAGCCCTGATCCTCTTTGCCTATTCGGCTATAGTGAGGGGAGAGAGCGGTCGAGGAGGACCGCGTCAGGCTTAGACGCCTCTGAACACATTGCCGGCCGCCAGCACGACATAAGCGATGATGGCGACCCAGAAAGCGTGCTCGCTGATGAAGGGAATTGCCACGAATTTGCCGATGATGGCCAACGCCGCCAAAATCAGCGAGATCAGGGCGACCGCTGTCGACGGGGGTGTTAGATTCATCTCCAGCCCTCCCTCTTTGTTGACGAGCGGACTGTAATCGTTTTCTCTCAAAAAGCGAGTGACATCGCGGGATAAGAGGGCCACCCTCTGGGCTAGCGGCGGTCGAAAACTCGACGAGAAGGAGGCGAGGTGATGCGTCCCATGATGCGGTTGGTCGTTGGACTTGCGGCACTCGTCGGGATTTTGGCGGCCGTCGCCGTCGGCCTCCCTTCCCATGTGACCGTGGCGCGATCGGTGGTGACCAACGCCCCGGAGTCCGCCGTCTTTCCGTATCTCGCCAATCTGCACCACTTCACCGACTGGTCACCGTGGGCCACCCGCGATCCGCAATTGCAGCTCACCTATTCCGGGCCCGAATCGGGCAAGGGCGCGCGCATCGATTGGGTCAGCCAGGTGAGGTCGATTGGCGCCGGCAGCATGGAAATCACCAATGCCGATCCCAACAAGACGCTTGAGCTTGCGGTGAATTTCAACGGGCTCGAAGGAACGAGCGCGTTCGACGTGTCACCCTCCGGCTCCGGCAGCAAGGTGACCTGGAGCTTCGGCTATGAATCCGGATCGAGCCCGCTCAAGCGCTGGAAGGCTCTCGCGCTCGATGGATTCATCGGCGCCGAGTATCGCGCGGGCCTCGACAAGCTGAAGGCCAAGATCGACGAGGATAGGCGCCCGACGGCGCCGGCCGCTGGTCTCGTCCCGCAGGTAGCGCCAGGCGGATCATCGACGCAGACCGAGCAGCCTTCGGCGGCGCTGCCGGCCGGCGCTCCAGGCGCGACAGGGTCTGCGACCCCCGCGACCACCGTAACGCCAGCGTCGGGCGCACAGGCTTCCGGCACGCAGGCAGCACAGCCAACTGCCGAAGCCGTCACGCCTGCCCCTGTCCAACCGCCGAAGAAGTCCAGCAAGCGCCGCAAGGTGCAATAGGACAAGGCGAGCCGTCGCCCCCAACTACAGCTTTTGCTCGGCGCTCCGCTGAGGCACCTTTGGCTGATCGACTCTCGTTGCCTGGATAATGAGACGGAGAGAGTTCGTCACCGCGTCGAGAGGCCAGCAGGTGATGGTTGAAACCGTGCCTCCCGTCGGAGCGACGCTGTCACCTTCAGCAAGATCAGGATCGACGACCTTGCGCCCCGTCACGCGATAATCGCGCGATGATCCGTCAGCTCCGGTGACGGTGATGCGGTCTCCGATTGCAACGTCGCCAAGCTGTTGGCGAGACAAATGATCGCCCCGGCCGTGCTGCGGCTCGGAGGATGTGATCTCCACCTCAGGGCTACCCTCGTTGAGGGCGGCACTCAAGCCAAGTCGCGGCACCTCGGTCCGGGCCGGCGGTGACGCGCTCTCCCACGGCCATGCTTGCTGCGACGTATCGCCCGCCAGGGCATGCTCCCAAGCGCTTTGATGCAGCACCGGGACGAGGCCGGCTGCGGCGAGCGCGATCAAAGCCATAAGAGCTATGCTGCCCCCGATCCTCAACCCGAGCCGCACGCTCGGGCGAAGGAAGAGGAGGAGGAACTGACTCGACCCCCGATTCGTCATCAGATCCTCCTCCCAGTCCGCCGCGGGGAGGCATAGTCGCGGCGGTGGTAACGCCACATGACCAGCGTCACCGCGCTTAGGATGGTGAGCAACAGAGCAAGGATGACAAGGCGCTGGTTGATGTCGTTGGGCGCCTTGAGCGAGGCCATAGGACTCGCGTCAGGCTTCGGAACGACGGTCAGCGGCAAGAGCGGATAGGACCGCGGAGCTTGCGCCTCCGCGTCTCCATCGGCCGAGACGCTCGGGGTAACCGTCGCATCGACGTCAGGACTGGCGCCGGCCGGAAGCGGCGGTGCGTCAGGCGCGGGCGCTACATCGGCCGGCATTGTCGAGACGTCAGGCACTCGCGTCACGTCCGCAGGGGGAGATGCTGCCTCTCCGCCGTCGAATGCATAATTCTGCGCACCCGCGGCCGAGGGCATCAGGGCCAGCGATTGGTTTCTGCCCGGAGCCATTGCCTTGTACTGTCGTGGCAGTCCCGTCGGCGAGCCGAATACTTTGTCATAAATCCAACCGTCGGGGAGATTGAGCGGCATGTCGACGCTCGACACACCCTCGCCGTCGGGCCGCGACTTCACCTTGTCGATGGCGACGAGACTCGTCTGGCTCGAAACGAGATGGTGCTCGAGAGCAACCGCCTCGATCGCCTTGTCGATGCCTTGGGCGTTCGGATCGGTGTAGGCCTTGGCTTCGAGCGCTGCGATCTTACTTCTTGCCCACAGCTTAGCGACTCCAGCGCCGTCGATCGCATCGGAGATCTTCAACGCTGCGGTCCATGGCTTGCCGTCGAAGGTGCCCGAGAAATGCAATTCGCCGTTCATCGAGGACACTTTTGCTGAGAGAACGACCGGCTCGCCAGCGTAGAGATCGGGGAGGGGATCAGGCCAGGTCTCGACCGTTGTGCCGTCGGGCCACGAAGCTTTCAGCCCGACCATCACCGGCTTCTCGAGCTTGGCGAAGAGCGCGCTCATGCGCTCGAGCACCTGATCCTCAGAGCCGATCTCGGTGAAGGTGCCACGGCCGAGCTCAGCCGCGCGCCGCATGAAATAGGTGTTGGGCGCGGAGCCGATGCCGACGGTGAACAGACGCGAGCGGCCGATGTGGTCGGCGATCTCGCGGAAGAGCTCGGACTCGTTGCCCACCGCGCCGTCGGTGAGGAACACGATCTGCCTCAACCGGCCGGTGTCGGAGGGATCGGCATCCTTGAGCGCCGCCTTCAGCGCCGGAAGCATTTCGGTGCCACCCTCCGCATCAAGGCCCGACACGAAATTCTTGGCCGTCACCAAATTCTCAGGCGTAGCGTCGACGGCGCTCTTGAACAAGACGTCCATGGTGTCGTCGAAACGGATCACGTTGAACTTGTCGCCGGGACGCAGCCGGCCGAGCGCGAGCAATAGGCTCTGTTTTGCCTGGTTGATCGAGGTGCCGGACATCGAGCCGGAATTATCGATCACGAAAATCAACTCCCGCGGCAACTGTTTCGGCGCCTGATCAAGCGACGGCGGCGTGACCATGGCGAGGAGGTAATCCTGGCCGTTGACGAGCTCGTGGAACAGGGCCGTCTGCGGAACGGCGACAGCCTTCGGACGCCACACAAGCTCGAAATCCTTGTCGGCGGGCACGGTGCCATCGGCGAGACTCAAGGTCGCCGTCTCATCACCCGACCGGTTCAGGCTGATCTTATGGAAGGAGCTCGTGACGTCGCCGAGCACGAAACCGGCGTTGAGCTTCACTTCGATCGACACGGGGTTGATCTTGGGCGTCTTGGCGGGATCGAGCACCGGCGGGGTGATGCGGTCGCGATCAGGCACCGGATCGTTCGGCGCATATTTGCCGCCGTCCACGACGTCGATATTGCTCGGCGCCGGATTGTAGCGTGGCGCGACCACCAGCGGGAAGCGCAGCGAATAGACGCCGCCCTCCTGCTTCACCGTCTCCTGATATTCGATGCGGATCACGATCGATTCATGCGGGCCGATATTGGCGACGGAGTTGGTGAAGATGTTGGGCCGCTCTTGCTCAACCAGACTCGCCTTCTCGCCGTTATCTTTCGCCGCCTCGTAAAGCTGCTGAGCCTCCTGGCGGCCCTTGATCTCTCCCTCGATCGCGCGCGAGCCGATCTCCATGTGAAGCGCATCGACCGCAGACTGCTCGGGCAGGGGAAACACATAGATGCCCTCGAGCCAGCGGTCGGATGGGTTCTCGAAGCGCTGAGTGACGACGACGCGGGCGATGGTGCCGTTGACGGTGATAGCCGCGTCGGTGTTGAGCCGAGGAGCCTCGACGAAGCCCCCGTCCTCGCCGGACTGAACCAGGAGCGCGCCGGTATTCATGTCGCCGGGCTGGACGTAGGCGGTCCTGTTCGAACCCGGGGGCACCTCTTCCGCGCGGGCGAGCACGCTGGGCAGCGTGAAGAACAGAGCGAGGATCGTAGCAAGGAAAGAGAAAGTTACCAGAGGCTCGCG
>DATHCZ010000199.1:0-9993 GCA_035319265.1 Methyloceanibacter sp. | reverse complement strand
CGACGACCTCGCGGCGCTCGAGGCCTTCTATGGGGCGAGGGAAGGGGGCCCGCTGTGGATAACGGACATGGGCTTCTCTGCGAGGGGGCAGGCGGCAATTTTCGAGATCGAGAAGGCAGACGATTGGGGACTCGCCGCCTCGTCCTTCGAGCTACCTCAGGCAGACGCTTTGCCGAGTAACAAGGAGGCCGCAGCCCTCGCCGAGGTCAAGCTCGATCTTGCCATCCTGAAATACGCCCGCTTTGCGCGCGGCGGCCGGTTCGATCCCTCTTCCATCAGCAATCTGTTGGATCAGGTTCCGCCCGTGCGCGATCCAAAAGCCGTCCTCGGCGAAATTGCGGCTGCGCCGTCGCCCGATCTTTATCTCCAGTCGCTCCATCCGAAGCACGAGCAATTCCTACGTCTTCGCCAGGCACTACTCAGCGCGCGGGCGGAAGGCACGATCGGCGGTAAGCCCGTGAGTGATCGCGACATCAAGAAGATCGTCATCAACATGGAGCGCTGGCGCTGGATGCCCGAGGACCTCGGCCCGCTCTACGTGTGGAACAATTCACCGGAGTTCATGCTCTACGTGGTGAAGGACGGTAAGCCGGTCTATGCCGACAGGACCCTCGTCGGCACGCTGGCCTACGCGACGCCAGTGTTCACCGCCGACATGAAGACCATCGTGTTCAATCCTGATTGGACCGCCCCGCAGACGGTGGTGACGGAGAACCTCCTTCCGCCCTTGCGTGAGGGGAACTTGTCGATTCTGAAAGTTCACAAGCTCTCGGTGAGCTTGAACGGAACGCCGGTCGACCCGGCGCGCGTCGACTGGGGCCGCGTCAACATTCTCGCCTATACCTTCAGCCAGAGCGCGGGGCCGGAGAACGTGCTCGGCAAGGTGAAATTCATGTTCCCCAACAAGCACACCGTCTACATGCACGACACGCTGGCCTATCGGAAGAAATACTTCCAGAAGCCGATGCGCGCGATCGGACATGAATGCGTGCGCATGGAAAAGCCGCAAAGCTTCGCCGAGACGCTTCTCGCTGCGGACAAGGGCTGGTCCTCGGACCAAGTGAAGGAGCTCTGGGACAGCGCCGTCAATAAGCCGATCGCCATCGACCATAAGATCCCGGTGCACATGGTCTATTTCACGGCGGTGGTCGATGACTCCGGCAAGGTCTCGTCGTTTGCCGACCTGTACGGGCTGGATAACAAGATGGCCACCGCGTTGTTCGGCAGCGCGGCTGGCTTCCCCGCGCCGCCGCCCGAAAGCAGGTTGTCGGAGGAGGAAGCCGACGCGCAGGCCTCCACGTCCTCGTCATCGAGCCAGAGCCGGACCGCGGCTTCGCATAACGACATCGCCGGTTCGTTAGGCTTTATCGGCGATTAGTATCGCTAACAAGACGCGCGTCCACGTCATTCCGGCGACAGACAAAATCCAGTATTGTCGTCGCCGATCAGTCTTGCATGGAGGCAAAGATGCGTTCGTCGATTCTTCTGGTCTTGATCGGCCTTGCCGGCGGTCTACTCGGCGTGCTTGGTGCCGCGACGACCGCTCAGGCTGGGATCTGCGATGACCTCTGGGTGCAGCGCAATTCGATCTACAAGGCCTACGGCTATTGTTTCAAGACCCCCAAGGCGATCAATTATTTCGGCAATGCGGGCTGCCAGTACGACTATGAGGGCGACATTCCCTTCTCGTATGCCGATAAGAGCCGCGTGCTTGCCATCAAGAAGCAAGAACGCGCACTCGGCTGTCTGTGAGCGGGCACCAAACGAATAATCCTGGGAGGATCCCATGCTGCATTCATCTGCAAATGTTGGAGGAGGGAAGGGGCTCGTGGCTCTTGCCGCCACCGCCTTGTCTCTCGCGGCCGCCGGCGCTGCTTTGATCGCTTCGCCTTCCCCGGCAAGCGCCAATTGCTACGAGCTGATCGGCTGCACCAACAAGGACTACTTCAAGGCCTCGGACCTCAAGCAACTGAGCTGCCAAATCCTGTGGGAGGTGCGCAACACGATCTACAAGGAAAATGGCTACTGCTTCCACACGCAGAAGGCCATCGACGCCTTCGGCAATGCCGGCTGTAAATTCGACAAGATGGGCGACGTGCCGCTCAACGCTGCCGAGCGCCACAACGTGCTCGCCATCAAGAAGGCCGAAGCCAAGAAGGGTTGCTGACCTCGCCTCAGAGGTTCAGGCGTCCTGCCAATAAGGCTTGGCGCGCAGGCGTTTCAGCCATGCGCCGATGTTCCTGTAGCGCGTGATGTCGAATTTGAGCAGGTCCGGCGCACGGTCGAAGCGTGGACCGATGGCGAAATCGACAATGCTGAGCGGCCCGACGATGTAATCGCGGCCCTCGAGCTGTGTGTCGAGCACGGGGAGGTAGCGGTCAATCCGCGCGTAAGCGTCGGCAACGATGCCGGGATCGTTGCCGGCCTGCTTCAGCACCATCGGCTTGATGAGAAGCTCCCAGGCAAGCGAGTCGATCGCCGCCTCTGGCCCCGACGCCCACCAGAACAGCCACTGGTCGATGAGAGCCTTCGTCCTTCCATCCTTGCCGTCGAGCCCGCTCTGCGGCCGCTTGGCGACGAGATATTTCATGATCGCAGCCGATTCCCACAGGACGAAGCCGTCATCCTCCAGCGTCGGTATCTTGCCGTTCGGATTTTTGGCAAGGAAGTCGGCCGTGCGAGTTTCCCCGATACGGGGATCGCACGGCACCCTGTGCAAGGGGATGCCGAGCTCCGCCGCAAGCAGGCGAACCTTCCTGGCGTGGGGAGATTCCTTGACGTCGTACAGGGTAATGGTCATGGCCGGTTTATAGCATGACGGTGCAAGTTCCCGCGCTGAGCGGCCAGGTTGAAGCGATTCGCCCGACCGCGTTCGTGCCGCTGACACATCCCGTAGGACACATTTTCGCGAGCGGCTAGGTTAACGCGGACTCGCGGCCCAAACATGACGCCGAAGTCGTTTGCAAACAGCCAAGAGGCTGCTATCCCGTTATTTTCTTGCGTCGGTTGAGGCGCAATTTTGCCCTCTCCCAAGGTTAAAGACACGGTCGATGGGGGCCAATCGGGGGCTTCCGAACAGCAACGCTAGATGATCAAGCGCTTCGTCATTGCCGCCGTCATCCTTGCCGTCTTCCTGGGCGGGGTTGGCTATTTCAACCTCGTCTTCAAGCCGAAGATGATCGCCGAGTTCATCGGCAAGATGACGCCGCCGCCGGCCACGGTAACGGCGGAGAAGGCGGTCACCGAGCGGTGGACCGATCGAGTCCATTCGATCGGCACGCTGTTCGCGATTGAGGGCGTGGACGTGGCGCCGCAGCTTGCCGGCCAGGTTACCGACTATTTTTTCGACTCAGGCGACGACGTGCAGAAGGGCGCCAGGCTCGTTCAGCTCGACACTTTGGTCGAAGAGGCCGACCTCGCCAACAACAAGGCCACGCTGCAGCAGGCCAATCTCGATTACGACCGCCAATCGAAGCTCGTGAAGCAGGGGGCGGTCTCGCAAGCCACTCTCGATGCCACCATCGCCAAACGCGACTCGTCGCAGGCCGCCGTAGCTAAGATGGAGGCGATCATCGCGGAGAAGACCATCACCGCGCCGTTCGCCGGCCGGCTCGGGCTGCGCCATGTCGAGAGGGGTCAATATGTGACGGCAGGCCAGGCTCTCGTCTGGCTGCAGGCGCTCGATCCGATCTGGGTCGACTTCCCGGTGCCCGAGGCCGACATGGGACGATTCAAGGAGGGCTCGCCGATTGAGATCACGGTCGATGCCTTTCGTGGCGAGACATTCAACGGCGAGGTCGAGGCCTTCGATGCGCGGCTGTCGTCGGACTCGCGCACGCTGATGGTGCGCGGCCGGATTCCCAATCCCGACCGCAAGCTGCTACCCGGCATGTTCGCCAACGCCGCCGTGCTTGCTGGCGAGCCGAAGGATGTGGTCACGGTGCCGCGCACGGCGCTCACCTATACGCTCTACGGCGACAGCGTATGGGTGGTGAAAGAGGGGCCCCCGCAGCCCGCTCCGCCGGCGCCCACGGCCTCGAGCGATGGCGTCGCTTCGGCGGCTGCCGCTGACGCTACGGGTGCCGTACCGGCTGAGCCGAAGCTCACGGTCGAGCGGAGGTTCGTGCGCGTCGGGGCCACGCAGGGCGACAGGATCGCCATCCTCGAAGGCGTCAGTGCCGGGGATGAGGTCGTGACTAGCGGCCAACTCAAATTGCAGCCGGGCGCCGCCATCAAGATCGACAACAGCCAAATGCTGAAGCCTCCGGCGGAGCTGCCGAAGCAGTAATCCGCCCATGCATTTCACCGATCTCTTCATCAAACGGCCTGTGCTTGCCAGCGTGGTGAGCCTAATGATCCTGCTGATCGGGTCGTGGGCCGGGTTCAAGCTGCCGATCCGGCAATATCCCGAGCTATCGAACACGACGATCACCGTCACCACCACTTATCCCGGCGCCAATGCCGACCTGATCCAGGGCTTCATCACGGTGCCCATCCAACAGGCCGTGGCGAGCGCCGAAGGAATCGACACGCTCACCGCGTCCTCGACTCAGAACGTGAGCACGGTAACGCTCAACCTGAAGCTCGACGCCGATCCCGATCGGGCAATGACCGACGTTCTGTCGAAGATCGCCCAGGTGAAGGGCATCCTGCCGCGCGAGGCGAACGACTCGGTCGTCACCAAGCAGACGGGAGAGGGCTATGCGCTGATGTATCTCTCCTTCAACTCGAAGGTGATGACATCGTCGCAGATCACCGATTATCTCAATCGCGTGGTGCAGCCGAAGTTGCAGACCGTCAACGGCGTCGCCAACGCACAGATCCTCGGCGGGCAGACCTTTGCCATGCGAATCTGGCTCGATCCAGATCGCATGGCCGCGCTCGGCGTCACCCCGCTCGACGTGCGCGCGGCGCTCGCCGCCAACAACTTCACCTCGGCGCCAGGCCAGGTGAAGGGCGACTACGTGCAGACCAATATCGATGCCAAGACCTCGTTGGACGACCCGTCGGCGTTCGGGCGCCTCGTGGTGATGGGCCGCGGCGATTCGCTCGTTCGCCTCTCCGACATCGCCGAGATCGAGCTCGGGCCGCAAAGTTCGGATTCTTCCTCGGTGTTCGACGGACTGAAGGCGGTGTTCATCGGCGTCTATGCGACCCCGACGGCCAACCCGCTGACGGTGATCACCGACGTGCGCAAGGCCTTCCCCGAGATCCAACGGGAGTTGCCGCCCGGTCTTGATGCAGCGATCGCTTACGACGCCACCAATTTCATCCGCGCTTCTCTGTGGGAGGTGATGAAGACGCTGGGAGAGGCGGCGATCATCGTGATCGTGGTGATCTTCCTGTTCCTCGGCAATCTGCGCTCGACCATCATTCCGATCGTCACCATCCCCTTGTCGCTGATCGGCGTGCTCGCGGTGCTCGCCGGGCTCGGCTACTCGATCAACCTGATGACGCTGCTCGCGCTGGTGCTCGCCATCGGGCTCGTGGTCGACGATGCCATCGTCGTGGTCGAGAACATCTACCGGCATATCGAGGCGGGGAAGCGGCCGCTCGAAGCCGCTCTGCTCGGCGCGCGAGAAATCGTCTACCCCGTCATCGCCATGACCATCACCTTGGCGGCGGTGTTCGCGCCGATCGGTTTCGTCTCCGGTCTCACGGGCACGCTGTTTCGCGAGTTCGCCTTCACGCTCGCAGGCGCCGTGATCGTCTCCGGCGTCATCGCCATCACGCTATCGCCGATGATGTGCTCGAAGCTACTCAAGCATCATTCAGGTAAGGGCGGGCTCACCGGCTGGCTCGATCGCAGGTTCGAGAGCTTGAAGGGCCGCTACCAGCGACGTTTGCATCGGACCCTCAACTACCGCCCCGTCACGGTCTTGGTGCTCTTAGGGCTGATCGCCGGCAGCGTGCTCATGTACATGACGACGCAGAGGGAGCTCGCGCCGGAGGAGGATCAGGGCATCCTCTTCACCTTGGTCAAGACGCCGCAATACGCCAATCTGGATTATCTCGAGGACGCGACCCAGCGACTCTATCAGGCCTACAGCACGATCCCCGAGAAGGAACACGTCTTCACCATCAACGGCATGGGCGACGTGCATCAGGCTTTCGCCGGCATCCTGCTCAAGCCGTGGAGCGAGCGGACGCGGAACCAGAAGGCGATATTGCAGGAGCTGTCGCCGCGCATCTCGAACCTGCCGACGGCGCTCGCGCTTTCCTTCTCGCCGCCGGCACTGCCCGGATCGACCGGCGGCCCGCCGGTGCAATTCGTCATCACCACCACGCGCGATTTCCGCCAACTCGCCGACGTGCTGCAAGACGTCGAGAAGTCGGCGCGCGAAAGCGGCCTGTTCATCTTCTCGGACTCCGACCTCAGATTCGAGACGCCGCAGATCGAGTTTCATATCGATCACGACAAGGCCAATCGTCTCGGCATCACCATGGCCGATATCGGCAACTCGCTCGCCACGCTGCTCGGCGGCAACTACGTCAACCTGTTCGATCTCTATGGGCGGAGCTATCAGGTCATCCCGCAGGTGCCGCGCGAGTACCGGCTGAACGAGGACTGGCTGACGCGCTACCAGATCCGCGCGAGCGCCGGGACTTTGGTGCCGCTCTCCAATGTCGCCACGGTGACGAAGACAGTGCAGCCGAACGCGCTCACCAATTTCCAGCAGCTCAACTCGGCGACGCTTTCGGCGGTGCCTTTTCCGGGTCGCACGGTGGGCGAGGCCATCGATTTCCTGAAGAAGAAGGCGGAGAGCTTCCCCGAGGGCTTCTCCTACGACTTCCAGGGCGAGAGCCGGCAGTTCGTGCAGGAAGGCGACACGCTCGTCTATACGTTCGTCTTCGCGCTGGTCATCATCTTCCTGGTGCTCGCTGCGCAATATGAGAGCTTCCGCGATCCGCTCATCATCCTGATTGCGCTGCCCTGCTCGATCTTCGGCGCGCTCCTGCCGCTGAATGGTGGGCTTGCCACCATCAATATCTATACGCAGATCGGGCTCGTCACCTTGATTGGGCTCATCTCGAAGCACGGCATCTTGATGGTGGACTTCGCCAACAAGCTGCAACAGAACCAAGGTTACGGGCGGCGCGACGCAATCGAGCATGCCGCCGCCATCAGGCTAAGGCCGATCCTGATGACCACGGCAGCCATGGTCGTGGCTATGGTGCCGCTCCTCATCGCGCGCGGTGCAGGCGCCGCGAGCCGCTTCGACATCGGGTTGGTCATCGCCGCCGGCATGACCATCGGCACGCTATTCACCCTGTTCGTGACGCCCGCCGTCTATACCTATCTCGCCCGCGACCATCAGAAGGTGAAGGAACGGGAGCGCGCGGCCGAGGCGGTGGCCGGTGCCCAGCACGAGGCCAGGTCCGAGACGCTCGCCGAGGAAGACGCCGAGGCGGAAGCGGGCATGCTGTTCCCGGGCGAGCCCAAGCCAATCGACGGAGTCCTTTCGCCGGAGACGCGGGCGATCGGTTTGGCGGCCGCTGCCGCGGCCGTCCCAGATGCGGGCCATGAGGTCCCCCCGACACGGCGGGAGCGGCGGCGCAACCGGCTTGCTCCGGCGGCTGAATAGGGCGGCTGGCCGCGCTTCAGCCCATTGACTGGGCAGCGGCTTCTTTGGAATAGCGGGTTCCACCTTTTTACCGATCATGCTCTAGTTTACTCGCCCCGAGCGAGCCTCTAGAAAGCACCAGCCAATACGGGGCGGGGACCATATGTTTTCGAAGCTACTGATCGCCAATCGCGGCGAGATCGCCTGCCGCATCATCAGGACAGCACGCCGGCTCGGGATCAAGACGGTGGCCGTCTATTCCGACGCCGATCGCGACGCGCTGCATGTGGACATGGCCGACGAAGCGGTGCCGATCGGCCCCGCCCAGGCCGCAAAGTCTTATCTCGACATTGCCAAGATCGTCTCGGCAGCCAAGGCGACCGGCGCCGAGGCGATCCATCCGGGCTACGGCTTCTTGTCGGAGAATCCGGCCTTCGCGCGCGCGCTTGAGGAGGCCGGCATCGTCTTTGTCGGGCCGAATGTCAGGGCCATCGAGGCGATGGGCGACAAGATCGAATCGAAGAAGCTTGCCGCCAAGGCCAAGGTCTCGACGGTGCCGGGTCATCTCGGCGTAATCAAGGATGCCAAGGAAGCGGTCAAGATCGCCGATCAGATTGGCTATCCGGTGATGATCAAGGCCTCGGCCGGCGGCGGCGGCAAGGGCATGCGCATCGCCCACAGCCGCAAAGAGGTGGAGGAGGGCTTCAACTCGTCGAAGTCTGAGGCGAAGTCGAGCTTTGGCGACGACCGCGTATTCATCGAGAAATATATCGAGGAGCCGCGCCATATCGAGATTCAGGTGCTTGGCGACAAGCACGGCAACGTCATCCACCTCGGCGAGCGCGAATGCTCGATCCAGCGACGCAATCAGAAGGTGGTCGAGGAGGCGCCGAGCCCGTTCCTCGATGCGAAGACGCGCGAAGCGATGGGAGCGCAGGCGGTGGCGCTCGCCAAGGCGGTCGGCTACGACACCGCCGGCACCGTCGAGTTCATCGTCGACAAGAACCGCAATTTCTACTTCCTGGAGATGAACACGCGTCTCCAGGTCGAGCATCCCGTTACCGAGCTCGTGACCGGGCTCGATCTCGTCGAGGAGATGCTGAATTCGGCCGCCGGCAATAAGCTCGGGATCAAGCAGAAGGACGTGAAGCTGAAAGGCTCGGCGGTCGAGGTGCGCGTCTATGCCGAGGACCCGACGCGAAACTTTCTGCCTTCAACCGGCCGGCTCGTCCGCTACCGGCCGCCAAAGCTCGGCGTCGAGGGCGAGGTGATCACCCGGCTCGACTCCGGCGTCGAAGAGGGCGGCGAGATCAGCGTCTATTACGACCCCATGATCGCCAAGCTCGTTACCTATGCGCCGACGCGTCGTCAGGCGATCGACGCGATGGGGACCGCGCTCGATGCCTTCGCCATCGATGGCTTCCGCCACAACATTGCGTTTCTCGCCGTCTTGATGCGGAACGAGCGCTGGCGGGAGGGAAGGCTCTCCACCAAGTTCATCGCCGAGGAGTTTCCCGAAGGCTTCAAGCCGCCGAAGCCGATCGGCCACGCGCGCGATGTGCTGGTAGCGGTCGCCGCGTCCATCGATCATCTCAGCAATCAGCGCCGGCGCGCCATCACCCAGCAAATGCATGGGGAGCCGGTACGCTTCGCCGAGAAGCGCAGCGTCGAGCTTGGCGAAGAGCGGGTGCGGGTGACGGTTGCCGGCGGGGTCGACGGGCAGACGCGGGTGTTCATCTATGCCGACGACCAGCCCGACCGGCGCGTGACGCTGCAATCCTCCTGGTGGTTCGGCATGCCCGTGTTCGAGGGGACGATCGACGGCAGACCCATCGCCGTGCAGGTGCGCCCGATTCTGAACGGCTATCATCTCACCTATGAGGGTGTGGAGGTCGCGGCGCGGGTCTTTACCGAGCGCGAGACCGAGCTTCAGGCACAGATGCCGGAAAAGATCCGGCCCGACATGTCGAAATTCCTGCTCTGTCCGATGCCGGGACTGGTCGTGTCGCTCGCGGTCAGCGAGGGCCAGGAGGTCGCGGCTGGCGACGCGCTCTGCGTGGTCGAGGCAATGAAGATGGAGAATGTGCTCAAGGCGGAGCGCGACGCGAAGGTGTCGAAGATCCTGGCCAAGCCGGGCGACAGTCTCAATGTCGACGCCGTGATCCTGGAATTCGCTTAACCCTATCCGTCCTCGGCCGTCATTGACCGGCTTGAGCGGGCAATCCGGTCTACATTCATGTCTGAGATCGGTGTTTACTGGATGCCCGCTTTCGCGGGCATGACACTCGCGCTGTCATTCCGGCCGAGCGAGCCAACGGGTCCGCGCGAAGCGCGGCCCGATGCCAGGCTCCGTGAGCGAGAGCCGGAATCCATGACCACAAAATTCGAGTGTTTGGTACGCGCGTTCAATCTCCTTGCATCTGGGGTT